>CAKQPF010000006.1 GCA_934256705.1 uncultured Prevotella sp.
AGTAACGCAAATTGAAATTGCTAACTGGCTGATACTGCAAGAGAAACGGTTTGGCTATGTTAAACTTGGGTTAATAAGATAAATTCAATTTCTCCTCAAAAATTGAACAATTTGTCTATTTCTATAAAAGAAATACAATGGTAAGAGAATATTAACCCAAGTTTGACACTTTAGGGAAATTTTCATAATTTTTCGGCTATGTTAAACTTGGGCTAAGTAGTCATTAATAAAGAAGGAAATTCACATAACATACTGTCCGCTAAAAGTCAATGTTCATGCGCTCATATCTATGGGTACATGAACATTGACTTTTAGCGGACAAAAATTATTCAACAATTATTAGCACCAAGCTAATCTTGGCACACAAGAGTTAATCCACCTTAGGAAGCTTCGCAAGGCTCTCTGCGATGACTTCGTCGGTAGGGATGATGTCGGACATGGTGCCGTTGTTGTACTTCTCGTAAGCGAAGAGGTCGAAATATCCGGTGCCGGTGAGTCCGAAGAGGATAGTCTTTTCCTCGCCTGTCTCCTTGCATTTGAGCGCTTCATCGATGGCTACACGGATGGCATGGCTGCTCTCTGGCGCTGGAAGGATGCCTTCGACACGCGCAAAACGGGTGGCTGCCTCAAAGACTGCGGTCTGCTCCACGGCCCTTGCCTCCATATATCCGTCGGCATACAACTGTGAGAGGATGCTGCTCATACCGTGGAAACGGAGTCCTCCGGCATGGTTGGCAGATGGGATAAACTGGCTTCCGAGGGTGTACATCTTTGCCAATGGACATATCTTGCCTGTGTCGCAGAAGTCATAAGCGTACTTACCACGAGTGAGACTTGGGCAGGATGCTGGCTCTACCGCGATAATCCGATACTGATTTTCGCCACGAAGCATCTCTCCTACGAATGGGGAGATAAGTCCGCCGAGGTTTGAACCGCCGCCAGCACAACCTATGATGATGTCTGGCTTGATGCCATATTTGTCCATTGCAGTCTTTGTCTCAAGTCCGATGATGGTCTGATGGAGCAACACCTGACTGAGAACAGAGCCGAGCACATATCTGTAGCCTTCATGCGTAGTGGCAGCTTCCACGGCTTCAGAGATGGCGCAACCGAGGCTTCCCGTGGTATCAGGATGCTCTGCAAGGATTCGTTTGCCCACGTTAGTGGTCTGACTTGGCGATGGGGTTACAGAGGCACCATAGGTGCGCATCACCTCTCTGCGGAAAGGCTTCTGCTCATAGGAGCATTTCACCATATACACACGGCAGTCGAGACCGAAATAAGAGCACGCCATACTGAGGGCTGTGCCCCACTGTCCGGCGCCAGTCTCTGTGGTCACGCCCTTGAGACCTTGCTTCTTGGCATAGTAAGCCTGGGCGATGGCAGAATTGAGCTTGTGGCTTCCAGACGTATTGTTGCCCTCAAACTTGTAATATATCTTGGCAGGAGTGCCGAGAGCCTTCTCCAGATAGTAGGCTCTGATAAGCGGGGAAGGACGGCACATCTTGTAGAAATCCTGTATTTCCTCCGGAATGTCAAACCATTTCGTGGTGTCATCTAGCTCCTGATCGCAGAGATCAGAGCAGAACACGTGCTCCAGTTCCTCCTTGGTGAGGGGCTTGTTGGTAGCCGGATTGAGCAGCGGAGCCGGTTTGTTCTTCATGTCCGCACGGACATTGTACCACTGTTTAGGCATCTCATCTTCACTGAGATAGATCTTGTAGGGAATCTTGTTCATCATTTGTAGTTTGTTTTGTTATTGTATATTGGGGATGTCGAATGGTGGTAACCAACGGTAAAAGCCGTTGGCACGGTGGCTTTCCCGCACTATCTCGCTATCCATCTCTCGGGATTGAGCTTGTCACGTTCCTTGCGCAACTGGAACTGGAGGATATTATCCCTGCCCACTACGCCGAGAGACTGGCGTGCGGAGACTTTCTGACCGCGTGATACGCTGACGCTCCGCAGATTGCAATAGACGGAAATGTAAGCACCGTGGCGCACAAGTACGCCCATTGTGCCACCGGCATTGAAAACGGCACTGACCACTCCATCGTAAATGCTGCGCACTGCACTGCCAGCCTGTCCGAGGATATTTATGCCCTTATTGTCGAGCTGGACACCTGAGAGTCCCTCTACATTGTGCATTCCGAAGTGGCTGACTATGCGTCCACCAGCCAATGGGGAAGGCAACCTGCCCTTGTTTGCCTCGAATCCGCCACTAATCAGACGGTCAGCGCTGCTCAATGTCTGCGCTTCCTCAGAGGCTTTCTTGGCAGAAGCCACCTCACGGGCGGCACGTTCCTCTTCCAGTTTCGCCTTGCGCTCCATAGCAATACGTGCAGACTCAGCCTCACGAGCCGCCTGTTCAGCCTTTGCTTTCTCAGCCGCATTCCTGTCGGCAGCAGCCCTTGCCTCTGCTTTAGCTCTCTGCTCGGCGGCTCTTGCCTCAGCCACACGACGGGCATTCTCGCGCGCTGCAGCCTCAGCGATGGCCTTCTTCTTGGCGAGCAGTTCTGCCTTACGCTTGGCTTCAGCCGCCTGTTCTGCCTTACGCTTTGCCTCAGCGATGGCAGCCTGACGTGCTCTCTCCACCTCTATAGCCACGAGTCTGTCGATTTCAGCATTGATTGCGGCATCTTTCTTGCGCTGGTCGGCAATGACAGTCTGTATGGTCTTCTGCTGTTTTTGCAGGGAATTGACCACTTTCTGCTGTTCCTCTTTCTGTCCTTCGAGTGCAGCGTGCTCCTTCTGTCCCTTCTGCAGGAGGGTGGATTTGACGCCTCTGGTCTGCTTCAGCTGGTCATTCTTCTCATTGACACGAGCCTGTTGCTCCTGGACAGCCTTGCCCTGAGTGCGCTGATAAGCCGCATACTGGCGCATGAATCTCATTCGGCGGAATATCTGGCGGAAGTCCTTGCCGGAGAATATGAACATCAATTCGCTCTGAATGCCGCGTCGCTTTGCCATATAGCGCATGGACTTGGCATATTCCTTCTTCCTGGCCTGAAGCTGAGTCTGGAGTTCCTTGAGTTGGGTATTGAGGATACCAATGTCTCCATCCAGGCGATGAATATCATGATTGATGGAGTCAATGCTCTGACGACGACGGTCCATCTCCCCATTTATGACCATGAGCTTTCTAAGTTTCTCCTGCACCTGTGCCTTGTTGGCACGGAGAGCCTGCTCCTGGCGACGTATGTTCTGCTTGATTTTCGCCTGTTGGCTGCGCAGACCTTTAATCTCCGAATTGCTCACTTTCGCTCCAGCGGATTTGCCTTTCTTCGCTTTGCTCTTCGCTGTAGTGGTTTTCTTGCGGGTGGTAGTGGTGCGTTTCTTCGTTACGGTCTTTGAAGTTGTGGTCTTACGTGTCGCCGTTTTCGCCTTTGTCTGGGCGAAAGACGGAGAAACCAGCGTGACCAAGCACAGGAATATGATAAGCAGACGATGCATTTTCCTATTATTCTTTTTTGATTATTTAGTCCTATGGAATTATTATCTGTTACTTTCACGATTACGGCAAGCCAACGATTACAGAGCAAATGATGACTTGCCATAAGGAGACGGTGGAGCCTTTCGCCCTACATGGACATGAGTTTGCCGAGGATTTCCTCTGCACTCACTTCCTTATATTTGCCTGACAGCGTGGTCTTTGCCTCCCAGTCATTGTCGGATGTTATCTTCTTCATCCTGATAGTCATGGAGAGTTTGGCTCCATTCTTCAAGGCACGGCTGGAGATAGAGAGCACCTGATTCATCGGAAACTGCTTCTTTCCCAAAGCGGTAAAGCCGCTGTATTCCCACGAAGCGGTGGAAGAATGGGCAGTTCCTCTGCCGAATTCCACCTTTGCGGCATTGATACGACCGCTCTCCGGCGTGGTAATCCACGTGAACTGCAGGTCCTTTGACTTCATCATCACCTTGCGGTTTGCTTCTGCATTGAGATCAACATCGAAGTCGCGAAGGGCAGAATCTGTCAGGCGGTCAGTGTTAGGAAGGAACAACTGGTTCCAGAACAGAGCCTGGAGAGAATAGAAATCGAGTCCGTTGTCACGCAGGAAGTCGAGGTCATTGTAGGAAGCCTTGACGTATTCCTTGTTTATTCTATCTACCACGAGGACGTATTCAGGAGTAAATTCCAGCCTTCCCACCTCCATTATGCCCAAAGGTGAGAGCGTGATACGTACCACCTGATTCTTCCTCATCTGCAGTTTTCCATCCACAGATGTGCTCTTTCCCATCGCTCCGATGGTCAATGCCACCTTGGAAACGATGTTCTGACTGTATGTAGCATTGTCAGTGACCTTGCGTACATAGTTCAGTTTCTGTATAGCCACATGCTCCGTGGAGACAGAAGTGGAGATATTAGTCTTGTCTGTCGCCTTCTTCTGCGTGGCACATGATGCCATGAAGAGGATTGCGGCGAAGAGTATGATGTATTTCTGCATATTCATTGGTTATATTTATTTTTTCTTTTTATTGGCGAGAGTTATCTTTTTCCTGATTTCATCGGCATTTACGGTATCATCTTCCAATGCCTTTTTCCAGAATCCCACAGCCTCAGCGGTGAGTCCGAGCTTGATGTATATGTCTCCGGCATGGTCATTCAGCACGCCAGTGACATTATCCGGGGCTGCTTTCATCACCTGGTCGATGTATATCCTCGCCTCTTCGTAGCGTTCCTCCTTATAGAGTATCCAAGCGTAAGTGTCGAGGAAAGTGGCATTATCCGGCTCAGCCTTTATGGTCTTGTAGCTCATCTGCTCCGCACGCTTCAGGTCACGGTTCTCCGTGGAGAGGAAATAAGCGTAGTTATTGAGGCACTCTATCTGGTCGGGATTATAGACCAGACAACTGTCATACGCCATATAAGCCTCCTTCTTCTGCCCCATTCCGTGAAGGATGTCGCCCATGAACATATACACCTTCGACGCCATGTCAGCGGGAGTGTCATCATCTATGCGCATCGCACCATTGCGGAAAGCTTCGAGAGCGCCATTATCATCCTGATTGAGGTATCTCGCAAGTCCGAGATAGTAATAAAGCGCCATTTCATCGGGATTGTAAGCTACCGCCTTTTCGCATTCATTGACCACATTCTGGTCGATGGTATCGCGCCAGAGGATGTCGATAAGCTGGAGTCGCGCCTGAATGTTCTCCGGACTTATATCCAGCACTTTATTGAGAGCAGCCTTGATACTGTCCTTCGGCATTCCCTTCAGCTGAAGGTAAGCCACCTTCATTTCTGCCATCTCAGAGGTCTGCTGCGGAAAGGAAAGGACACGGTTGAAGATATTGAGCACACGCGTGGAGTCGCCTCCGGCTTTCTCATTGTCCTGCACCACCTCGCGCATCAGCGTGATACGGGTGTCGGATTCCGTCCTCGGATTCTGCAATATGGCATACAGCAGTTTGTCAGCCTCAGCTGTATTGCCCACGGAGCGATAGTAATCCATGAGAGACATCTGCGCTGGCGCATTATCGGGTTCTTCCTTCAGCACTGCGAGATACTCCTTCAGAGCCTCATCTTTCCTGCCGTTACCAAGGAGCCAGTTGCCTAACATCACCCTGTAACTGAGGTCATTCGGATGATTCTTCACCAGTCTTACCAGTTCTTCGTGGGCACCTTCCTGCTCTCCCATATAGGAATAGACCTGCATCTTGGTGAGAGTAAGGTCCTCGCTCTGCCCTTCGAGCACCTCAAGACGATTGAGGGCACTGAGCATTTTCCTGTAATCCTTTTGGTTAAGGTATATCTTCGAGAGGATTTCTATGTAGTCACTGCGGTCCGGATACCTTTTGGCAAGATCTTCATAGACATTGGCAGCCATGAGCATATATTCCTGTTTGCCTTCACCTTTCGCCTTATCCTCACGGGACAGATAGTATTGGGCAAGCCTTTCGGCAAACTCATCATTGTCGGGATCAAGGCGAAGAGCCGTCTCATAGTGGGCCTGCGCCAAGGAATCACGTCCGAAAGCGGCCTCAAAGGGGGCTAATGCGAAGTGAGTTTCCGAGGCATTCGGATTGATTTGGAGACAATGACGGAAGAGTTCATACGCCTCCGTGAACTTCTCCGCCCCGTTGTATCTAAGTGCTTCGAGGTAGAAGTAACGGTATCGGAGCATATCATCATCGGACAGACGCTGCTCCTGCTGTGGAACTGCCACCTGTGTCTTCTTGTCTTTCTTCCATCCGAAGGCGGAAGTGGAAAGGCATGTCAATAATATTATAATGTATATGCTTCGCATTTTCTTCTATGTCTATTATGCTTTATGAAATAAAATCCATCATCCATTCCGTCCTGAACGCCGGATGATTACTTGGTTCCGGTATGTCCGTAACCGCCATCACCGCGCTCTGTCTCGTCGAGTTCTTCGACTACGGTGAACTCTACCTGCTCATGACGAGCCACAACCATCTGCGCGATGCGCTCACCAGGATTGATTACGAATGGCTCCTGAGAGAGATTGACGAGCAATGTCATCAGTTCGCCACGGTAGTCTGCATCCACTGTGCCTGGAGTATTGAGCACTGTGATGCCATGCTTCAATGCAAGTCCGCTGCGTGGACGTATCTGTGCCTCGTAGCCTACTGGCAGAGCGATGTGCAATCCCGTAGGTATCAGGCGGCGTTCCAGTGGCTGAAGTGTTATCGGTTCTGTGATATTGGCACGCAAGTCCATGCCTGCGCTCTGTGGAGTAGCGTACTCCGGGAGTGGCTGAGAGCCGGTATTTATTACTTTTACTTGTAGCATTTCTTGGGTGTTTTATTGTTTATATCGGGCATAAAAGCGCCCGACACAGTGGCTTTCCCTGCTTGCGAAGAAGCGGTGGAGGGGAGATTGTTATACTATCGGGAGGCTGGTGCCGTTGAGTTTCTGATAGAAGTCGAGGGCAAAGACGTCGGTCATTCCGCTTACGAAGTCTATTACTGCCATTATACGCGTCTCGAAGTCGTCGGAATTGATGTCATACTGGCTGCTTACCCTGCGCAACAGTTGCTTGGAATAGAACCTTTCCGGGTGGACTGCCGCCTCTGTCATCTGCTCCATCAGCGTATTTATGATGTGATAACCAGCCAATTCGATGTCGAGAACAGGCTTGCTGCAATATATTTTTGCGTATGCCGTCTCGGTACAGCGCTGGTAAGCCAATCTTTCCCGTTCACTCACATGGTCGATAAGTTCACCTTCAAAGGTGCCATCGAGTATCTCCTGCTCATGTTTCAGGAAGGCTTCAGCGCATACATTCTCCAGTTTTCCTATGACACAGGCACGCATATAGACCACCTGCTCATTCTCATCAGTCAGTTCTTCATCCTTGATGCGCTGGAGAATACCCTCTTTCACATTGTCTTCAAAGAAGCCGAGAAGAAGCGATTTCGTCTCTTCGAAGGACAATATCTTGAGTTTGTGGGCATCCTCAATATCCATTATCTCATAACAAATATCGTCGGCAGCCTCCACAAGATAGACCAACGGATGGCGTGCATAGCGCAATGGTTCCCCGTCTTCGCTGAGACGCTTCATTCCCAGTTCCTCTGCCACACGGCGGAAGAAGTTCGCTTCGCTGGTGAAGAAACCGAATTTGCCATGATTTCCTGCACAGGAAGAGGCGAAAGGATATTTCACTATGGATGCGAGCATCGTGTAAGTCATGACGAAACCGCCCTTTCTTCTGCCGCAAAAGCGGTGGGTAAGAAGGCGGAAAGCATTGGCATTACCTTCGAAATGCGTGATGTCATCCCAGAAATCGCGATTGAGCAACGGCTTGAGGGCTGCGCCTTTTCCTTCCGTGAAGAATGTCTGGAGTGCCTTCTCTCCAGAATGTCCGAAAGGAGGATTGCCCATATCATGCGCCAGGCACGCCGTTGCCACCACAGTTCCTATCTCTTCTATCAGCGTTCCGGCAAGTTCCGGATGGCGACGTATCACATCCCTTGCCACGTCATTACCAAGAGACATGCCGACACTTGCCACCTCAAGACTGTGCGTAAGGCGGTTATGGACAAAGATACTTCCCGGCAATGGGAACACCTGCGTCTTGTTCTGCAGTCGGCGGAACGGTGCGGAGAAGATGAGACGGTCATAGTCTCTCTTGAATTCCGAGCGGTCATCATGACGCTCTGTGTGGCGGTTCTCCTGTCCGAAACGCTTGGTGGATATGAGTTGTTGCCAGTTCATGCGATACGATGTGTTGGTAAATACTTAATAGACAAGTAAGGGGGACAATTATAATATTGTCCTCCTCCTTATGCCAGAAGTTTCTTTACGATCTCGGAAATCTTCTTTCCGTCAGCCTTGCCAGCAAGCTGCTTGCTCGCAACGCCCATGACTTTGCCCATTTCCTTCATGCTCTGGGCTCCTGTCTGCGCAATTATCTCCTTGACTACAGCCTCAATCTCTTCCTCAGACATCTGCTTCGGGAGGTAAGACTCTATCACATTGACCTGTGCCATTTCCTCTTCAGCGAGGTCCGGACGGTTCTGTGAGGTGTAGAGGTCGGCAGAGTCGTGGCCCTGCTTGGCAAGTTTCTGGAGTATCTTGAGTGCCTGTGCATCTTCGAGAGTATCGTTGGCACCAGGCGCTGTCTTAGCTTCGATGAACACTTTCTTAATGTTACGCAATGCTTCGAGGCGCACCTTGTCGCGTGCCTTCATTGCTTCCTTGATATCATTACTGATTTGATCGAACAACATAGTTATATTATTTTAATGGTTCAACAATTCTATAATTCTGTGATTTCCATGCTTTCATGCACAGAACGCTTCGCCTTCTGCCTGCAAAAGGCTATCAGAAGCATATCACATCCGGAGTGGCATTGCCACTCTGTGCAGGCTCTTCCGGTACAGCCTGTGTGGCACGTGACAGACGACGCAGTTCTTCCAGCTGCTGACGTGTACGCTTTGATGTAGGGATATTCTCCACCTGAAGGATAATATCCTCGTTATCAAGATCGTCCGGCTCAAAGAGAAAGACCTGAGGGCGGTTCTTATACTGAGGATTATTCTCATTCGGACCGTAATAATGGTCGCGGCGCTCACGTCTTCTGATGCGTGTTTCTTCCTCAGCAGCCTGTCTTGCCAGTTCTTCCTGACTCTGATGTGTGCGACGATGATCTGTCATTCCGTCGATATCATTGATTCCGAAGCCTGTGGCAAGGATGGTCACCTTGACTTTCTCACCGAGTGTAGGGTCGAGGGCAAGTCCCCATTTGATTTCAAAATCACGTCCGAATCTGTCCATGAAGTCATTTACATCGCCCATTTCGTCCATCATCAGTCCCTGACAATCCTTGTCATTACTGTGGAATGAGATAGAAAGAAGGATGCGCTTGGCATTGAAAATGTCGTTATCATTGAGCAATGGCGAGTTGAGGGCATCGTCGATGGCATGCTTCACGCGTCCGTCACCTTCGCCATATCCAGTACTCATGATTGCCACTCCACCGTCCTTGAGCACCGTCTTCACGTCATTGAAGTCGAGATTGATGAGTCCATGCACGGTGATAATCTCGGCAATGCTCTTCGCTGCCACGCTAAGTGTGTCGTCAGCCTTGCCGAATGCCTTCAGTACAGGGAGTTCACCGTAGATACGGCGCAGTCTTTCATTATTGATTACGAGGAGTGCATCCACGTTCTTTGCCATCTCTTCCACTCCGTCAAGTGCCTGGTCTATCTTCTTCGCACCTTCAAAACGGAACGGAATGGTCACGATACCGACGGTCAATATGCCCATGCTCTTTGACTCGCGGGCAATGACAGGAGCGGCACCAGTACCTGTTCCGCCTCCCATACCCGCAGTAATGAATGCCATTTTCGTACCGTCATCGAGCATACGATGTATCTCGTCGAGGGTTTCCTCTGCGGCTTCACGCGCCTTTGCCGGACGGTTACCGGCTCCGAGACCCTCCTTTCCCAACTGCAGATGCACCGGAACAGGAGAGTCATTGAGTGCCTGCGCATCGGTATTGCAGAGCACAAAGGTCACGTCATGTATGCCTTCACGATACATGTGGTTGACTGCGTTGCCACCACCACCACCTACACCAATGACCTTGATGATGCTATTCTGTTTATCCTCCTCACCGAAGTCGAGGATGTTGTTATTGAATTCTGCCATATTATTACGATTCTTTACTATTGTGGGTGGTTCTATAAATTACCACCGTTATATAAAACTTAATTGTAAGGATGGCGTTTTGTTATCTTTCGGACTCTTTTCGGCTCAAAGCGCAAGTTCGTTCAGTCGTTATGCACCGCATAACTCCTTCGCTCTCTTATACTTTGACCTCGAAAATAGCCTCGAAATATAACAAAGCTAATTTATAGAACCACCCATGTATATAAATGTGTAGATGATTAATCTTCTTCGTCTGCAACGAAATTCTTCAGCCAAGTCATTAACCTTGAGCCTAATCCCGGCTTCTTTTCGCGCTGTTCCTGTTCCTGCTGCCTGCGCTCTTCAGCCTCCTGGAGCTTACGGGCTTCCTCTGCGGCACGGCGTTCTTCCTCTTCCTTTGCCTTCTCTGTAGCAGTCTTTACCTTACCTGTTCCTGCCTGTTCATCGGCTGGCTTTGGCGTCTTGGTCTGGTCTTCAGATGCTGGAACAGGCTGATTTGCATCGAAGATGTCCTTCTGCGGTGCTACATCAGAGCCGGCACAGTTGATTTCTCCCTTTGCAAGAATACTGAGAATGGTATTCATCATGCCGTTGGAAGCAGTCACTTCACTGTTTGAAGAATGTATCTTGAGTGTCACATTCTTTGCGATACGCACCTTGGCGATGTGGGTATGGTTGCGGAACGCCACGTCAATATTCTTCATATTGCTTGCTCCACCGGTGAGGACAATGCCAGCCACGAGCTTGTCCGTGAGGTCTTCCGGCACCTGATGCCATACATTCTGGATGATTTCCTGCACGCGTCCCTCCACCAGCTCAATGAACTTGCGGCTCTCCACCTTACGTTCATTGTCGATGTTGTAGCTTACAGAGGCATCTATCTCATTGTTTTCAGTATATGCGGAAGCGTGGCGGAGCTTCATCATCTCAGCATCTGCCTCCTCCATCTGCAGGGATGCGATGTCTTTAGTGATGTTATTACCGCCCAATGGGATAACTGCTACATGGCGGAGGATATTCTTGTTGAACACCAATACGGTGGTAGTCTCGGCTCCCATATCGACAAGCATACAGCCGGAGCGCTTCTCTGCATCAGTGAGAACGCCGTCTGCGAGGGCAATAGGAGCGAGATACATCTCTGCTATCTTCACTCCTGCACGGTCGAAGCAGTTGTTCAGGCTGTGATAGTGCTTCTTTCGCTGCAGTATATTCAGGAAATTGCCTTCCAGATGTGAGCATTCTATGCCTACAGGTTCAAGTTGATACTGGTTATCCACCTTGTATTCCTGTGCCACGACATCAAGAATTTCAAAGTCCTTGTACTGCATCGCACGGTTGGAATCCATGAGTTCATTGACCATATCCGCTGTGACGAGGGCCGGTTCTGCAAGGTCCTTGACCATGACATTGCGCACAGAGTGTATGGACTGACCGCCCACACCGACATATACCTGTGCTATCTCCGCCTTCATGGCTGTCTTGAGTCGGGAAATAACATTGGTAATACACTGCACTGTCTTGTCAGCGTTATAGACGACACCCTTTCGGATGCACGCAGTAGAGTCCTCTCTTACCACTGCATTGACAGTAAAACTGCCGTCATGGTTCTTTTGTCCGGCAACACCAGTAATCTTTGTTGAGCCAAGTTCGATGGCTACGATGAAATTCTTTGAAGACATATACTGATCAGAATTTTAATGTTTTGACTTTTTTGTTGAAGATTTCTCTGTCCTTGAGTCAGACTTTTTCTTGCTCTTGTCTGTCTTTTCCTGTTTCTTTTCCGAAGACTTCACTGTCTTGGAGGATGACTTTTCCGACTTGGAGGTCGCCTTATCTGACTTGGAAGAAGATTTATCTGTCTTGGAAGCAGACTTGTTCTCAGACTTCACAGTTGGTTTATTGTCTGCTTTTTCCTCTGTTTTCTTTGCGTCAGAGGTTGGCTTTTTGTCCGCATTCTCTTTCTTTCCCTCCTCTGATGAAGCCGTCGGAGGTTGGTTTTCCGGTTGTGGTGTCTGCACGACAACCGGGATAGGCTTGGCATGTTTGCTCAAATCCCGACGGGTACAGATGACCTGATTGGGATATTCGAGCGAGATATAAGAGTACTTGTTCCATCCTGCCACCTTGAGACCATAGCGATAGAAGAGGTCCATGCGATGGAGCTGGTTTGCCACAAACTCAGAGACGAGCTGCTGACGGCGCTCCTTATTCCTGTGGTTAGGCAGTTCCCCGATGTTGATGATATGCTCTCCGACACGCGGCACCAGCTCTATCGTGCGGTCACCGAGCAAATTTATCTGCTCTATCTGGTTGCGCCAGAAGTCATCATCCATGATTACCTTTGCCAGGATGCTGAGGTATCGGCATGCGTAGTACCTGCTTATCTGTCCCGTCACGATAATCATGTCGGATGTGTATTGCGAGTTTGGCATCACTCCGCCATTGTCATCAATGTAGTAATCATCCCCATTGTCTGCCTTGACACGCATCACCGGCGTGCGCTGAGTCAAGGTGATATAGACGTATCCCTCGTTTGTGATGTAGCATTGCGCCGTTTTCACGAAGGCTGTGCGCAGCAAGAGGTCCTCGATGCTACGGGTATTGATGTCCTTTACCTTCTTTGACAGCGGGTAAAGCGAATGGGATTCCAGAAGATGTTTTACCTCTGCCGTCTTGAGAAAACCGTTCTCATTCTCATCTTCGATATTTATGTCCACCTTGATACACACCTTGTTGGCCTCATCGGGTTTGTTCCATGAGACCATAGCAAAGCCAAGATAGATAAAGATGACTATATCCACCATGACAAGCAGGCAATATTTCCAGTTGATTCTTATTTTCATTTACCGTATAAGATTGGCGTCTCTACTCTATGACTGCCTTTCCTTATTCTCTATGATAGCCGCAATTTCCGGCATATAATTGTCGAGATCACCGGCACCGAGGATGATGAGCACATCGAAATCCCTTTGCCTTACGAGGTCGAGCACGTCCTTCTTGTTGATGATGCTCTTCTCTATTCCCTCGCGAAGGTTATCATATATGAGTCTGGAAGTCACGCCTTCGATAGGCTTTTCGCGTGCAGGATATATCTCAGTGAGTATGACTTCATCCAGTTGTGACAGTGCATCGGCGAAGTCTTTATAGAAATCCCGTGTGCGAGTGTATAGATGTGGCTGGAAGATAGCCGTGATATGGCGGTCCTTATAGACCTCTCTCATGCTCTTTGCACTCTGGTATATCTCCTTCGGATGGTGTGCATAGTCGGACAGGAGGACGTGCTTTGCATTGCGGATGCGGAAGTCAAAGCGACGGTCAACGCCCTTATATGTCATCATGCCATAGCGTATCTCATCGGCAGTGCAGCCATTCAACTGTGCCATTGCCATTGCCGCGATGCCATTGTCAATATTGATAGGCACTGGCTGACCGAGGTTTACGCCCGTGATATTCTCTATCGGCGAGATAAAGTCGAAGGTTATCTCTCCATTCTCTATCTTTATATTCTCTGCATGGAAGTCTCCGTGGTCGATGGAATATGTATAAGTGCGGACGCCTTCCTGCACATCAGGCTGCATTTCCAGTCCTTCGTGGATGATAAGTGCGCCACCCGGCTGTATGAGAGTGGTGTAATGACGGAATGATTCGAGGTATGCTTCCTTCGTGCCATATATATCCAGATGGTCAGGATCAGTGGCAGTGATGACTGACATCCAAGGTCTCAACCAATGGAAAGAGCGGTCAAACTCATCAGCTTCTATCACTACATAGTCTGAATGGTCAGAGAGAATGTAGTTGGAACCGTAGTTCTTGGAAATTCCTCCAAGGAAAGCGTTACAGTCCGGAGTGCTCTGGTGCATGATATGCGCACACATTGTGGAAGTAGTGGTCTTTCCATGTGTGCCTGCAAAGCAGAGACCCTTATGCGATCTGGTCAGTGTGCCGAGCACCTGAGCGCGCTTCTGTATGTCGAAACCGCCGTTGCGGAAGTACTGCAGTTCTGCATGTTCCTCCGGAATGGCTGGAGTAAACACTACGAGACAATGGTCTTTGTCACGACATGCCTGCGGTATCTCATCCACATTCTCTTCGTAATGAATGAGCATACCTTCCTTTTCGAGTTGCTTTGTCAATGCAGATGGGGTCTTGTCATATCCTGCCACTACTAATCCTTTGCGGATAAAGTAACGTGCTATGGCTGACATTCCTATGCCACCTGCTCCTACGAAATATACTGACTTTATATCTTTGGTGTTCATTTTTGTTGTTTGTTTTCTGTTGTTGCGGCGGATGCTGGACATATCGGGCGTAAAAGCGCCCGACACAGTGGCTGGCTTCGCCTTGGTATGAGATGCTTGTTGCCTTGGCATAAGGGGATTGTTGCCTGAATGCGAAGGGCTTGTTGCCTTGCTGGAGGGGCTATTTCTTTGCCAGTTTCAGCACTTCTTTGGCGATGACCTCCGCACTGTTATGGTACGCCAACTTATATACTTCCTTCTCGATGGATGCTATTTTCTCCTTGTCGGCAACCAATTCCATTGCTTCATCGACGAGAACGGAGCGTGAATCCTTGTCTGCCACGAAGATAGCTGCGCTCTTGTCGGAGAGAGCACGGGCATTCTTGGTCTGATGGTCTTCGGCTACGTTAGGAGAAGGTACGAGTATGGAAGCCTTGCTGAGAAGGCAAAGCTCACTGATGGAACTGGCTCCGGCACGGCTTATGACGATGTCTGCGGCGCGGTATGCAGTAGCCATATCACTGATAAATGCCTGCGGCTTGACCAATTTGGCATTCTTCTCCTTGGCAATGCGCTGACATTCTTCAGCATAGTACTTACCTGTCTGCCATACAACTTGTATGCCAGCCTTCTCAAACTTCTCTATTCCTCCCGCAATGGAGTCGTTTATCGTGCGTGCACCGAGTGATCCTCCGATAACAAGGATGGTAGGACGGTCAGCATCGAGTCCCATTGCCTGGCGTGCCTCAGCCTTTGTCATGTTGTTGTCGAGCAAAGCCTGACGCACGGGGTTACCTGTCTTGATGATACGGTCGGCAGGAAAGAATCTCTCCATGCCGTCATAAGCCACGCATATCTTCTCTGCCTTTTTGGCAAGTGACTTGTTTGTCACTCCGGCGTATGAGTTCTGTTCCTGGATAAGGCAAGGTATTCCCAGGCTATAAGCGGCATTCAGCGTAGGAGCCGAGGCATATCCGCCCACGCCTACAGCGACATCAGGATGGAAATCGCGTATTATCTTCTTCACCTGTGAGCGGCTCTTGATGAAATCCATCATCACTCCGATGTTCTTCAGGCTCCAGAGAGGGCGTATAAGTCCGCGCACCGGGAGTCCTACGATTTCGTATCCAGCGGCTGGAACGCGTTCCATCTCCATGCGTCCTTTAGCACCTACGAAGAGGATTTTAGCGTCCGGGCGCATTGCCTTGATAGCATTTGCTATGGAAACAGCAGGGAATATATGGCCACCAGTGCCACCTCCGCTGACGATAATTCTAAGTTCCTTGTCCATATCTTATAGAAGTTAAGGAGTTGTTTTCTTTATTTCTTTGTTCGGGAATAAATCCTTCACCTTATTATATTATACGTTTTAGACCCTGATAAGGGGGATATTCATTTCATCCTATCTTGCAGAGATAGGCTGAAACCTTTGCATCAAGCCTGCGCCAAAGCTACCGTAGCTTCCTGCTCTACAGGCTTTTCCTTTGGTTGCGCATCCCTTTTGGCTGCCGTTCTGCTGATGCTGAGGATGACACCGAGGTATGCACAGTTGATGATGGACGACGTACCGCCTCGACTGATGAGCGGAAGAGGCTGTCCGGTGATGGGCACAATTCCCACGGCGACACACATATTAAACAGTGCCTGAGTGACTATCAGCAGCGCAAGTCCCATTGCGAGATAAGCGGGGAATGGGTTTTTGCAGTTCTTGGCTATGGTATTGGTGCGATAGAGCAATATTATGTAGAGTAAAGCGACGATTACTGCGCCGAGTATTCCAAACTCTTCCACGATGATAGCATAGATAAAGTCGGAATAAGCCTGCGGCAGAAAGTCGCGCTGAACCGAGTTTCCCGGTCCTTTACCCACGATATTTGACGATACGATAGCTATTCTGGCATATCCCTCCTGTCCGTTCTTGTCGAGGTCATAATCCTCCGGTTCTATTTCCCTTTTGTCAAAGAATCCCAGGATACGTCCTTTCCATGTGTCGGAACGGTGGGTAAACTTCTCCCAAAATGAAGGTTTCTCCTTTTTCTCATACTTCTTGCGATGCGCTTCCGGGATGGATGAGATGTCAACGCCCTGCAACTGCGGTACGGATGAAATGTCTGTAAGGTGCATTTCGTCCTTGTCTTTCATTTGGTCTGCTGACGGAGTGTGTCCCACAACCAGAACTAATGCCATTGCCAATGCCACCAGCAGAATGACGACAGAAGCGAGATAGCCCAACTGCCTCAGCGGTACACGCCCGATAAGCATCATCAGGAACACGACGAAAGCCAGCATAGCAGCCGTGGAAAGGTTCTCTGGGACGATGGGAAGTATCAGGAATACGCCTGCTATGAGAATGTATTTCATCGTCTGCGGCGCCGCTCCGTCCTTCGTCTGCATCGCGCTCAGTATCTGTGCAGTGACGAAAATCATCGCTGCCTTGCCTATTTCTGACGGCTGGATATTGACCGGACCGAGCGGAATCCATCGTGAAGCATCATTCTCCGACACACCGAAGAAGAGGACGAAGATAAGCATCGGGACGGCAACAATCGAGAGAACAGGCGTAGCAAGCTTGAAATAACGACACTTGACATTGACCAATGTAATCATCACAAAGACTCCGATACCAAGGCGGAAGGCATGAGCGACCGCTGCACTCCAGTAGTTTCCCGACCTATAGCCGAGACTTGAGGATGCAGAATACACCTCCACTATGCTGATGACGCACAGCAGCAGGAAGACGATCCATATCACTTTGTCGCCTTTGAACAGTTTGTTCAGTTTCTCAAATGATGCCAATTGGAGTACCTTTCTTTGTTATTGTTGTTATATTGTTACGATTAAAGCGTTTCAATAAATGCGCTGAAATACCTTCGAGCCGCATGGTCCAGCCAACTGCATCCGCCGTCCGGGAGAGGCATGGCGGATGTATGCTACTTATAGACCTTTGACATTCTCGCGGAACTGCTCGCCTCTGTCCTCCATATTCTTGAAGAGGTCGAAGCTGGCGCAGCATGGACTGAGCAGTACAGCGTCGCCTTTCTTTGCCATTCCGTGGCATGCTTCCACGCAATCCTTCATGGAATGTGTGTCGGCTTTCGGCATATCGAGGTCGTCGAAGGCTGCATGGAGCTTGCTGTTGTCGGCTCCGAGATAGACTATTCCGACACATTTCCTTGCCACGAGCGGATGGATGGTGGAGTAATCATTGCCCTTGTCCTTGCCTCCCACGATGAGGATGGTAGGACGTTCCATTGCTTCGAGCGCCACTTTGCAAGCATCCACGTTCGTGGCCTTGGAGTCATTGATATAGAGTATGCCTTCCTTCTCGCTGACACGCTCCAGTCTATGCTCCACGCCAGGGAATGTTTCGAGACACTGGCGGATGATTTTCTCGTCCACGCCTACCTGCATCGTGGCAAGGTAAGCAGCGAGAGCATTGCGCTTGTTGTGCTGTCCCATCTGTGAGAAGGTAAGCCCATAGCGTTCGAAATCGCTGTCTTCGAATCCCATCAGTGATGGATGGCCTGGATGAACCGGGCGTGATGACGGTGTAGGCTGTGGGGCATAGCCCTGCTGGCGCTTTGAGAGTTCCTCGATGATGTGGTCATCCTGTGCCCAATAGACGAAGGTCTGGTCGGGTGTCTGGTTCTGGATGATGCGCATCTTGGAGTCGGTATAGTTCTGCATCGCGACCTCCTCTCCGAGCTCTGACAGTCCGTAGCGGTCGAGATGGTCGGGCGTTATGTTCATCAGCACGCTGACATCAGCGCGGAAATCAAACATATTGTCGAGCTGGAACGAACTTATTTCGAGCACATACCAGTCATGGTCGCCTTCTGCCACCTGCAGAGCGAAGCTTCTTCCGATGTTTCCGGCAAGCCCTACGTCGCGTCCTGCCTTCTGCATGATATAGTAGATGAGCGACGTTGTCGTGGTCTTTCCGTTGCTGCCAGTGATGCAGATGCACTTGCCACGGCTGTAACGCTTGGCAAATTCCAGTTCGCTGAGGATTGGAATGTGCACTGAAATGAGCTTCTTGACGAGCGGAGCAGTGTCAGGAATGCCCGGACTCTTCACCACTTCGTTGGCAGAGAGAATCTCTTCCTCCGTGTGATGACCTTCTTCCCAACGTATGTTATGGTCGTTGAGTTTCTGCTTGTAGTTGTCCTTGATAGTGCCCATATCTGACACGAAGACATCATATCCCTGCTTCTGAGCGAGGATTGCCGTTCCCACGCCGCTTTCTCCGGCTCCTAAAACTGCTAATTTCATATCTGTTCTGCTTTGTATTTTTACATTTTAGTGTGCGGTTTCCTTCAGCCCGCTCTTTATCTTACCTTCAGGGTAATGATGGCCAAAGCGGCAAGGAGGACCGTGATAATCCAGAATCTTGTGGTAATCTTGGATTCGAGCCAGCAGCCTTTAGGCCACTTGAGGATGTATTTCGCATCCGGGATGAGCTGTTCGGGCTTTACTCTGAACGTGTCATGTATCGGTGCACGCTTGAAGAAGCGTATCTTCTTTCCACGCTTGTTGCCGAATTTCGCCGTCTGCACCTGCAGCATTACGCTGATGCTCTCGACGAAGAAGATGAAGCACAGTATCGGGATAAGCAGTTCCTTATGGATGATTATCGCTGTCACGGCTATGATTCCGCCGATGGCGAGGGATCCGGTGTCGCCCATGAAGACCTGTGCCGGATAAGCATTGTACCAGAGGAAACCGATGAGCGCACCGACGAAAGCACAGAGGAAAATCACCAGTTCCTGCGATTCCGGTATATACATGATGTCGAAATATGCCGCATATCCTATGTGACTGGAGACGTAGGCGAGTATTCCGAGGGCGACACAGATGATTGCCGAGTTGCCCGCACACATGCCATCCATGCCGTCATTGAGGTTACTGCCATTGCTTACTGCCATCACCACGAAGGTGGTAAGGAGGACAAAGAAGATCCAGGCGGCAGCACTCTTGTACTGTCCGAGCCATGAGAACATGGAGGAATAGTCGAGATTATTGTGCTTTACGAACGGTATGGTGGTGGCAGTAGCCTTTACCGGTTCGCTCTTGTGCACCACTATCTCTGTTCCCTGCTTTGTGTAGGAGACGTTCTCACGTATCACTGCATCCGGACTTGCCCAGAGCGTGAGTCCTACTATGAGTCCGAGGGCGGCCTGACCTATGAGCTTGTAGATAGGTCTGAGTCCGTCTTTTGTCACCTTCATCTTGATGTAGTCGTCGGCAAAGCCTATTGCTCCGAGCCAGACGGTGGTGACGAGCATGAGAATCATGTAGATATTGCGCAGTCTTCCGAAGAGAAGGCATGGCACAATGGTGGCTACGAGGATGATGATGCCTCCCATTGTAGGGACACCTTTCTTTCCTACATTATACGGATCTATGGATTCATCGCGCTGGGTCTCAGTGACATTGTTTCGCTTCATCCATTTGATGAAGTACTCGCCGAACCATACTGAGATGACGAGCGAGAGTATCAGCGCGAGGAGCGAGCGGAAGGAGATGTAACTCCACATACCTGAACCGGGGATGTCCCACTGCTCTAAGAATCTGAAGAAGTAATACAGCATTTTCTTTTTTCTTCTTTTGGTTTGGGGTTTCTTTTGTTGATTGATGGGAATCGGGCGGTAACGCGCCCGACACAGGGGCTGTCTGACGACACCTGGGGATTGTTGTTATCTCCCTTGGAGGGTTACTCTGCGAAGGCATTGCGGACCTCTTCGCGGTCGTCGAAATGATGCTTGACTCCCTTTACTTCCTGATAATCCTCGTGACCCTTGCCTGCGATGAGGATTACATCGCCCTTTTCTGCCATCATTACGGCAGTGCGGATGGCTTCGTGGCGGTCTGTGATGCTGATGACTTTCTTCATCTGCTGCTTGTCGAGACCTGCGAGCATATCGTTGATGATGTCCTGCGGCTCTTCAAAGCGTGGGTTATCACTGGTGATAATGACGCGGTCGCTCTGCTTGACAGCCTCCTGAGCCATAAGCGGACGCTTGCCTTTGTCACGGTTGCCACCTGCTCCGCAGACGGTGATTATCTTTCCTGACTTTCCTTCCATCACCTCATGGATGGCATTGAGCACATTCTCCAGAGCGTCCGGCGTGTGGGCATAATCCACGAGAGCGGTCACTCCGTTGGCAGAACGGATAGGTTCGAGGCGACCTGCCACGCTCTTCAGCGTGCTGAGCACCACGAGTATTTCCTCCGGATCCTTACCGAGCATGACTGCGGCTCCATATACTGCGAGGAGATTACTTACATTGAACTTTCCGATAAACTGCACTCCTACCTCCTTGCCATTGACTTCGAGATACATTCCCTCAAAGTGGCACTCGATGATTCTGGCATGGAAATCAGCGAGGGTGCGGACAGAATATGTCTTGACCGTTGCCTTGGTGTTCTGCGTCATCACCATTCCGTTCTTGTCATCGGCATTGGTTATGGCGAAGGCACCCTTCGGAAGGTCGTCAAAGAACTTCTTCTTCGCATTGCGATAGTTCTCGAATGTCTTGTGATAATCGAGGTGGTCGCGTGTGAGATTGGTGAATATTCCTCCGGCAAAGGTCAGTCCGCCGATGCGCTTCTGGGCGATGGCGTGGCTGGAGCACTCCATGAATGCGTATTCGCATCCTGCCTCCACCATCTCCGCGAGCAAGGCATTGAGCTCTATAGGGTCTGGAGTGGTGTGGTCGGTATGGTGCGGTTCGCCATCGACATAGTTGCAGACAGTGGAGAGGAGTCCGCATTTATGTCCCATCTTGCGGAACATATTATATAATAAGGTGGCGATAGTGGTCTTTCCATTCGTTCCCGTCACTCCCACAAGCTTGAGTTTACTGGTCGGGTCACCATTGAAATCAGTAGCCACTTGTCCTACTACATCCTCGCAGTCAGCCACCTTTACATAGGTGACTCCCTCAGCGAGTTGCTCGGGCAGTGTCTCGCAGAGCACAGCGACAGCGCCCTGCTCTATTGCTTTCGGTATGAATTTATGTCCATCCACCTGAGTTCCGCGCATCGCGATGAAGAGGTGTCCCTCTCCGACACGGCGGGAATCTATGTTGATGCCCTTTATCTCGCAGTCAGCATTGCCTTGGATGCTGATTGGGGTGATATTCTTCAGAAGGTCATTTAGTTTCATATTTATATTCTGTTTTCTTGTTATGTTCTCTGTAATGAAAGCGTAACGGAGTGCTGGAAGCTATGGAATCATTCCATTTCCAGAGTCACCCTGGCACCCTTGCGGTACGGTTTGCCGTAGTCGATGCTCTGGTGCTGCACCTTTCCTCTTCCCTTTATTCTTACTTTCAGTCCTCTTGACTCAAGGAGATAGACGGCATCGCGCGCTCCCATTCCCGTGACATCCGGCATTATGCCCTCCGGTGTCGTGGCGGTCTTGGTGAGCGCCACCTTCTTGGTCTCCTTCTCGGCTGTGCCCCAGATAGGGTTTCCGTAAGCGTAGCTGCCGCTCCATTCGGTCGTGGTCTTGAGTCCGAGATGCGACAGCACATAGTCTGCCGCCAGGATATTTCCGCTCTTCACCTCGGGGATAAAGCAGGAGAGCGAGTCGCGTGAGGAAGAGATGTCATAGCGCACATTGCGCGCCATTATGCCCTCGGCTATGTCATGGAACACCTGTCCGCTCATCAATCCGCCGGAAGCAGGGAGTCCTGACTTCTGGATGCAGACGATGCAACTGTACTTCGGCTTGACGGGATTGCCGTCGGCATCCTTGCCTGAAGGGAAATATCCGCAGAAACTGAGAAGGTAATCGACCGTGCCTGACTTATAACTGCCGTTATGCGCCTTCTGCGCCGTTCCGGTCTTGCCCGACACATGGAATGACTTCGAGCCTGCCGTCTTGCCCAATCCTACGTGCACCACCTTATATAATATGTCCTGTATGACTCCGATGGAGCTTTCATGCTTGCATATCTGGTTCTTGATGACTTCGACAGGAAATTCCTTTATCACCTCTCCATCCTTCTCCACCCTGCTGACAAAGCGCGGGCGCACCATCTTTCCGCCGTTGGCTATGGCATTATAGAAGGTGAGAGTGGATATCGGCGGCACCTGTGTCTCATAGCCGATACTCATCCACGGCAGTGCCGTCTTGCTCCAGTTTGCCCAATGCTTGCCCGTCTTGTCCATTCTCGGGTGGCGGATGCGCGGCGCTTCATATTCGGGGAACGGCAGTTTCAGGTCGGTGGCAAGTCCGAGGCGATGGATTCCGTCCACGAATTTTCCTGGGTCACTGCCGTAGAACTTGTCTATCAGCCAACTGACTCCGATATTCGAACTCACCTGAAGTATGCGTGAGACATTGATGTCTCCGTAGCCTCCACGGTGCCAGTTATGGTCTCGCATCTTCGCTCCGTGCATCTCCATGATGCCACACCCGGTGTGGACTATGCAGTTGGCGGTATCCCTGATGTACCCGTCGTCGATGGCGGTGAGGATACTTGCCGTCTTGAACACTGAGCCCGGTTCGAGCAGGTCGGCGATGGCGTGGTTACGTCCTTCGTAATATCTGCCGAGCGAATCCCTGTCGAGATTGACCATTGCCTTTATATCTCCGGTCTCCACCTCCATCACTATTGCCACTCCCGTGTAGGCATTGTCCTTGATAAGTTCCTTCTTGAGCGAGCGTTCCGCAAGGTCCTGCACGAAGACATCGATGGTGGAGACGAGGTCTGCGCCATCCACGGCTGCCGTGTCGCTGATGTTGATGAATCTGTTGAGCACCTTTCGTCTGTGCTTTATGCCCGGTGTGCCGGCAAGGATGGAGTCGTAGGCGAGTTCAAGTCCGGAATATGCCTTTCCGCTCTCCTTGTAGGCGGCTCCCACTATGGATGAAGCAAGGCTGCCGTAAGGGCGGTTTCTGACCATCAGCTCCTTGGCGCCGAATCCGCTGCGGTAAGGTCCGAGGCGGAAAATGGGCAGTTCCTTCAGTTGCTTGTAGGTCATGTAATCGACGCGTCGCTTCCAGATGGGATAGTTTCGTCTGCGCCTTCCCTTCGAGTCGATGTAGGCATAAGCCGCCTCAAGCGAGTCGAGGAACGCCTTGGCTGACCGTGAAGGGAACACGCGGTGTAGTCCTTCGCACAGTGCGAGCAGGTCTTTCGTGGGGCGACCTAACGAATCATGCCAGAGCGTGTCGCACTTTGAGTCGCGGATGGCCTGGAAATCCATAAACACCCTGTACTCCGGAAGGTTGCAGGCGAGGCGCTGGTTACCTGCCGCGAGTATGTTTCCGCGCAGCGGATCCACGATCACGCTGTCCAGTCTCACTCTGTCTGCCACTGCCTGCCAGTAGGATTTCTGCACCGTCATGATGTAACCGGCACGCGCTACCACCATAATTGCAAGAAACGTCATGATTGCCGCTACCACGCGGTAACGGCGCATCGAGTTCCTATTATCGAATTCCTGCTTCATTGTTCCGGTATGTTTATCTTGTATGGAGGCTCGGTAGGGATGAGGAGCGTGCTGTCCCCTCTTTGGGAGAGCATCTCCAGAATGTTGCTCTCACGGCTTTTCTCCGTCAATATGCTGGTATAGACGGTCGCCTTGTAGCGCACTGACACGAGCGCCTTTTCGAGTTGGTCGATTTCCACCATCTGCTTCTGGCACTGATAGCGGCACGTTATATATATAATGAGGAAAACCGCGATGAGAAGTACCAGTTTCACCTGGCGCTGGAACGCCGTGGCAATGAGCGTACCTCCGAGCACCTTGCTGAGCGAGAAGTTCTTCGGCGACCCGGTTTCACCCTCATGCACCTCCTTGCGGATGATGTCCTCTATGGTCGGCTGCGGCTGTTCTGACTCCCGGGAGTCGTCATCTTCCTGCTCTGCCACAGGCTCATCGTCCTGCTGAAGTGCTGGAGCAGGAGTCTCCTCCACAGCAGCTTCGTCCGTCTGTGCAGGATTGATGATCAGATCAACGTCTTTTTCCTCTTGTTTCATTGCTTTTCTGCTATTCTGAGTTTGGCACTTCTTGACCTCGGATTACCGGCAAGCTCTTCCTCACAAGGGATGATGACCTTATTGTTCACTGCCTTGTAAGGGGTGGAAACCCTGCCGTAGAAGTCCTCATTGCGATGGCCTTCGGGATTGCCGGTCCTGATGATGTTCTTTACTATCCTGTCTTCGAGCGAGTGATACGTGATGACCGAGAGCCTTCCGCCCTCGCCAAGCCACTCCGTAGCCGAGAGAAGCATCTCCCTCAGAGCGTCCATCTCGTGGTTTACCTCGATGCGGAGTGCCTGGAAGAGCTTTGCCATGTCCTTCTTCTCGCGCTCGCGCTTGAAGAACGGCTCCACCACCTTGAGGAAATCGCTCGTCGTCTTTATCAGTCCCGCCTGTCGCTGTTTCACTATCGCCGAAGCGATCCGGCGCGACGTCTTCAGTTCTCCGTAGAGATAGAATATGTCTGCCAGGCGGCTTTCTTCGTATGTATTGACCACGTCGGCCGCTGTCACTCCGGCGCGTTTGTTCATCCTCATGTCGAGCGGCGAGTCAAAGCGGAAGGAGAACCCTCGCGTCTCGTCGTCGAAATGGTGCGAACTGACTCCCAGGTCGGCAAGGAGTCCGTCGATATGGTCTATGCCATAGTAGCGCATCCAGTTGTCGAGATAGCGGAAATTGCTCCTCACGAACGTAAAATTATCCGGTGCATCGCCGATGTTCTGCTCGGCATCCGGGTCCTGGTCGAAACTGAACAACCGTCCTGTGCCGTCAAGGCGACGCAATATCTCACGGCTATGACCGCCGCCTCCGAAAGTGACATCCACGTAGATGCCTCCCGGGCGGATATCGAGACCGTCTATACTCTCGTTCAAAAGCACTGGAATGTGGTACATAGTTGTTCTGTTGTTTTGTTGTCTTGTTGTTTTGTTGTCTTGTTGTATGGTCGGATGTATTGGCTGTCAGCCTTTAGCCATCCGCAGAGGCGACCGCCTGATGTCGTCCGTCACACCGGCAGCGGCGTGTCGGCAAACGGGTCTCCCATCAGTTCTTCAAGGGCTTTGCCAAACTCCTGCTCTTCCATATAAGGCGCGGAAACTCCGTCTGACGGCCATATCTCGATGGTGTCACCCACTCCGAGGAAGCATACCTGCGTCTGGATGCCGACTTTCTCCAGCAAACGGCGCGAGAGAAGCATTCTGCCACTGGCGTCAAGCGTCACCACTTCCACATCGGAGACAAACTGACGGTAGATCTGCTGGTGCTGCTTGTTCCAGCGATTCAGGCGCGAGCGAAGAGCATCGACCTGATTGTTCCAGACACTCTCGGGATAGATGACGAGGCAATCCTGGAACACGTCCTTCCTCACCACAGCCTGCTCTTCGCCAGATGACTGCATCACCTTGCGGAAAGCGGCTGGCAGAAAGACACGGCCTTTCGCATCAACCTTCGCTTCTATGTTTCCAAGAAACCTCATCTACCGTTTATTTCAAGTTTTTCCTTTTATGCTGAAGTGGCGGCACGGAAATCCGCCTTTTCGGCTGTTGTTATTGCTTTATTCTCAATACGTTGCACGTAATATATAACACGCACGTTCTTATATAACGGGGTTACATTTGGCAAAGGTACAATTTTTTCCCCACTTTCCACCACTTTCCCCCACTTTTTTAATGATATTTTTTTATTTAAGTTTTATTAACAGATGAAAATCTTTACCTTTTGCCCAACTAAAAGGGGAAATTCCGCCTCTCTCGACCCATTTTTTCATTTCATTTTATCTCATGTGGAAAAATAGGACAATTTGGCTTTCACGCTTTCATGAAATGCCTTGCCATTCGAATATTACCATCCGACTGGCGAAACGAACGGAAATCCGGCAGTGATTTTCCATGTTTTTATATTTCACTGAATGCCAAGCGATTACGTCATAGCGCATTTCCACGATTCTCATTTTACGTCTTTCAGCGCGCCTGAACCACGCTATCATAGGACAATATCTATGCTTTTACGCCCTGATAACATAGCTTTTACACTGTAATATCTATGCTTTTACCTTCCAATAGCATAGCTTTCACATCGCAATATCTTAGCTTTTATCTGCCAATATCGTCGCTTTCACCCTCTTTTCAGTCCGATTTTCCTTAAAATATGTAAACCACCACGGCATTTTTCCTATGATTTTACCGAAAAACCACTATCACATTTGTAACTTTACGTTCGGGAAAAACAGGACATTTTCGCATTTTCTCCATACGCACCGCATCCTTCATTTCTCATATTTCATAGTTTTCACACAGCATTGCAACGCATTTGTCACAACATTTCTTGGTGGTTTTGAAAAAAATAGTTACCTTTGCAAAGTTTTTTGCGCACGTACCTATATGATAGAAATCACCAGACATACGATAGACATAGAGAAAATCCTCGCCTCCAAACTTGGCGAGAAAATGAAGTATGTGCCGAAATTTACGGTCAACTGGCTCAAAAGGATTGCACATGAGGACCTTGTCAACAAGATTCTGTGGGACAACAAAGGCCTCGAAGGCTACGAATGGCTGGAGGCTTGCCTCAAAGCCCTCGACATAACAGTGGAGGTGCAAGGCATCGAAAACCTGCCTGCGCCAGACGACCCGAAGCGATACACCTTCGTCAGTAACCACCCTCTCGGCGGGCCCGACGGCGTGGCGATAGGCGCAGTGATAGGCAGGCATTTCAACAACAACTTCAGATACATCGTCAACGACATCCTGATGGCTCTGCCAGGGCTTGCCCCTCTCTGCATTCCAGTCAACACCACGACCAAGAAAGAACGCTCTTTTCCCGCCGTCATCGAGGCTGGTTTCGCAAGCGAACACCATCTGCTGCTCTTCCCTGCCGGACTTTGCTCGCGCAAGATAGGCGGAAAAATCCAGGATCTGGAGTGGAAAAAGACTTTCATCAGCAAGAGCGTGGAGACACACCGCGACGTGGTGCCGATTTTCTTCAGCGGACGCAACTCCGAGAAGTTCTACCGCATCGCAAACATATGCAAACTCCTGCATCTCAAAGTCAACATCGCAATGCTCTATCTCGTGGACGAGATGGTAAAGAACAGGCACAAGGCTTTCACCATAAAGATAGGCAAACCAATTCCTTACGAGACTTTCGACAAGTCAAGAAAACCAAAGGAATGGGCCGCATGGGTAAGGCAGAAAGTTTACGAACTGTAATTTCACACTCCAATTCAGCATAGAAACCACAACAACCAAATAAAGATGAACGAAGAAGAAATCATCCAACCGATTCCTAAAGAGGTGCTCATGAGCGAACTCACCCATGACAAGCAACTCAGAATGACAAACAAGAGCAACAACGAAATCTATATCGTTACCGCTCATGACTCTCCTAACGTGATGCAGGAAATCGGACGTCTGCGCGAAATCGCTTTCCGCACAGCGGGCGGCGGCACTGGAAAATGCGCCGACATCGACGAGTTTGACACTTGCGAAAACTGCTACAAGCAGCTCATAGTGTGGAATCCGGAAGAGAAGGAAATCATCGGAGGATACAGATACCTCATGGGCGACGAATGGGAATACGACTCCAACGGGCAGCCTATTCTCGCCACAAGCCACATGTTCCATTTCTCCGACAAGTTCATCAAGGAGTATGCTCCGCGGACCATCGAACTCGGACGCTCATGGGTCACCGTGGAATACCAGAGCAGCAAGATGGGCGCAAAGAGCCTTTTCGCACTCGACAACCTATGGGACGGTCTCGGTGCGCTCATGGTAATCAATCCCAAGATGCGCTATTACTTCGGCAAGATGACGATGTACCCAAGCTACATCCGCTCAGGACGCGACATGATCCTCTATTTCCTCAAGAAATACTTCGACGACAAGGAGGGACTCATCACGCCGATGAAGCCGCTCAAGATCGAAACTCCGGAGGAAGAACTGGCACAGGTCTTCTGCGGACGCGACTTCAAGGAGGACTACCGCATCCTCAACGGCGGCATACGCGCCCTCGGATTCAACATCCCACCGCTCGTAAACGCATATATGAACCTCAGTCCGACGATGAAACTCTTCGGTACTGCCATCAATTACGGATTTGGAGACGTGGAGGAAACCGGCATTCTCATCGCTGTCGATGAGATTCTGGAAAGCAAACGCGTGCGACACATCGAGTCCTTCGTCAGGGAACATCCTGATGCAATGTGGTTTACAAGTGGTGCCAACAAGATTATCTACAAGGATAAAGGCGTATAATCGCTATGATTTTTTGTTGTTTGGTTGTTTAGTTGTTTAGTTGTTTTGTTGAATGCAAAGAAATAACACAATCAACAAAACAACTAAACAACTAAACAACAAAACAACTAACTAAACACCTCACGCAGCACATCCCACGATTTCAAAGCACGGAAGTCTGGGATATGCAGACCATAAAAGCGGAGCAGCACCTCTATTACATTATTTCTTTGCACGCGCGAGAAGCGGAACAGGTGCATGTTTGATGCCGACATCCTCATCAGATTGCGGATATTCCGGGCCTCATCGCTCCCAAGGAAGTCCCTGTGCGTCGGTGGGTAATGCGTGAAAAGCCCCGCACGGAGGTCGAAATAGTCTCCCTCTGCGTAATCATCCACATTGGGATAGAAACCGAGAAACTTCGACACCCTGATCATAAACATAAGGTGGAAATTCGCAGAAGCCATGCTGGAAGCATCATACCACACCAGACTGTTCTCCACGAAGTCATATAAATAAGGATTATATTGCTCCGAACGGGTGGCAAGACCCAGAAACTCGGCTATGAAGAAAGAGACGCACAGCTTCACATTGTCATGATGCAACGTGACGTAAGGCTCCACTATACGCGCCTCCTTCAACTGGGGAAGCGACGTGGCGGAACGACGGTCGTAATTCACTTCGAGAATGGTCAGCGGCTGAAAATACTGACGGCGGACCCCACCCTTGCCAAGTTTGGGCACACGCCACACCACACTCACCCTGCCATACTCGCGGGTAAGCAAATCAATGATCAGACTGCGGTCGCCATATTTCACTGTCCTCAAAACTATACAACGGGTCTTTTCCTGCATTTTTAAGCCTTGTATAAAGCGATTTCAGGGCAAAATTACTATTTTTTATCCAAAATATAAAGAAATTTCAAGAAAAATTTTGAGAATCAAAAAAAAAGCAGTACCTTTGCACCCGCTAAACGAAACGAACAGAGAAACGCTTCTCCACAAGAAGACATTTATCTCCACTTTTCACAATAGCATCATGGTAATGGTCCCTTCGTCTATCGGTTAGGACGAGAGATTTTCATTCTCTAAAGAGGAGTTCGACTCTCCTAGGGACTACATAACATACATCTTATTCGTCATCTCGGTGTGATTCGATACCAGTTAAGTTGTCGAATTGCATTTGTCATGCAAAGGCGTTCGAGACACTGGGACAAGGTGACGAAGGATTTCATCAAGAAGTCCGCCAGGGCAGCCTGATAAGCGCAAGACCCAAGGCTGAAAATTATTAACTCATTCAAATCAAACCACTAAAATGGCAAATCACAAATCATGTGAGAAGAGAATCCGTCAGACAAGGACAAAGACTCTTCACAACAAGTACTACGCTAAGACTATGCGTAATGCAGTTCGTAAATTCCGTGCAACTACTGACAAGGAGGAGTGCATCAAGATGCTTCCTACTCTCCAGAAGATGCTCGACAAGCTCGCCAAGCGCAACATTATCCACAAGAACAAGGCTGCTAACATCAAGTCAAGCCTCGCTCTTCAGATTAACAAGCTCGGCTAATTTTCACCCCAGACCATCGCTCTTTTGCCAAAATAGCTCGACTATCAGATGGTCTTCTGCCCTAAAAAGCAGACTATAAACAGACATAACACAAGATTGTTTCCATAATAATTTTTTGTTGGAGGCTGCAGCCCGGGGTGGGTAGCAGCCTCTTTTTTTTCGCATTATCTCCACAAAGGCGGCAGCCAGCCACTGTGCCAGCCGCGTTACCGGCTGGTCCCATCCTCCCATTCCCATCCCCCATCCCTCAAAGCCAGCCGTCCTTGGCTGGCGAATCCCCCACGAAAGGTGCGCAAAACCGCCCCTTTCGCGCGCACGCACGTAAGAAAAGCGGCCAAACACTTGTTTTTTCCAATTCTTTTTAGTACCTTTGCAGAAGAATAAAGCCAAACTAAAACAAGACAAAAATATCACCAACATAAAATGGAAGAAACGCAAAACAAAGAAACAAACTATACCGGCAGTAGCATCCAAGTGCTCGAAGGTTTAGAGGCAGTACGTAAGCGTCCAGCCATGTACATAGGAGACATCTCCGAAAAAGGCCTTCACCACCTCGTTAACGAGACAGTCGATAACTCCATCGACGAAGCAATGGCAGGCTACTGCACACATATCGAAGTCACAATCAATGAAGACAACTCCATCACCGTACAGGACAACGGACGCGGTATCCCTGTGGACGAGCACCCGAAGCTCCACAAATCCGCACTCGAAGTAGTGATGACTGTGCTCCATGCCGGAGGTAAGTTCGACAAAGGTTCATACAAAGTCAGCGGTGGTCTTCACGGAGTAGGCGTCAGTTGCGTAAACGCACTCTCATCACACATGCTCTCACAGGTGTTCAGAGACGGCAAGATCTACCAGCAGGAATACGAAAAGGGAAAGCCTCTCTATTCTGTCAAGGTCGTAGGTGATACCGACATGCGAGGCACAAGACAGCAGTTCTGGCCTGACAACACAGTCTTCACCACCACAACATACAAATACGACATCATAGCACGCCGTATGCGAGAGCTCGCTTTCCTCAATGCCGGAATCAAAATCACGCTCACTGACCTCCGTCCGGAGCTCGATGAAAACGGCAATGTCCCAGAAGGCTGGAAACCAAAGGTTGAGGTTTTCCACGCTGAAGACGGACTGAAAGAGTTCGTGCGCTACGTCGATCGTCACCGCACACACCTCTTCGACGATGTAATCTACCTCAAGACAGAGAAAAACGGTGTGCCTATCGAGGTCGCCATCATGTATAACACCGACTACAGCGAGAACATCCACTCCTACGTCAACAACATCAACACCATCGAAGGCGGCACTCACCTCCAGGGATTCCGCACCGCTCTCACACGCACTCTCAAGACATACGCCGACAATGAGCCTACACTCGCAAAGCAAATAGAGAAGGCAAAGATAGAAATATCAGGCGAAGACTTCCGCGAAGGCATCACCGCCGTCATCAGTGTCAAGGTCGCTGAGCCGCAGTTTGAAGGTCAGACAAAGACAAAACTTGGTAACTCCGAGGTTGCAGGTGCCGTTCAGCAGGCTGTAGGCGAAGCTCTCACCTATTATCTTGAAGAACATCCTAACGAGGCAAAGAAGATATGCGAGAAGGTTATCCTCGCTGCTACTGCACGAATCGCTGCTCGCAAGGCGCGTGAAAACGTGCAGAGAAAGAATCCTATGACCGGTGGCGGACTCCCAGGCAAGCTCGCTGACTGCTCATGTCGTGACCCTAAGCAGACGGAAATATTCCTCGTCGAGGGTGACTCCGCAGGCGGTTCTGCCAAGCAGGGACGTGACCGCAACACCCAGGCCATACTCCCGCTCCGTGGTAAGATTCTCAATGTGGAGAAAGTACAGTGGCATAAGGTGTTCGAGTCTGAGTCCGTAAGCATCATTCTCCAGGCTATCGGTGTGCGATTCGGCGTTGATGGCAACGACACAAAGGAGGCTAACATCGAAAAACTCCGCTACGACAAGATCATAATCATGACCGATGCCGACGTCGATGGTTCTCACATCGACACACTTATCATGACTCTCTTCTTCAGATTCATGCCACAGGTCATCCAGGAAGGTCACCTTTACATCGCTACTCCTCCACTCTATCAGTGCTCATACAAGAACAACAAGGAGTACTGCTACACCGAACAGGACCGCCTCAACTTCATCGAGAAGTTCTGTAACGGCAACGCTGACGACTCTCGTCTGCACACCCAGCGATACAAAGGTCTTGGTGAAATGAACCCGGAGCAGCTTTGGGACACCACAATGAACCCGGAATCACGTCTCCTCAAGCAGGTTACCATCCAGAATGCTGCAGAGGCTGACGAGATATTCTCCATGCTTATGGGCGACGATGTCGAGCCAAGAAGACAGTTTATCGAGCAGAATGCCACTTACGCCAACATCGATGCATAGCGTGATCTACACCTATGCATAGCGTGATCTACACCTATGCATAGCGTAATCTAAACCTATGCATAGCGTAATCTACATCTATGCATAGCGTAATCTATATGATAATTGACCGCAACCTCACGGTATTCCCACCTTAATCCATGCTCCCGGAGCACCGTAAGGTTCACATACTTCCGTGAGGTTGCGCTCGTTTTCTTTTGCAAAGGCAAGGCCACAAGATCGGCATTTCCACCCTTTCACCCCACGAAAGGCAGGAATACACATACTATTCCACAAGCAATCGACAAGGTTTTTGCCGAATATCAGCCACAACAAAGCAAGCAATCGACAAGGCATCTGCCGAATATCAGCCACAAGAAAGCAAACTATCGAAAAGGTTTTTGCAATAAATGAGCCATTAAAATCGCGGATAAGATATTTTGAAGAACATAGTTCATAAGTTCCTTTTCTTCCTGTTACTCTCCATTTCTGCGGGAGTGATGAATGCCAAAGACAGGTATTTCATCTGTCATCCCACGGCAGAGAAAGGCGAAGAAGTATGGTTTCACAGCATCCTTCCGATCAACAAGCTCCCTGACAGCGCCTCTATCTCCATTTCCACCACAGGCTTTGCCCTCGTATATGTCAATGGAAGAAACGCCAGCACAGCGACTTTATGGCCCTATAGACCGGACAATTCACCGGGAATTGCATCACAGGACATTGACATCACTGCCCTGTTGTCCTATGGACGCAACGTCATCTCCATCTGGTATGCACCATGCCTACAGCCGATATGCCAGCTATCGGGAGATGACAGCAACGCTTTCACAGCGCAATGTCAAGGCTCACAGACTGGAGATTGCCAGATTTCGGTCAGCATTACCACCGTCACCGAAGGCAAAGAGCAACGCTTCTGCGACACGGAAAAGGACTGGCTATGCAGCATTGCCGCTGGAAAAATGACGCAAAAGGGTGAAGATTACGACGCAATGGCTTACCAGCAAGACTGGAAAACCTTCATCTATGCCGTCACTCCTCTATGGATTGGCGCTGAGAAAGCCAACCTTTCACACCCCGTTCTCAATGACATCCCCGACATTCCTCTACGTGCAAGGAAGATATTCGAGCCGATATCGCTCTTTGAAGGCAAAGACACCACACGCTGCTATTTCCCCCTTGAAGCGGAAGGACAGATAAGACTGACAATCAGAGGGGCAAGAAAAGGACAGGAAATCGACGTCAACGGCATGAGATACCGTTGCAACGGCAAGATGGATGAGCAATTCTTCACGCGCTTTACCACCGTAAAGACCGACTCGATAATCATCACAAGCCGAGACGGAAACAAGCTCCCGGAACTGGCTAATGCTGAAATCATAATGCTAAAACCCGACATTCCCACCCAGATAGGGTTCTGATTACCTGCCGATAAAGCCGTTTCCAGACGGCAATCACATGGCAGTCAGACAATAATTGCATTGCGTTCAGACGGAAAGCGCATTGCGTTCGGACCGTAATAACATCGAAACCATCCTATAAAAGCAATAATACAATATATGGAAAAAATAAAGGAACTGAGCATAGAGCGCATCAGAGAGAACTGTAATGTTCCCTCTTTAGGCGATGATCTTCTGCTTTTCAGCGAACTGAAGATGCTTCCTGAACTTGACGAACCAAGGCGAATGAACTGCCTTATCGTGGCTGTCTGCACCGGAGGTAAAGGTGGTTACACCCTAAACCAGAAGGAACATGACATCAAAAGCGGCGATGCCATGATCTTAACCGACGGTCAAGTGGTGGACAAAATATGGATGAGTGACGACATAAAGGGCATTGCGCTGCTCATTTCCAATCCTTTCATCTTCGAAATCCTAAAGGATGTGCGCAATCTTAGCCTCCTTTTCCTCCTTACTCGCAATCATCCTGTCTTCCCAATGGAAAGCAAAGAGATAAGGACTGCAAATGAATACTTCAAGATGATCGAAGAGAGAGTGGTGGGAATGGACTATCCTTTCCGTAAGGATGTGCTGCGTCTGCTGCTCCTTACCATGATTTATGACCTCGGAAGTGCCTACTATCGCGTGATGAACTCTTCGGAATTGTTCAGTTATGACACAAAAGGCGAGAAGGTGTTTGTGGAGTTTATACAGCTCGTAGAGAAGCATTGTCGCCACGAAAGACGTGTAAGCTGGTATGCAGAGCAGCTTGGTCTCACTCCGAAATACCTGTCGGAGATAATCAGTAACGTAAGTAAATGCACCCCGAATGCGTGGATTGACAAGTATGTTACTAAGGAAATACGCATCCTTCTCCGTCAGACGGACATGAAAATCTGCGATATTGCAAAGGAATTGAACTTCCCTAACCAGTCTTTCCTCGGCAAATACTTCCGTGAAAACGTAGGTGTCAGCCCTAATAAATACCGTAAAGGCATAGAGGGAGAATAGTTTTATGACCACAAAAGCGGGAAGTGAAGAATACAACAGCCACCCTTTCACCGGGTAAAAGCATTGTTGCATTCTTCACTTTCCGCTTTTATTGTATCCTGAAATCAGTGGTTTCACGGCATGAAAACGGCTTTATCACGACATAAAGAAAAAGCCCTCGCGACATGAGAACGGCATCATCAAGGCATAAAGAGAAAGACTTCATTGCGTGAGAGCAATGGTTTCACGGCATGAAATCAATCATTTCTCTTGATGAAACCTTCCTTTTCGAGTTGTGAAGCGCATTCTTCGAGCCACTGATACCATTCCTTTCCGAAGCGTCGGATTAAAGGTTCGCGAAGGAATTTCCATACTGGGAGGCGCAATTCACTCCCCTTTTCCCTGGCACATTTGCAGACACTCCACTGATTATAGTTGAGTCCTACGAGACCATCACCAAGCTTTACCTCGCGAATAGGATAGAGAGCACAACTTATAGGCTTACAGAAAGAGGACTTACCTGCACGGAATGCCTTCTCTGTAGCGCAGAGACAGCAGTTGTGAATGCACTTTCCGTCTATCTCAATGTCATCATAATATGTGAAAACGCAATCCTTTCCGCCTACGATACTTGTGACAAGGTCGCCTTCCTGATCGGTGTAAGCGACTCCTTGCTTGTCTATTACGGCTTGAGCAGATGCACTTAAGTCATCCCACACTATGTCGAGAGAGTCTTCCAGAACAGTTATTTCATCGAGAGTGACCGGTGCTCCGGCATCTCCTTCGATGCAACATTCGCCCTTGCACTTCTCAAGATCACAGCAGAAGTACTCGGTAAATATGTCTGACGACAGGATAACGTCGCCTACTTGTATCATTGGTGCCATTAGTTTGTTGAGTGGTTGTCGGTTGGGGGTTATTGGTTTGGGATTGTGGAGTAAAGATTATCGGGGATTATCACCATATTATTGGGGATTATCACCATGTTATCGGGTCACGATTATTGGCAATGAGGTAGGTATTACACTGCGAAAAATGATGATTACCGAACCATCCTCCACGATTAGCAGAAAGCGGAGACGGATGAACAGACTCGAGAATGAGGTGACGACTCTTGTCTATCAGTTTGCTTTTGCTGCGTGCATAGCCTCCCCAAAGTATGAAAACGACGTGGTTTTGCGTCTCGGAAACCTTCCGTATGACAGAATCCGTAAACTCTTCCCATCCTTTTCTCTGATGCGAACCAGCCTCATGCTCACGTACAGTCAGCGTAGCGTTGAGTAGAAGAACGCCTTGTTCAGCCCAGCGACGCAAGCTTCCATTGTATGATCTTACCCCTTTCTGAGCCGCAACAGCCGACAATTCTGGTACGGTACCTATGTCATTCTTCACTTCCTTGAAGATATTAACGAGAGAAGGAGGGAGCTGTATGCCGTCTTTTACAGAGAAACAGAGACCTTCAGCCTGTCCTGGTCCGTGGTAAGGGTCTTGTCCGAGGATTACTACCTTTACCTTATCGAGCGGGCAAAGGTTGAAGGCATTGAAGACTTCGCTTGCTGGCGGGTAGCAGATATGATGCTTATATTCTTCGTGAACGAAGGCAGAAAGGCGCAGGAAGTAGTCCTTTTGGAACTCTTCTTGCAGGGCTTTATGCCATGATTCTTCTATTTTCACCATTTGATTACGCTGTTATTGAGATATTAGGGGACGGAATTGGGGATGCCTATGGGGCGGAATGTGCCAGCCAGGGACGGCTGGAATTGGGATGATAACGGGGGATGATGCCAGCCAAGGACGGCGGGAATTAGGGATGATAATAAAGGCAGATGTGCACCCCATCATTGGTTCCAGCCTTTGGGGACTGGGGGAGATGAGATGCACATCTTATTTATATTGCCTTTATAGGATGGATTTCTATCCTCTATAGGATGGATATCTTTCCTTTGCAGGACAGCTATCAGGATGATTAGTCCACGATAAGGTTCTCACCAGTCATGTCAGCAGGCTTCTCAAGACCCATGATATGGAGGATAGAAGGAGCGACATCGGCAAGACGACCGTCCTTAACAGTGGCAGAATTGTTGTCTGTCACATAGATGAAAGGAACCGGATTGAGTGAGTGAGCGGTGTTAGGAGTGCCGTCAGGATTGATAGCATTGTCAGCATTACCGTGGTCAGCGATGATGATAGCCTCGTAACCAGTAGCCTTAGCAGCCTCGATAACCTCGCGAACGCAGTTGTCCACAGCCCAAACAGCCTTAGCTATAGCGTTGTAAACGCCAGTGTGACCAACCATATCACCATTAGCAAAGTTGACAACGATGAAGTCATACTCATCCTTCTTGATGTTAGCCACGAGCTTATCCTTTACCTCGTATGCAGACATCTCAGGCTTGAGGTCGTAAGTAGCAACCTTAGGAGAAGCCACGAGCACGCGGTCTTCGTTCTCATAAGGAGCCTCTCTACCGCCATTGAAGAAGAAAGTAACGTGAGCATACTTCTCAGTTTCAGCAGTATGGAGCTGCTTTTTGCCCTGCTGAGAGAGGTATTCTCCGAGAGTATTCATAACGTTCTCCTTAGGGAAGAGAATTTCCACACCCTTGAAAGAAGCATCGTATGGAGTCATGCAGAAGTATTTGAGACCAGGGATAGTCTTCATTCCCTGCTCGGTGAGGTCCTGCTGAGTGAGCACCTGAGTAAGTTCCTTGGCGCGGTCGTTACGGAAATTGATGAAGATAACCACGTCACCTTCCTCGATTTTACCGTTAACGGAAGAATTGGAGATAGCCTTAACGAACTCATCAGTAACGCCTTCGTCGTAGCTTTCCTGCATAGCCTGCACCATATCAGTAGCCTGCTTGCCTACGCCAGCAGTGATAAGGTCGTAAGCTTCCTTGACACGCTCCCATCTCTTGTCGCGGTCCATAGCGTAGAAGCGTCCGATGATGCTTGCGATGGCAGCGTCATTAGCCTTACAAACGTCAGTAACCTGCTCGATGAAGCCCTTACCTGAGTGTGGGTCAGTGTCGCGTCCGTCCATGAAACAGTGAACGAAAGTCTGGTTCTTGAGTCCGAACTCCTTACCTACCTCGATGAGCTTGAAGAGATGATCGAGAGAAGAGTGAACGCCGCCATTGGAAGTAAGTCCCATGAGATGGAGCTTCTTTCCTGTCTCTTTAGCGTATGTATAAGCGGCAACGACCTGTGGATTCTTAGAAATCGAACCGTCCTTGCATGCACGATTGATCTTTACGAGGTCCTGATAAACGATACGTCCAGCTCCGATATTGAGGTGACCCACCTCAGAGTTACCCATCTGTCCGTCAGGAAGACCTACATCTTCACCAGACGCCTGAAGCTGAGAGTGAGAAGAAATAGCTGTAAGATAATCCAGATAAGGTGTAGGAGTGTTGTAGATAACATCACCTTTACCATGCTTACCGATTCCCCATCCGTCGAGAATCATCAGAAGTGCTTTCTTTGCCATTTTATATACTGTTGATTTTTATTGAACTTCCGCATTGTGCAATGTGCTCCGTAGTAGCCATTTGTTTTGGCTTGGTCGGGCAATCGTTTCCTGATCGGGATTTGGGATTACCGTAAACAGCTGATAACCGAATACTTTTTGCGAATGCGAAACAAATATTTTTTATTTCCTTTCAAATTACAAAGGTACTGTTTTCTTATGAAAACAACAAGAAAATCAGTTGTATTTTTTTGCCCACTCCGATATTTTTGCTTTAAGATAAGCGAGGAAGCCCTCATCGCCTATCACGTCAATGTCATCATATAGTCCGAGGACGAATCTGCCGATACCGAGATAGCTGCACACTTCAGTGCGGAAAAGCCATTTCCCATCCTCTGCAGGAACCATCGCGGGGAGTGCTTCCGGGTATTCCTCTACCATGAGATTATGGGAGAGAAGTCCGAGTTTCATCTCGACGAGCCTGTGCTCTTCGCCTGAGAAAGAGAAGATGTCGGTATATACCGCCTTGTGCTTATCCTCAAATTCCCACGGGGAATCGAGGATTTCGACGGCATTCATTCGTGACAGTTTGAATGTCTTGTTGGTGCCGCTGCTGAGTTCGTGGCATCTCACCTCATTATTGTTGTTCATGAAGAGATACGGCTCTACGATGCGGTCGCTGACACTTTTGCTGTGGGGAGACGAGTAACCTATGATTTTCACCTGCTGCTTGAACTTGATGGCCTCGTGGAGTGTGCGCATGATTCGGCTGACATTCTTCCTCATCTTCTCATTCTGGAGGATTCTGAAGTCATAGAAACGCTCCAGTTTTTTGGAGAGTTCCTTCATGCGGATGGTCTTTATCTCGCTGTTGTTCAGCAGTTCACGCATCAGTACTGCTTCCTCGTCGGTGAACTGCACGAGGTCGAATATCTCCTTGAAGAATGGCGATTCTCGCGAGATAAAATAGTATTGCTTGTGCTTTTCGATGACAAAACCGGACTGGCGGAAGAAATCTATATAGTAATAGAGCGACCTTCGGGATATGCCTACTTCTTTGCATATCTCGTCGGTGGTGTAATGTCTGTTTTGTATGAGGAGAAGCAGGAGGTCGAGTTCTCTCTTTAGGTGGTCGTGTCTCATTCTTTTCCGAAGTCGAGGGTGAGTTGTCTATCCACTACTCCAGCGAATGTGAGGCGGTGGTAGGGTGATGGTCCATGCTCTCTGATGGCTGCGTAGTGGGCTTTGGTTGGGTAGCCTTTGTTCTTTTTCCATTGGTAGGCAGGGTATTCCCCGTCTATCTGCTTCATGAAATCGTCACGATAGGTCTTGGCGAGGATGGAGGCCGCTGCTATGGATAGGTACTTTCCGTCGCCTTTTACTATCGTGGTGCTGGGGAGGGGGGAAGGGATTATATCAGCCGGTAACGCGGCTGACACAGTGGCGGCTTCGCTTTCATTGGGGGCGGTGGCTCTTTCTTCCTGGGAGAGGGTGGCGAAGGGGATGTAGGGCTTGAACTTGTTGCCATCCACGATGACGGCTTCGGGACGGAGAGAGAGGCGGTCGAGGGCGCGGTGCATGGCGAGGATGGAGGCATTGAGGATGTTGATATGGTCTATTTCCTCTGCAGAGACTATGCCTACAGCCCATGCGAGGGCATCACGCTCTATCTGCTCACGGAGGATATAGCGTTTCTTCTCGGAGAGCTGCTTGGAATCATTGAGCATCTCATTGACGTAATCATCGGGCAATATGACGGCAGCAGCGAAGACGGGACCAGCGAGACAGCCTCTTCCGGCTTCGTCGCATCCGGCTTCTATCTTGCCTTCGTAGTATTTGTTCAGGAGCATTTCTGTTGGGGGAGGGGGATATATCCGCCGGTGACGCGGCGGACACAGTGGCGGATTGTTGGGATATTCGGGGGCACATTTTCAGCCAAGGACGGCTGAAAGGGGCGGACACGGGGGCGGGATGGCTTATTTCACGAATGACCAGATGATGATTCCGGCGGTGGTGGAGACATTGAGCGAGTGCTTGGTGCCGTACTGAGGGATTTCCAGACAGCCGTCGCAATGGTCAATGACATCCTGATGCACGCCCTTAACCTCATTACCCAGGATGACAGCATACCTCTTTCCTTCCTGCGGATGGAAATCATTGAGCATGGTGGAACCGTGGCATTGCTCTACAGCAAGAACCTCATAGCCTTGCATTTTGAGCGACTTGAGGGCATCGAGGGCCGTGGGGAAATACTTCCAATCCACGCTATCCTCCGCTCCGAGGGCTGTCTTGTGGATTTCCTGCTGTGCCTTCAGCGTGCATTCCCTTGCGGTCTGCAGGGCGGAAGGGTCAGCGACATGAGCCTCATCGACGGGATATGGCGTGGCGGTGATGCCACAAAGATATATGCTCTCCACGCGGAAAGCATCGCTTGTGCGGAATACGCTGCCTACATTATACAGCGAACGGACGTCATCAAGCACCACAATGAGGGGCAGTTTCTTTGACTTTTGAAACTCCTCCACTGTGAGGCGGTGCATTTCTAATATGCTTAGTTTGGGGTTGGAAGACATAGTTTTGTTGTTTGGTTGTTTTGTTGTTTGGTTGTTTTGTTGTTCGACAGTCCAGCCTTCATTTTAATTCAATCAACCAAACAACTAAACAACAAAACAACTAAACAACAAATTTAGAACATCTTACTAACTCTCTCTATTCCAGCGACAAGAGTATCGATTTCCTCTTTAGTGTTATAGAGAGCAAAGGATGCGCGTACCGTGCCCTGAATGCCAAGACGGTGCATAAGTGGCTCAGCGCAATGGTGACCGGTACGAACGGCAATGCCGAGCCGGTCGAGCAGGGTTCCCATATCGAGATGATGGATATCACCGACGAGGAAACTGATGACAGCATCCTTGCCGGGTGCCGTTCCGAAGAGCCTCATGCCCGGAATCTCCTGCATTCTCTCCATAGCATAGCGGGTAAGCTCACGCTCGTGGGCGACGATATTCCCGATACCGAGGTCGAGCATATAGTCTATGGCGCGCGCCAGGCCGTGGGTTGCGACATAGTCAGGCGTGCCAGCCTCGAATTTGAACGGCAGTTCGGCATAGGTTGTTTTCTCGAAAGACACCGTGCCGATCATCTCTCCGCCGCCCTGATAAGGCACCATCTTCTCCAGCCATTCCTCTTTTCCGTAGAGGACACCTATGCCGGTAGGACCATACATCTTATGTCCTGAGAAGGCAAAGAAATCACAGTCGAGGTCTTTCACATCGACCGGGATATGCGGAGCACTCTGCGCACCATCGACAAGGACAGGGATGCCCTGCTCATGTGCGCGACGGATTATCTCCTTGACGGGATTCACAGTGCCGAGAACATTGCTGACGTGCGCCACGCTGACGAGCTTGGTGCGGTCGGTAATCATGGAGTCGAATGCTTCAAGATCGAGAACGCCATCGTCGGACATAGGAATGACGCGCAGACGGATGCCCTTCTTGAGTCCCTGGAGCTGCCAAGGCACGATATTGGAATGGTGCTCCATAGTGGAGATGATGACCTCATCGCCTTCCTTCATGAATGAATCGCAGAAGGAACTCGCCACGAGATTCATGCTCTCAGTGGTGCCTCGGGTGAAGATAATCTCCTGTATTTTGCCGGCGTTGATAAACTGTCTCACCTTCTCACGCGCCGCCTCATGCAGGTCAGTGGCCTGCTGAGAGAGGTAATGCACGCCTCTATGGACATTAGCATTGACGTTGAGATACTCCTCGCGCATAGCGTCGAGCACGCACAGCGGTTTCTGCGTGGTGGCGCCATTGTCGAGATATACGAGAGGTTTTCCATATACTTCGCGTGAAAGTATAGGGAAATCCGCTCTGACTTTATTTATATCATAGTTTGCCATTTTCTTTTCTGCAACAGTTGTTATCAGGATGCAAAGTTAGTGAAAAATATTAAGGTATGCAAAAATCGGGGATTGATTTTTCCAAAAGGGGGAAAGCAGACTGGCATTGCATCATAACATATTGACATAAAGAAGATTACCGTTCAGACAAGTAAGCATTATCACACGCATCACTGCCGGCAACAGGATGATGGAGGGAAAGAGAAAAGTGTTCGATTTTCCCGTATGCAGGAAGAGAAAGAAAAGTCGGTTTGTAACTTATTGATTTACAATGTGTTGCAAAAGCGTAGTTTTTAGGATGTAAAAGCTATGCTATTGGAGGGTAATATCTATGCTTTTAGGGCGTAAAAGCTATGCTATTGCGATGCGAAAGCTTGGATATCGGGAAATGATAGCTTTGGGATTGGGGGATTGTTCGATTTTTCCTTATCTAAATTATGTTCTAAAACTTATTATTATAACTCCATAAACATATACAGAATGGAATTCTACTGTTTTCTCAAATCATCAAGAAAAGCCTTAAGAGTAATCACTTCAACCTTAGGAAAAGGAATATCGTTCAGAACATTAAAATGATGATCATGCGTTACAACGTATTTTGCATTCGATACAATAGCGCAATCTACGAACTTATTATCATCCTCATCAGCCTTTATCAAATGAAAAGCATAAGAAGGAGATACCATTTTCACATTGCGTCTATTCAAGATTGCGGAAACAATCAATTCTGACATCAATGGGGAAATATTTCGTGCTATAACCTCTGAATATTCTTCAACAATCTCATTACTTATGCACATGACATATTTACCATCAAGGAAGTCTTGCCACGCTTGATAGTATTCATTTCGTGCTGATATTGCCATAATCAGGCAATTAGTGTCAATTACAACATTCATCTGCGATAAGGAGTTCTCTCATGAAGGTTGGCAAAATTGTCAAACTTTTCTTGAGTCATAGTGCCATTCTCCCACATGGCATCCATTTCTTCCTTCGCTTTCTTGGCAAAGAAATCGGATATTGCCTGTTTGAGGTCACTCAACGCCTCATCGCTCTTAACCCATCGCATCATGTTAAGGATGTCAATCTGGGCATCATTCAAAACTGTTGCTGCCATATAAAATCCTTTCTTACTGAATTATTTTGTGGCAAAGATAAGCTTTTCTCAGCAAAACACCAAGAAAAAAGCAAGAAAAAAAGACACAAAAGAATAAGGACAAGAAATAAAAATGGGGATTATAACCGTTGATTTAGTTAAATATAGTTAAACCTTAACAATATTTAACTGCGTAAATATTGCATTGAACTCATTGTGCACACTCAGAAACTAACTTTGCACCCAGAAAGAAAAACCGCCATGACTGGCGGAAACAAAACAAGAATAATAACAATCAAAAAAAGATACTATTATGAAAAAGAATGCTACAATGGGTGCGAACAACAGTCAGATAATGATGAACAACGGTTCGGTAATCATAAAGAAGGGTGCTGGAATGGACACCAACGTGATGACTTCACTCGCAAGCAAAGCAAGCAGATACATCGCTGGAGCGAAGGCTTTCAGGGACAAGATGCTGGAGAAGGTGGCAGCATTATACAGTAAAGAACTGGAGATGGAAATCACTCCAGCCAAGGCCTGGGCACTCATCAAGGCGCAGGTGGCATTCGGAGCCGTGCTCGTGACTCTCAACTGTCTGCCGCTTCTGGTTCCCTCTCTCGTATGGCTGGTGTCTGCCTGCATGAAGGCCAAGCAAGCATAACCCCTACAGGAAACACCCAATAGGGAATAAGAAACAGGAGACTGGACTTTGCTCTTGAGGCTTAACGCTCAGGGGCAGGGTCTAATCTCCTGTTTCCTATTCCCTAATATCTATTTCCTATTATTTATTACCTATAGTCATGTTACTTGCAGAGCTTGCATCCTTCACACTTGGAAAGCTCGCCACGGAAGCGTTTTTCCACAAGATGATGCAGGCGGTCACGCAACGGCTCCATCTGGATGCGGTCTATCACCTCGCCTACAAAGGCATTCTGGAGGAGCAATCTCGCCTCTTCGAGGGAGATGCCACGCTGCTGCATATAGAAGAGAGCCTTGTCATTGAGCTGTCCCACCGTAGAGCCGTGGGCACACTTCACGTCATCCGCATAGATTTCAAGCATCGGTTGGGTGAACATACGCGCCTGCTTAGTGGCGCAAAGGTTCTGGTTTGTCATCTGCGAAGCCGTCTTCTGAGCATCTTTTCTGACGAGCACACGACCAGCAAAAGCGCCAACAGCCTGCTCGTCAACCACGTATTTGTAGAGTTCTTGCGAAGAACAATGTGGCACACGATGGTCGATAAGCGTATTATTGTCCACATGCTGCTGTCTATCCTCAATGGTGCAACCATTCATATAGCATTCAGCACCCTCACCAGAGAATACGAGGTCGGTGCGATTACGAGTCACACCATTATGCAATGTGATGACATTATGATCCACGCGGGAGTTTGCCTGCTGATGGATATACACATTGCTCACGCGTACATTCTTATAATGAGTCTCCTCAAGGCAAGTCATATCGAGGTGAGCGCCATCGCCTACCATCACTTCCACTACCTGAGTGATGAGGAAATTGCGGTCGTCAGCGGCGTGGTCGCAGAAGAGTATTCTTGCGTCAGCACGGTCTTCGAGGTAAATAAGCACGCGGCGATTGACCATAAGGTCAACGTCAGAGCGAAGGATATTTATCACTTGAAGGGTGCGATCCACCTTTACTCCCTTCGGGAAATATATCAGCAGGGCATCCTGAGCAAGCATGGTATTGAGCGATGTGATGGCATCCTCGTCGTCAGCCAACTGGCAATACATGGCGCTCACTTTGCCAAAAGCCGCATGAGCCGAGAAATCAGCGAGACTACCCACGAATACGCCTTCTGGAAGTTCTGCCTTTGGAAGGGCTTTCTTGTAGAAGGCATCATTCACGACGAAATAGAGCGAAGTGCTCATATTAGGCACATCACACTTGAAAGCATCGTAAGGATTTACCGGGATGTCAAAGCGATTGAGGTTAAGGCCGTAGTTTGGAGCAAAGAGAGCCTCGATGTCGGTGTATTTATACCTCTCTACCTTCTTCGTGGGAAAGCCCACACGCTGGAAAGCCTCAAACGCTTCGTCGCGCTTGGAGTTCATCAATGCCGAACTATGCTTGCATATCATGTCCCTGCATTGATTGAAAATATCTATATATTGCTGAGCACTACCCATTTGTCACTTCCTGTTTAATCCAGTCATAACCGCGTGTCTCAATCTCCTTAGCGAGTTCCGGACCAGCAGTCTTCACTATCTTACCATTCCAAAGCACATGGATTACGCTTGGCTTTATCATGTCGAGAAGGCGCTCATAGTGGGTAATCACGATGGTGCTGGTCTTCTCCGTGTGGAGCATATTCACTCCTTCAGCCACTATGCGCATGGCATCCACGTCGAGACCAGAGTCAGTCTCGTCAAGGATAGACAAGGTAGGTTCGAGCATAGCCATCTGGAATATCTCGTTGCGCTTCTTCTCACCTCCGGAGAAACCTTCGTTTACGCTGCGGTTAGCCAATTTGGAATCGAGCTGAACAATCTCCCTCTTCGCCTTCATGAGTTTGATGAACTCGCCTGCGGAGAGAGGTTCGAGGCCCTGATATTTACGCTTTTCATTGATGGCAGCCTTCATGAAATTGGTCATTGACACGCCCGGTATCTCCACAGGATACTGGAACGAGAGGAAGAGACCTTCATGAGCACGGTCCTCCGGCTTCATCTTCAGGAGGTTCTTGCCGTTGTACCATGCCTCGCCCTCAGTGACCTCATAGAGCGGATTGCCCACAAGGACAGCGCTGAGAGTGGATTTTCCTGATCCGTTAGGACCCATGATGGCATGCACCTCACCGTCACCGATGGTGAGATTGATGCCCTTCAATATTTCTTTGTCGCCTATTCTGGCGTGAAGATTCTTTACTTCTAACATATTGTCTGTAAATTATTTATCTGTTTTATCCGACACCATGGCATCAAATATGCGGGCCATCAGCCCGCCATTTTATCCCACTGTGCCTTCGAGAGATACGGCAAGGAGCTTCTGAGCCTCAACCGCGAACTCCATAGGGAGCTTCTGGAGCACTTCCTTGGCATAGCCATTGACGATGAGTCCCACCGCCTGCTCCATCGGAATGCCACGCTGCTGGCAGTAGAAGAGCTGGTCTTCACTGATTTTAGACGTGGTGGCTTCATGCTCGAAGACAGCAGTGTCATTGTGGGCATCCATATATGGGAAAGTATGGGCACCGCATTCCGAACCGAGAAGGAGCGAGTCGCAGGAAGAATAATTTCGCGCATTGTCCGCATTTGACGTGGCACGGACGAGTCCGCGATAGGAATTCTGCGAATGACCTGCTGATATACCCTTGGAGATGATGGTCGATTTGGTGTTCTTTCCGATGTGTATCATCTTCGTTCCGGTGTCGGCTTCCTGATAATTATTGGTGACAGCAACGGAATAGAACTCGGCTACGGAGTTGTCGCCACGCAGCACGCATGACGGATATTTCCAGGTAATGGCGGATCCTGTCTCCACCTGGGTCCATGAAAGCTTGGAGCCCTCGCCTCGGCATTCGCCACGCTTGGTGACAAGATTGAGCACACCACCCTTTCCATTCTCGTCTCCCGGATACCAGTTCTGCACTGTGGAGTACTTCACCTCAGCCCTGTCATTGACTATGATCTCGACGATGGCGGCATGAAGCTGGTTTTCATCGCGCATCGGAGCGGTGCATCCCTCCAGATAAGAGACGTAGGAATCGTCGTCAGCGATAATGAGAGTACGCTCAAACTGACCTGTATTTCTCGCATTGATGCGGAAATAAGAGCTCAATTCCATCGGGCAACGTACGCCTTTAGGGATATACACGAATGAGCCATCAGAGAAAACGGCAGAGTTGAGCGCAGCAAAGAAATTGTCGCGATAGGACACTACCGTACCGAGATATTTCTTCACGAGGTCAGGATGCTCCTTTATCGCCTCTCCGACAGACATGAAGATGATGCCTTTCTTCTTCAGTTCGTCCTTGTAAGTGGTCTTCACCGAGACGGAATCCATGATGGCATCCACGGCAGTACCGCTGAGAGCGAGTCGCTCTTCGAGAGGAATACCGAGTTTGTCGAACGTCTTTTCGAGCTCAGGGTCAATCTCTTTATTGACTGGTTTCTTTGCCAAAGGGTCTGCATAATAAGAAATCCCCTGATAATCAATAGGCGGCACATTGACATGTGCCCATGTAGGCTGCTCCAGAGTAAGCCAATGGCGGAACGCTTTCAGTCGGAACTCAAGCATCCAGTCAGGCTCTCCCTTCCTGGCAGAGATGAGTCTTACCACCTCTTCGGTAAGTCCCACAGGTATTATTTCCGTATGTACGTCAGTAGTGAAGCCGTATTCATATTTCTGTTCAGCCACTTGCTTGACATATTCATTCTTTTCTGACATTTGCATTACTTATATTTTGGGGTACAAAATTACTCAAATTATTTGGAATTGCCAAAAGCCTTAGGGCTTTATATCAAAAAATAGAAAACGAAAAAAGGAAAATGCAGGTTTGCATCCTCAGGATAGTCTCCTTTAGGTAGATAGCAAACCTGTATTTTCCTTTTGGGGCTCGTAATGTGAAAGCTTGGGGTTCACGATGTGAAAGCTTGGGTTTCACATTCTGACTGCATATTATTTTGCTGTGTAGAATTCAGTGATTCTCCTGATTGCACGGGCACATACCGGGCAGAAATCCAGGACTTCATTGATTTTCATGCGGCATTCCTGAGCCGGGCGGTAGCATCCTTTGGACTGATAACCAGCACCTTCGAACACTCCCACCACCTGAGTGCAGGCATTGAGCTTAGCCATCTGTTTGGCATCGTTGAAATCCACATTGTCCTTATTTGGCACTTTAGGGTCGAGAGGCGTAGGAATCGGCTGGTTCTTTGGCATCAAGTCAGCCCATTTCTTGCTGAAATCCTTCAGCGTAGTGAGGTTTGGCTCCCAAGGTTCGACGTCAGATGGGTACCATATTTCATCCATATCATCGTAAGCATACTCGTCGCCAAGACCGCCGTAAGAGTGTCCGAACTCATGCACAAAGACCTGCTTGAAGGTAGGATGGTCACTTGTGGCGATGGTAACCTGATTGTAAATGCCGCCACCACCATAGATATCACTGTTTACAAGCACCATGATATGCTCGAAAGGAACGACGGAAAGGAGGTCATACACCTTGTGCATATTCTTGGTGGTCAGGTATCTCTGGCTGTAGAAGGTATCGTAATTGGTGGCTACTGCAGTGGCATTCCACACCTTGTTGTGCGGAACGCTTGGGCCGGATTCGAGAGATGGGGCTGCAACAGCCACGACATTGAATTTGTTTTTCAATGACTTGAAAGGCTCGCGCTCAAACAATGCCTCCACACTTCTCTCGCAGTCAGCGTAGAATTTGTCCATCTGAGCCTCGGTATAGCCTTCTGCAAGGATGGCAAGGTCCACACATCCGGTGATGTCGGCTTCGCCTTTGTTTTCTCCGCCCTGCACATCAGGATTGCCCTTCCATACATATCGGAAAGGAATACCGTTGTTTCCCACGTGTCTTATCAGAATATCCTTAGGGTCAACGGTATGCGTCATGGAGGCGATTACCTTGTGATGGCAGTCTGTAAGGGTCACTGTCACATCGACAGAAGCCTTTGGGAACGGCACATTATAACTGGTCTCGAAGGCTCTATCCACGCTTTTCGCCTCCTTATCCTGTATCCATTCCTGGAAAAGAGATGAGAAAGTGGTCACATAAATCACCTTCTGCGTGGCATGGTCACGCACAGTTACCTGACCGTTACCATTGAGAAATTTCTCAGAAAGACGGTTTTTTCTGCCAGCCCAGCGGTCCTGTTTCTTCAGGTCTTCAAGGTAAATGCTCTGCTTTTGGGCATTTCCTGCAAAGATATAATCAAGACGGAGAGTGTTGTCTTCGAAGTATTCATCGAACGACTGCGCCATTGCCATCATGCCATTCATCAGCATGACGAGGGCTAAAAGAATAATTTGGATTGGTTTTTTCATAGTGATAAAATGCAAATCACCCAGTTACTCCTTATATATATAATGGAGTTGACCTGCATATATATAAGATATAACTGGGTGATTCATATTATTTTGTTATTAGATTTCCTTGTTTTTGGCTTGGCAGAGCCTGCTTTGCTGAGTCGGAAAGCTTGGGAATCCTTTTGGGAAAGCTTGGCAATCCTATTGGAAGGACTCTCTTATCCTATCGGAAAAGCTTAGCATTCCTGTTGGAGAAACTTAGCTATCCTTTTGGAAAAACTTGCCATTCAGCACGTCAGAGTCCGCCTACAAGCATTAGAGAGACTGCTTAACCTCGATTTCCATGAATGTTTCGAGGATGTCACCCTGCTGGATATCGTTGAAGTTGACAAGGGAAATACCACACTCAAAGTTAGTGGCAACCTCCTTGACATCATCCTTGAAGCGCTTGAGAGCATTGATTTCAGCAGTATGAATCACGATACCATCACGGATAACGCGAGCCTTGTCAGAGCGGTGTACCTTGCCTTCGGTGACCATTGCACCAGCAACAGTACCCACCTTACTGATCTTATAGACCTCACGAACCTCAACCTGACCTGTGACAACTTCCTTCTTGACCTTATCAAGCATACCTTCCATAACGGAAGTGATGTCATCGATAGCGTCATAGATGACAGAATAGGTGTTGATTTCCACGCCATGCTGCTCAGCAACCTTCTTGGCAGCGGCAGAAGGACGTACATTAAAGCCGATGATAATGGAGTTTTCTGCAGCAGAAGCGAGCATTACATCGTTCTCTGAAATCTGACCTACAGCGCCCTGAATGACGTTCACCTGAATCTTTTCGGTAGAAAGCTTGATGAAAGAGTCGGTGAGTGCCTCGACAGAACCCTGGGTATCAGCCTTGACAATGAGGTTAAGCACGTGGAATTCACCAAGTGCGATGCGGTGAGCAATCTCCTCAAGACCGACCACTTTGGTAGTTCTGAGACTCTGTTCACGCTGCAACTGTAGTCGCTTGTTTGCGATTTCCTTTGCTTCCTGCTCAGTATTCATGACGTGGAAAGAGTCACCTGCGCTTGGCGCACCATTGAGTCCGAGGATAATAGCTGGCTCAGCAGGCTTCACATTGTCGATGCGCTGGTTACGTTCATTGAACAATGCCTTCACACGACCATAGTAAGTGCCGGCAATTACGATGTCTCCCATCTTGAGAGTACCGTTGCTTACGAGCAGAGTAGCCACGTAACCACGTCCCTTATCGAGCGATGCCTCAATGACAGAACCAGTTGCCTTACGGTTAGGATTAGCCTTCAGATCGAGCATTTCCGCCTCAAGGAGCACCTTTTCGAGAAGTTCATCGACGCCGATACCCTTCTTTGCACTGATTTCCTGACACTGATATTTACCGCCCCATTCCTCTACAAGGAGGTTCATTGATGCGAGGTCCTGGCGTATTTTGTCTGGGTTTGCGCCCGGTTTATCAATCTTGTTGATTGCGAAAACCATCGGAACATTCGCTGCCTGCGCATGAGCAATCGCCTCTTTAGTGGTAGGCATGATGGAGTCATCAGCGGCAATGATGATGATAGCGATATCAGTCACCTGGGTACCACGGGCACGCATGGCGGTGAAAGCTTCGTGACCAGGGGTATCAAGGAAAGTGATACGGCGTCCATCATCAAGCTTCACGTTGTATGCACCGATGTGCTGGGTGATACCGCCCGCCTCTCCGGCGATGACATTTGTCTGTCGGATGTAGTCGAGGAGAGAGGTCTTACCATGGTCAACGTGTCCCATCACGGTAACAATAGGTGCACGTGACACTAGATCATTCTCGTCATCTTCAGCTTCCTGCACAGCTTCCTGCACCTCAGCGCTGACATATTCTGTGGTGAAACCGAACTCTTCAGCCACGATATTGATGGTTTCAGCGTCCAGTCTCTGGTTGATACTAACCATAACACCGATAGACATGAGGGTACCGATAAGCTTTGTCACCGGAATATCCATCATGGTGGCCAGTTCGGAAACTGTAACGAACTCGGTAAGCTTCAGTACCTTTTCGCCCATTTCCTGTTCGAGGAGCTCCTCATCACGGCGTTCAGCGGCAGCATCACGCTTTTCCTTACGGTATTTAGCGCCCTTCTTGTTCTGTGCGGACTTAGAAGTAAGGCGTGCGAGTGTCTCTTTTACCTGACGTGCAACATCCTCTTCGTTGACCTCCTGTGGCTTATTCTGGTTGCGATTCTTATTCTTGTTCTTGCCTTTACCTCCCTGCTGGTTCTGGTTATTGCCGGCATTCTTTCCGTTTTTGCCTTTTCCGTTGCCCTGAGGCTGATTAGCAGCAGCGTTGATATCCACGCGTTCCTTGTTGATTCGGTTACGTTTCTTCTTCTCGCTGTTGGCATTCTGCTGTCCGCCACGTCCCTGCTGAGCCTTTTCCTCACGCTCCTTGCGGCGCTCTTCCTTGGTTTTCTTCTTCGGACGAGTGCTCTGGTTGAGTGCATCGAGGTCGATTTTACCCACTACATTCATCCTCTGTCCTACGAGTTTGCGCTCACTATGGGTGGTGAAGACCTCGACTTTAGGGGCTGATGTCTTAGGTTCCTCAGCAGCAGGAGTTGCTTTTGGAGCTTCCACTACTGGAGCAGCAGGCTTTGGTTCCTCCTTTTTCTCCACTGCAGGAGCAGGGGTTGGCTTAGGCTGCTCCACTTTTTTCTCCGCTTCAGGAGCAGGAGTTGGCTTAGGCTGTTCCACCTTTTTCTCAGGCTTAGGTTCTGTTTTTGGTTCCGGTTTCTTTTCCTCTACAGGCTTTTCCGCCTTTTTAGGCTCAGCCTTTTTGCCGTTTATGGCGTCGAGGTCAATCTTTCCGAGGGGTCTGTACTCTTGTCTCACGGTCTCCCTTGGAGCGGATTTTTCCTTCTTCTCGGCAGGTTTGTTTTCCTTAGGCTCTTTTCTTTCCTTCTGATCCTTAGGCTTTTTCTGGAAGAGCTTTTCAGCCTGTGTGCGCACTTCCTTATCCTTTGCAAAGGCATTGGACAGCGCCTCATACTGCTCTTCAGAAATCTTGCATGTCGGTTCAGGCTTTACCTCGCCAAGTTCGGGTCGCTTTGCGAGGAATTCAACAGCGGTCTGCAGTCCGATGTTGAGTTCTTTAATTGCTTTATTTAGTCTTATACTCATTTACTCTTAGATTAGGAATTACGACGATTATTACTTTTCGAACTCAGCGCGAAGCACCTCCAGCACGTGGTCAACGGTCTCTTCTTCGAGGTCTGCCTTAGCGATGAGCATCTCACGTGGAGCATTCAGCACGCTCTTTGCAGTGTCAAGACCGATAGACTTGATGGCATCAATAACCCACTGGTCGATTTCGTCAGAGAATTCTTCGAGGTAGATATCGTCGCTATCCTCATCATCACCGAGGTCGCGGAATACGTCAATGGTATATTCTGTCAGCATGGAGGCGAGCTTGATGTTCTGTCCTCCACGTCCGATAGCGAGGCTTACTTCCTCTGGAAGGAGATATACTTCTGCCTTCTTTTCCTCATCATTGAGGTTGATGCTGTTGATTCGGGCAGGAGCAAGCGCACGCTGTATGAAGAGCTTTGTATTTGATGTGTAGTTGATTACGTCCATATTCTCGTTGCAAAGCTCACGAACGATGCCATGAACGCGGCTTCCCTTCACGCCGACGCAGGCACCTACCGGGTCGATACGCTCGTCGAAGCTTTCTACAGCCACCTTAGCGCGCTCTCCCGGGAGACGTGCTATCTTGCGGATAGCGATGAGTCCCTCTGCTATTTCAGGCACTTCTGCTTCGAGAAGGCGCTGGAGGAAGAGCGGACTGGTGCGTGAAAGGATAATCTTAGGATTGTTGTTTTCATTGTCCACACGTGCGATGACGGCCTTGATGGTCTCGCCTTTGCGGTACTGGTCTTGCGGAATCTGCTCTGACTTAGGGAGAATGAGCTCGTTATTGTCATCATCCACGATGAGAACCTCACGCTTCCATGTCTGATATACCTCGCCTGAGATGATCTCGCCCACACGGTCCTTATATTTATTGTAAAGGTTGTCATGCTCAAGTTCGAGGATTTTGGAAGCGAGGGTCTGACGGAGATTGAGGATGGCACGGCGTCCGAACTTTGCGAAGTCCACGCGTTCTGACACCTCCTCGCCCACTTCATAGTCGGCTTCTATCTTCTGAGCCTCTTTGAGAGCTATCTGCTTGTTTTCGTCTTCCACTTCTCCGTCAGCCACAACGATACGGTTGCGGTAGATTTCGAAGTCGCCCTTGTCAGGGTTTACGATAACGTCGAAATTCTCGTCACTACCGAAGATTTTGGCAATAACGTTACGGAAACTTTCTTCCAGCACACTTACGAGTGTGGTGCGATCGATGTTCTTGGTGTCCTTGAACTCCTTGAAGGTCTCGATCATGTTTGGTTGTAAATCTGTTGCTTTTGTTGCCATTATATTATATTTTTATTTTTTCATATAAAAGAAGCGGCCACCGGGCGGTCATAACCATGCTTCCGGTGCCTATTCTGCGGTCTCCGACTGGCGGGAACCGGTGATGTTCCCCTTACTTGAAGCTGATGAGATACTTGCAGTATTTCACTTCGTCCATGGAGAACTGCATATCCACGTCCACGAGCACTGGGCGTTTTTTCCCTTCCACTTTCTGCTTTTCCTTGGTAGAGACGACGAAAGTCCTGCCTTCCACGCTCTTCAGAGTGCCGGTAATCTTCTTTCCGTCGGCAGGAAGCACTTCCACTTCCTTTCCGATGCAGTTGACATACTGCTGTTCCACCTTGAAAGGCATACCGAGACCTGCGCTTCCGACTTCGAGTTCATAGTCCTCTTCATCACGGCTGAGATGCTCTTCGATGAAGCGGCTGAGGGCTACACAATCCTCAATCCACACACCTTCTGCATGGTCAATCTCTACTACGATGCGGTCATCAGGGCTAACCTCTACATCTACCAGGAAGTACTCCTTACCTTGGAGCCATTCCAAAACTAAAGTCTTAACAACGTTTTTGTCTATCATTATTTTCTCTCTTAATTGAAGGTGGGGATATTTCGTTATAGCCACCTAATAAAAGAATGAGGAACTCTCGCCGGAGTTCCTCATTCCACTGAACGGATGCAAAGTTAGTAAATTTTATTGGAATTACCAAATGTTTTCACAAAAAAGTGTAAAAAGGAAAGGGATAAACCGTAAATACCTCCAGGATTTCCGTATTTATCAGTCAATCAGCCGGAAAAGCGCCGAAGCGGAAGCCGTCCGGAAGCCCGTCACTTACCGAGTGAAAGCGGTGTTCCCTTGCCCTCAAGTATCAGCTTCTTGGCTGCCAATGCCTGCTTGTCGGTGCGCAACTGGTGCGCCAATGCGCCACGCTGGAAATAGTATGCCGGAAGTATGTCCATCTCAAGTGCGTCGCGGATGTCCTTGGAATGGCGGTCAAGCTCGCGTGAAAGGTTGTGCTTGAGCTTCTTGCGCAATGCCTCGAATTCCGGTGCGGCATCATCGTAGTAGCCTTCAAACTTTGCCATCTTCTCCAGGTCTTCAAGGTATTTCACCGTCTCGCGGTCGTATTTGAAGCCTGCTTTCACCACCTTTTCCTTGAAGTCGGCATACTCGGCATCGGTGATGGCAAACTGGTCCTCGCTTGCTATCTTCGGATGGCGGGCGATATAATCGACCACCCAGTCTGCCGCCACGTTGGTGGAGTCGAGCCCTGCGCCGAAGAGGTAAGCCACGATGTTTGGCAATGTGTCCGCCGCGAGGGTCACGTCAGGCTTTATGCCACCTCCGTCACGCACCTCCCGTCCTGCCCTTGTGTGGAACACATGGGTCAGCGAGTCGGGTATATGCTCCGTATATCCGCCTCCCGAGTGCTTGTAGTTTATGGCCTGGATGCAGCGTCCGCTCGGTATATAATACTTGGAGGTGGTGAGTTTCATGCTCGCATTATGCGGAAGGTCCATCGGCAGCTGCACCAATCCTTTTCCAAACGTGCGCGTACCGAATATAATAGCACGGTCAAGGTCCTGCAGAGAGCCGGCCGTGATCTCGCTTGCCGAAGCTGAATTGCCGTTGACAAGCACCACAAGTGGCATAACAGTATCGATAGGCTCCTGCGTGGTGACGTAGTCATGGTTGGCACGCTTTATCTTTCCTCTCGTCGTGACGAGCGTAATACCCTTCGGCACGAACATATTGACTATCTTCACTGCCTCCTGCAGCGAACCGCCGCCATTGTTTCTCAGGTCAAAGACGAGCCCCTTCATGCCCTGCTGGCGCAGCTCCACGAATGCGCGGCGCACGTCTCTGGCGCAGTCTTCCGTAAACTGGCTAAGCCCGATGTACCCCACTCCATCGCCCATCATGCCGTAATAAGGCACGGCAGGCATCTGTATGGCGCGTCTGGTCACCTTCATTTTCATTATCTTTCCGGTGGAAGGTCTCTTTATCTTTATTAAAAAGGTGGAACCGGCATCGCCCCTCAGATGCGAGGAGACATATTCATTGCCTTTTCCCTGCATAGTGGAATCGTCGATGGCGAGTATCTCGTCGCCCTTCTGCAGCCCCACTTCTGCGGCCGGCATGCCTTCATACGGCTCGTCGATACATGAATTTCCCGTTTTGAGGTTGAGTCGGATAATCGCACCAATGCCGGCATACTTGCCCGTGAGCATGGTTTTCAGGTCCTTCACCTTATCGGGTGCGTAGTATTCGGTATAGGGGTCGAGCGATTTGAGCATGGCCCTGATTCCTGTCCCCACCACTTCCGACGCATCGAGCGTATCGACATACATCATATCGAGGTTCTTGTAGATGGCGGTAAATATGTCAAGGTTACGCGCCACGTCATAGTTGTGGTTCTTCTTTTGTGCGCTGCCGGCAATGCCAACGGCAAGCAACAGCAGCAAAATCACACTTTTTCTCATATTATCTGGATTTTTCTATTCGAAGTACAAAAGTAAGAAAAAAGTCAGAAGAAACACCCTGTTTTGGCATAAAAACGCATAAAAACACACTTTTTAAAGGAAAAATCAAAAAAAATCACGAAAAAATTTGGTGGAATCAAAAAAACGTCGTACCTTTGCATCGCAATTCGGAAATGAGTTGTAATCTTAACAAAAGATTGCTTCAGTAGCTCAGTTGGTTAGAGCACCTGACTGTTAATCAGGGGGTCGTTGGTTCAAGCCCATCCTGGAGCGCAAAAAGAGATACTTTCGGGTATCTCTTTTTTTTGTTTCTACCCTTATGGTTGCGAAATATCAAAATATCAATAAAGAAAAATAAAGAAAAATATTTCTACAATCATTATTTATTGATATTTCATAGATCCACAAAAAACCAGCCACACCTTTTTATATATCATTGTATATTTTTGTTTATTGATATTTCATATCCAGCAAGTGCGAGTCCACAGCCACACAATATCATTGTATATTTTTATCCATTGATATTTCATACCCAGCAAGTAAAAGCGGGAGAAAAACAGAACAAAAAGACGACAGCTAAGCTATCATTTCGCGATACCTAAGCTTTCACACCGCAATAGCATAGCTTTTACCTCCTAAAAGCATAGATATTACCCTCCAATAGCATAGCTTTTACAACCTAAAAACTATGCTTTTACAACCTATTGACTATCAGTTTGTTATAAAACCATTTCCATACCATCCGCCACATACGGGAAAATCGAACAGTTTTCCCCTCGCTATGACCCTCATTGTGGATAAAATATCAATGGATAAAGAATTGGTTTGGATGCTCCTTGTGGATAAAATATCAATGGATAAAAATATAAAAAGATAATGTAAAAATATTCTTTTGAAGCAAACATACGGGCTGAAAGATTGTTTTTATTTATAATTATCATATTTTTTTCTATTGATATTTTATCCCGATTGCCACCAAACGACAAGACAACCTGTCAGCAAGCTTAGGCTGGAAGCCTATACCGAGCGAAGCGAGAGTAACCCGGGACGAAGTCTCGGGATTATAAACGCAAGAAGAAAGGCTGTCTGGAAGACAGTACCAAAACAACATCAAATCAATTTATCCATTGATATTTTATCCCGATTGCCACCAGACCAATCACACCTTTTACCCTGAAAATTCCGTCATTGAACGATTATCACCCTAAAAATGACGAATAAAAATGTAGGTTTTACACTTTTTTTCCGTAATTTTGCACCTACAAATGTTTTATTAAGAACAAACCTCTATTTTTCAAATCCGAAATGAGTAGATTTACAAGCTTTCTCTTTGCCCTGCTGATGGCATTCGTTTTCACACCGGCATCCATAGCAAAATCCGGAGATTTCAAGGCTGGAAAGAACACTTTCCTCATCAATGGCAAGCCTATCGTCATCAAAGCAGCGGAAATACACTACCCTCGCATTCCGCGCGAATACTGGGACCACCGCATGAAAATGTGCAAAGCACTCGGAATGAACGCCGTCTGCATCTACATCTTCTGGAACATTCACGAGCAGAAGGAAGGTCAGTTCGACTTCACAGGCAACAATGACATCGCCGCTTTCTGCCGTCTGGCACAGAAAAACGACCTCTATGTCATCGTGCGCCCAGGCCCTTACGTATGCGCCGAATGGGAGATGGGCGGATTGCCTTGGTGGCTCCTGAAGATAAAGGATATACGCCTGCGCGAGAAAGACCCGTACTTCATGGAGAGAGTGGAAATCTTCGAGCAGAAAGTGGCTGAGCAACTGGCTCCGCTCGCCATACAGAATGGCGGTCCGATCATAATGGTTCAGGTGGAAAATGAATACGGCAGCTACGGTGAGGACAAGCCTTACATATCCGCCATAAGGGACATCGTGCGCAAAAACTGGAACAAGGACATCGCTCTCTTCCAGTGCGACTGGGCAAGCAACTTCACAAAGAACGGACTCGACGACCTGCTCTGGACCATGAATTTCGGCACTGGTGCCAATATCGACGCACAGTTCAGCAAACTGAAGCAGCTACGTCCAGACAGTCCTCTCATGTGCTCTGAGTTCTGGAGCGGATGGTTTGACAAATGGGGAGCCAGACATGAGACGCGCCCGGCAAAGGCTATGACTGACGGCATCGAGGAAATGCTCCGCAAAGGCATTTCTTTCTCGCTCTATATGACGCACGGCGGCACCTCTTTCGGTCATTGGGCGGGCGCAAACAGCCCTGGCTATGCTCCCGACGTTACATCTTACGACTATGACGCCCCTATCAATGAGTATGGTCAGGCCACAGAGAAATACCACCTCCTGAGAAGCGTTCTCCAGCGTTATTCTGACGAAAAACTGCCCAAGATGCCGAAGGCTCCAATGCCGCTCATCAGTTTTCCGAGGGTAACTCTCTCCGAATATGCTCCTCTCCAGTGCGGCATTGACAGCACAGCCGAGGGCCTCCACACCTTCGAGGAGATGAACATGGGCTACGGCACCATGATTTACGAGGTCACTCTGCCTGCCACCAGCAAGCCTTCCATACTCACCATGGATGCGCATGACTATGCCCAGGTGTTTATCGGAGGACAGTATATCGGCAAACTCGACCGTGTCAAGAAAGAGAAAAGTCTCCAACTGCCCGCAATCTACGCTCCTACGAAAGCCATTATCATAGTGGAAGGCATGGGAAGAATCAATTTCGGCAGAGCTATAAAGGACTATAAAGGCATCATCGGCAATATCACCCTCACCACAGAGGATGAAGTGAGCACCATCGCCTATCAGCCACGACAGTGGAAAAGCCATACCGTGCCCGACACTTACGAGCAGGCTCTCAAGGCTTTCAGAAAGGCTTCTGCCTTCAATCCCTCAATCGGCTATCTCCGAGGTTATTACCGTGGATACGTGAACATCAGGAAGGTGGGCGACACATTCATCAATATGGAGTCTTTCGGCAAAGGTCTTGTCTATGTAAACGGCCATGCCCTCGGCAGATTCTGGAACATCGGACCTCAGCAGACGCTCTTTTTGCCGGGCTGTTGGCTCAAGAAGGGACGCAATGAGATTATCGTTCTCGACATTGCAGGTTCGAATGTCGCCCCTACTGTCTTCGGGCAGGCTCATCCTGAGCTCAACAAGCTCAATATCAAGAAGAATCGACTTCACGACAATCCTAAATACAAATTCGACTTCTCCACTTGCCAGCTCGCTGCTGAAGGTCAACTGAAGCCGGGTAATGGTTGGCAGAGAGTGGCTTTCGGCAAGCCTGTCACTGGTAGATACCTCACCATCGAAGTGCTCTCTTCGCATCAGGACGATGGAAGAGTGGCAATAGCTGAACTGTATGCTCTTGATGCCAAGGGCGTAAGACTCAGTCGTGAGGTCTGGTCGGCTAAATATGCTGACAGCGAAGACGTGCAGGAAGGCAACAATACCGCTGACAAAGTCTTTGATCTACAGGAAAGCACCTACTGGCAGACCTGCAAAGGCGCCTCAATGCCTCATCGCATCACCATCGATCTCGGTGCGGTGCAGACCATCACAGGCATCGAATTGCTCCCAAGAGCTGAGCAGGGAGCACCTTATTCCATCAAGGATTACCGCATTTATATAAAATGAAGAATGAAGAATGAAGAGCCACTGTGTCAGCCGCGTTACCGGCTGATATATAATAAAACACAACAAAAAGAACCAAAACTAACAAAAAAATGAAAACTATCCTAACCTCCATCGTCCTGGCTGCGGCGGCAATCATGCCTGCCACAGCACAGAAAACGAAGACGCTGAGCAACGGCTATCCGTTCTCGCAAGTACCTTTCACAAGCGTAAAAATCGCCCACGACTCCTTCTGGGGAAGCCGATTGCAGGCTGCACGCGAAGTAACCATCCCATTGGCATTCAGCAAATGCGAGACCGAACACCGCTATAAGAACTTTGAAATGGCTGCCTACACCCTCCAGCATCCAGGACATAAGGGACTGGACACTAAGGAATGGAACGTATCAAAGTTTATGGGCTTCTCATTCGATGACACCGATGTATATAAGACTATCGAAGGCGCAAGCTACATACTGCAGACTTATCCCGACAAGAAACTGAAGGCATATATCGACAGTGTGCTCGACGTTGTGGCAGCCGCACAGGAGCCTGACGGCTATCTTTACACCGCACGCACCATCAATCCTAAGCATCCGCACAACTGGTCTGGCGACAAGCGCTGGGAGCAAGATGAGACATTGAGCCACGAACTATATAATCTCGGTCACATGGTGGACGCTGCCTGCGCTCATTATCAAGCCACAGGAAGCACCAAATTCCTCGACATCGCAAAGCGATATGCTGACTGCGTGGTGCGAGAAGTCGGTCCTAAGGATGGACAAGCCAAGGTGGTGCCAGGTCATCAGATAGCAGAGATGGCGCTCGCTCGCCTCTACACCCTGACTGGAGAGAAGAAATATCTCGATGAAGCCAAATATCTGCTCGACTATCGTGGCAAGACCAAGATACGCAATCCTTACTCACAGAGCCATGAGCCTATCCTCAAGCAGAGCGAAGCTGTAGGACATGCTGTGCGTGCTGGATATATGTATGCTGGCATTGCCGACGTGGCTGCACTCACACAAGACTCTGATTACATCAAGACAATCGACCGTATATGGGACAATATCGTGTCAAAGAAATACTATATCACCGGTGGCGTGGGCGCAAGACATGCTGGAGAGGCTTTCGGAAGCAATTACGAACTGCCTAATATGACCGCCTACAATGAGACCTGCGCTGCCATTTCCATGGTATATCTCTTTGAACGTATGTTCCTGTTGCACGGCGATAGCAAGTACATCGACTGCCTTGAGCGCACATTATATAATGGTGTAATATCAGGAATGAGCATGGATGGCGGCAGATTCTTCTACCCTAACCCTCTCTCAAGCGATGGTAAATACGCCTTCAATGCCGACAACAACACCACTCGCCAGCCGTGGTTCGGCTGCGCTTGCTGCCCAAGTAACCTCTGCAGGTTCATCCCTTCCGTCCCTGGTTACCTCTATGGAGTGAAGGACAACAATATCTTCGTCAACCTCTTTGCTGCCAATGTCTCCACAATCAAGGTGAATGGAAAGGACGTTGTGCTTGAGGAAACGACGGAATATCCATGGAACGGCGACATCAAGATTACGGTAAAGAAGAGCAATGCCAAGAATGCCAACCTCCTTATCCGCATCCCTGGCTGGGTAAGAAACCAGGTTGTGCCAAGCGATCTCTATCAGTTCAGCGACAAGGAAGCACCTTCTTACAGTGTGACTGTCAACGGAAAAGCCGTGGAAGCTGACCTTTCTGCCAACAAAGGCTATCTCCCTGTGAAGAATATCCGAAAGGGTGACGTGGTAAGAATCCACTTTGATATGCCTGTCCGCACTGTTATCGCAAACCAGAAGGTGGCTGATGACAGAAGCAAAGTGGCAGTAGAGCGCGGTCCTTTAGTGTATTGTGCAGAGGCTGCAGACAACAATGGGGAGCCTGTTCTCCGTGCTGTCATGGGCAAAAAGCCTACCTTCAACGTGGTGGACAACTACTCCATACAGAACACAGAGACCAAGAATGCGCCAGCATTCACCGTGAAAGCCATCAAGACTGAGGGTCAAATACTCAATGACAGCGCTGACGGCATCTCACTGAAGAACTGCACTCTGACCTTGATTCCTTACTACGCATGGAATCATCGCGGTGCTAATCAGATGAATGTGTGGTTCTATCAGAACCTTACTTTCATGGATAAGTAACATAATAGTATGAAGAAATTCATGTTTCTATTGGTCTGCCTTGCGCTCATAGCATTGCCTTTGAGCGCAAAGCAGACTTTTTTGCCTTTTCCAAAAGCCAATGACAACTACTGGCGAAAGCAGATTCCACGCTCTATGCGCATGGATTACATACGATTGGGACACAGCTATTTAGGCAAACCTTGGACGGCTATTCCCGACTCTATCTTTGCCCAGTTCAAGCACAACGGCAACCGCACCGGCTACGAAGCCATGAGTTTCGGAGTCAGAAGGCAGTTTTCATGCCTCGTAATGGCTGAGATAATGGAGCATAAAGGGCGCTTTCTGCCTGCTATATGCCAGGGATTGCACTACTTTATCGAAAAGGAAGCGTGGTGGGGAATACCTGCCCACTACCCGAAAGCGAAGCCGGAGCGAGGCATTCAGCCTGTAGATCTCTTCAATGCAGAGACCTCCGGGATGCTGGCATGGACGCTTTATATGCTCGATACGGACATCGAAAGGGCGGAAAAGGGGCTTTGCGACAGCGTCAGAAACGAGATAGAGCGACGCTTTCTCTATCCCACCTTATATAATAAGCAAGGCTGGAAGCACAATGCAAACAACTGGAATACATGGATTACCGCCAACTGGATGCAGACAATGCTTATCTGCGAGCGCGACAAAGCAAGGCGCGACGAGGCAATAAAGGGGATAAAGCAATGCCTTCTCACATTCATCAAGGGCTATCCTGATGATGGCGGATGCGAGGAAGGCGTGAGCTACTGGGACTGTGCCGGCGCTTCGCTCTTCGAATCGCTATATTTCATGCAGTTTATGCCTAAGGAATCAGCGCTCCATCTCAATGATATGCAGAGAGAAAAGGTGAAGGCTATGGGGCAATTTATCACCAAAATGTATATCGATGACCTCACTTTCGTGAATTTCTCTGACGCTCAAGCCAAGAACACTCCTAACATCAACATCCTCTTTCCTTACGGAGCATACCTCAATGATGCCCCTATGACGTGCCTTGCGGCATATATCGGAAAGAAATATAATTACTTAAAGTATCCTTCTACGCTGTTTCTGCAGTCTGGCAACTACCCTAAATTAGGCAGGGAACTGATGTTTCTCTCCATGCTTCCTCAGTTTGAATCCACCAAAGCGGAGCAACCTAAGACGGAAGAGGCATTTCTCCAGAACTCACAGATTATGGTTTCGCGGAGCAATGACTGGTTTGTGGCGATAAAAGGCGGGCATAATGCTGAGAGTCATAATCATAATGACGTGGGAAACTTTATACTTTATCATCGTAATAAGCCCGTTATCATCGACCTTGGACGCGACACTTACACTGCTCTTTCCTTCAGCAATCGCCGCTTTGAACTGATGAATTGCCGTTCATCCTATCATAATGTACCTCTAATCAATGGATTAGAGCAGAGGGATGGCAAGGCTTTCAGAGCTCTGAATGTGGAGCATATCAGTGGCAATTTAGGCAATGGAATTGTGGCTTCATGCTGCATGGATATAGAGAAAGCCTACCCTAAGGAGGCTAATGTCAGCAAATGGACGAGGACAATGACCCTGAATGGCGCAGCGGAAACGGTGCAACTAACAGATAGTTTCGCTCTTGCTAATCAGCAAAAGCCTGTCGAAATCATCATGATGACCTATGGTGAGCCTTGTCTTGACGCAGAGGGCATGGTACTTTTGGGCAATAAGTCAGTGCGCCTTGCATTGCCTTTAGATAGTACCAGCGTAAGTTGGGAGAAAGTAGAAATGCCTGATGGCATAATGAAAGAGCAATGGAATGACAATGTTTACCGCATTATCATCACCCTAAAGGATAACTATCGCAACGGAAAAGTGACGCTACGTTTCTGCAATAGGGGCATTTAGACACTGCAACAACGCAAGTATCTGACTTTCATCTTTTCGTAATGAATCACAAATAAAATATAAGTAGGTAATCCGAAATATCCAGATCACCTACTTATATTTAAGCAACCGAGCGGTGAAAACGCCGTGTTGCAAGACTATTTCTCAAAATGTATCCAATCGATGTCGAGGAAAGCGGCATCGTTTTTCTTTTCAGTGCGGGTGTTGAAGAAGCCCACTTTGGCACCAATCCACTTGCCTTCACGCATCTGGAATGGCTCTCCAATCTTGACAAACTTCTTTCCGTCAAGGCTATAGCTCCACTCTGCAATGCCTTTTATCTGGTTTGCAATGCCTTCACTATGCACATTCACGCGCAGCCACACCTCCTGTGAAGCGATGCGAGCAGAAGGAATATCATCCACGGCATACTTCACGGTGTAAGGTTCAGGCATCTTTGCGCTCTTGAGAGCCACCTGTTTGACTACCTTTTCCGCCTTTCCCTTATCCGCTTTCTCACATACTACATACTGTAGGACAATGCCTTCATCCTTAGTATCGACAAATTTGAGGGCAGAATAGTCCAGTCCCTGCATTATCATACCGGCGCTTTCACCCAGTATCTTGTCCGCAGGACGATAGTCAGCAGTGCGGTTTGGCACGAATTTCACCTTGGCTGTAGCAGTGAAATTCTCCGTTGGCACCTTCTGAAGGAGCAGATTTGGCAAGTCGAAAAGGTTCTTCACGTTCTCCCCCTGCTGCACTCCGTAGAGGCGAAGGCGTGACTTGTTTGCATCACAGAAATACCAGTAATGACTGTAAGGACCGTTCCATTGCCACTGAAGTCCGAGGTCCACGCTGTTGAAGTCATCGGATTCGGAAGGCTGGAAGTTGCCGCTTGAAGGTAGATTAGGCTTTTTCCACTGCTGCACAGGGTCTCCGCATCCATCTCCATCCTTGTCATCACCGATCACGAGCCAGTCATTGACCCACTTGGCAGGCTGCAGATGCACCACTCTGCCATAGGCATGCTTGTCCTGGAAGTGCAGGAACCAGTCCTCGCCATTCTGAGTATCCACCCAGGCACCTTGGTGCGGGCCGTTCACTTTCTTGTTTTTTCCCTGCGCCATTCCCACATATTCCTCGTAAGGACCGAAAGGATTGCGTGAGCGGAGTTCGACTTGCCAACCGTATTTCACGCCGCCAGCCGGGCTCATGATGTAGTAATAACCGTTGCGCTTATAGAATTTCGTGCCCTCGATGGTAGGTTGGTCCTCGTGTCCATCATATACTATGCGTGAAGGACCTATGATTCTGGTGCCATCAGGCGACATCGGAGCAACGAAAAGCACCGACTTTATGCCAGCGCGGGAGCCGGCGCAACCATGTGAAAGGTAAGCTTTTCCGTCCTCATCCCATAGAGGGCAGCAGTCGATAAGTCCTTTTCCTTTCATCACCCATGTGATTGGTTCCCACGGTCCGCGCGGATCCTGGGTCTTGGTCATGAAAAGTCCCTGGTCAGGGTCACCACAATAGATGTAGAACCATCCGTCATGATAGCGTATGGAGGGTGCCCAGACATAGTTGCCATGCTGTGTTTTCCTGCGCCAGTCGAGGTCCGTGCCCTGATATTCAGGCAATACCGGATAGTCATCGAGCAGGGCTGCGCCGATGATTTCCCAGTTGACGAGGTCTGTGCTGTGGAGAATCTGCAGTCCAGGAAAGCACTGGAATGAGGAAGAAGTCATGTAATAATCATTTCCCACTCGGCAAACGTCCGGGTCGGAATAGTCAGCATCAATGACAGGATTGCGGTACATACCGCCTTTGAGGTTAGGATTCCACGTCTGTGAAGGCTTCTGCGCATTGGCTTCGAGAGGGAAACCAGCAACTGTAAGTGCCACTGCAGCGAATGGAATCAGGAGTTTTTTGATCATGATGATAGTCAGTTGTAGATTGAATAATATAGTCAGCAGTTGTCTTTACCACAGCATTCTATGGCAAGAAATCAGGTGCAAAGATAAGGAAAATAAATGAGAAAAATGAGAGATTGCCGTTTTTTCTCCATCACAAAGGTCAAATAACGTCCTGAAGGCGACATGGGAATGATCTCTCTTGACGTATCGGCTTACCGATATTTTCCATAAGGAAGTCCCTGACAGCATTGGTATAGTCGGCACGATGGTCGCTGTAAGCAGTGGCATGAACCGAATTTTCCGCCACAAAGACGCTCTTTCTGCCCTGACTTTTCGCCTCATAGACCTTGCTAAGCATGACGTAAGGCACGAAGTCATCTTTCTCGCCGTGGATGAAAAGCATCGGTCTGGTGCTCTTTCTCACTTGAGATATTTGGCTTGCCTCATCGAATGACCAGCCGTATCTCAACTTACACATAGCCGAAGCGACGTCCATCAGAGGAAATTCCGGCAGTCCAAACTGTGCTTTCAGCTGCGCTTTGAATTCATCTCTCACACTGGAGAATCCGCAATCCTCCACAAAGCACTTGATATAGAGGGGCGTTTTCTCGCCAGAGAGCGCCATCACCGTGGCGGCACCCATGGAAATGCCGTGGACCACCTGCCGGGTATGCGCACCGTCAGCGAAGATATCGTCAGCCGCCTGCGCCCATCTGAGCACGTCAAAGCGGTCATTCCATCCCATCTGGATATGATCTCCCTCGCTCAAGCCGTGGCCGTAGAGGTCCGGCAGGAGCACATTGTATTCGAGGTCGTGATTATACAGGAAAGCGATATGGAGCATTCCCTCTGCCCTCACCTTGTAGCCATGCACTATGATGGCAGTCTTGTCGGTCTTTTTCGGCGCAAAGAGATAAATGGCATGGGCACGATAACCAGACGGCATGACGAGGAATGTGTCCCTCACCTGCCTGTTCTGATATACGGAATCCATCCATTCCCCTATCCATGGGCACTCTTTCGTCATCCGCTGCTTCCAATGCTTGGCGGTCATCCGCTCGGCTTTAGGATAGTCCAACGAATAATTGAGCATATAGCAGCCCGTGCCAATGAGTCCAGCCACTATGATGATAACTCCCAATATGGCTGTAATTACTATCCTCCTTTTGGTGTTCTTAACCATAAAATACTGAATTACGCTACTCTAAATCCTATAATCCGCTTGCTTCTCGCTTGCTTCGGGCTGACAGTTTCAGTCAGTTTCTTGCGATAAGCATAACCTATACGTGTGCAAAAATAATATTTTTATCGGAGAAATCGGCAGCTTTGCCAATTTTTTGAATCTTTTTCACCTTAATTAAGAGAGAATCAATGGATTGATGTTGTTTGGTTGTTGTTATAAAGTATCAATAGATAAAAATATGGTAATTATAAATAAAAACAATATTTCAGACCACCTGTTTGCGCCAAATTGGTATTTTTATATTATCTTTCTATATTTTTATCCATTGATATTTTATACGAAAGGAGGGCCTGAGCGAGGGAAAATTGTTCGATTTTTCTGGCAATGACGAGATAAAAGAAAAATGCTTTTGCAACGAATTGAGAACCAATGGGTTGCAAAAGCATAGATATTAGGAGGTAAAAGCATAGTTATTAGGAGGTAATATCATAGCTTTTAGGAGGTAAAAGCTATGATATTGCAACGTGATAGCTATGATATTGCAAAATGATAGCTAAAACATCGTGAAATGATAGCTATGCTGTCGGTGTTTTGTTCTGTTTTTCCTATCCTTACATACCATTGTAAAATGGTTGCGACGACGTGCGGACTGGAGTCATTTTGCATTGCTGGCGCTGCCCTGCAGATGCTTGATGTGGAGGGTTTCATCTGTCAATGTGGCTGTGAAAGCGCCGTAGCTGTTGAGCAGGTCGATGGCTCTTCGGAGCGATTCGTCACGTTTGCAGAAGAATCGGAACTTGAGGTCTTTCAGCGCTTTGTCGTCGAAGATGACATTGACATTATACCATTTTCCTATCCTTGTGGCAATCTCCAGCAGCGACTCTTCGTCGAAATAGAGATAACCAGTTCGCCAGAACTCATATTTCTCCATGTCTTCACTGATCACTGACAACCGGTCTGCACCGAGCAAAGCGGTCTGTCCCGGCGACAGACGCTTGTAGCTGTTGTCCGCTTTGTCCTTCACCTCCACTACGCCTCTGATGAGCGCCACCTTACTTGTGAAGTCCTTGCATGAACTGACGCACAGTTCGGTACCGAGAACTCTTGCTTCGATGTCTCTCGTGGCGATGACGAATGGATGTTCCGCATCCTTGGTCACCTTGAAGTACGCTTCACCTTCGAGATATACGTTTCGTTCTCCGCCGATGAAACGTGTAGGATAGGTAAGTTTTGTTCCGGCATACATCCACACTTCCGTGCCGTCAGGGAGGGTGAGATGATAGCTTTTTCCGGAAGGAATGGTGATGGTTAGTTCGTCGAGTGGCACGTTGTCGGTCTCATATCCGAGGGCTTTCCATATTCTGGACTGCACTTTGGCAGCAGAAGTGGCAGTCGTGGCATTGTCAGTCTGCTCAGCGAGGGTCACGGCCTCATCGCTGGATTTTGAAGTAATGGTGATGTTTGGGTTCTCGTCTTCTATCTTTGCATATTCGTATTCGGGATGGTCTGGCGAGGTTTTCATGCCGCCAATCATGAAGAAGCCCATGATGGCGATGGCTGCAATGGAGGAAATGACATAGATTACTTTCTTCCAGTCGAGCATCTCAATGATGTTGCCGCCGGATGGGGTCGTTTCATGGTCATCATCCGTCTTCATCCTTTGTCTCAGACTGCTCCATTCAGCATCTATGTCCACCGGATCGCTGCTTTCTCTGAGGCACGCCTTTATGGCCAAGGCATCCTTTGCGAGATGCTTTGCCTCATCATTCTGCAGGATTTCAGCAAGCTGCTGGTCAGTCAAGTCGTAGTCCTGATCGAGCAGATCGACGATATTATCAATATTTTTATCTTCTATAGTCATTCCAATTGTAATAGTCTTTTCAGGTAGGATTCTATATTTAATCCGTTTTAATATTGTAGAAGTGTAAAAGAAAAGGTGAAAGTTAGCGGTTTTTAACTATTGTTTTCACATTCCTTTCTGATTTTAAGTATTGCTTTGGCTATATGTTTCTTGATGCTGCTTAGGCTAATCTGCAGTTCTTCAGCTATGTCAGCATATCTTCGCCCGTCGATGAAAGCCCTGTTGATGATGGTCTGGTCCATCTCGGGAAGAGTGCCTATGGCTTTTTCTATCTTTTCGAATCGGATGGAATCAGAGTCCTCGTTCAGGGCGGAATCGGCTTCCATGGAGAACGTGGCCTTGAAGAACTCTATGTAATTCTGGCGGGTAGTGAGTTTTCTGATGTGGTCAATGCATCTGTTGTGCACAGACCTGTAGAGCATAGCATTCCTTTTGTTTTCAGGAATGCTGTCCCACTGTCTCCATAATTGCTCGAACACGTCAGCAATAATGTCACGGCATAATTCGCCATCATCTATCATCTGCATAGCGTAGTGATAGAGTTTGGCATAATTGCTGCGGAAAAGTGTCTCTATGTCATTGTCATATTGGTTCACTACTGCAAAGTTAATTATTTTTTTTAATTATTTCATGGTTTCGAATTATTTTTGCAATATTTTGTTTTGGAATGTGCATCAAAAATGATGATTTGTAATCATTTGACGCAAAATCAAGGCAAAAACAGTAGCGAAACACGTGATAGAAATCAAAAAAGGAAGCCCGGTATCGTTACGACACCAGACTTCCATGTCATGGAGAGAACAGCATTCATTTCCTGCCGGAATGATATTGATGTGAGGAAACAATCAGTCTATTGCCATGGTCGTCATGGCTTTCCGCGAATGAAAAATGACAATCGGAGAACGGCAGGAATGCGAACTACTTTCTCAGGAGAGGGTATGTTATCTCATTGTCCTTGCCAGGCTTGAGCGTAGGCTTGCTGAGTTCAGCGTCATTGATGATGATGCTGGCAGGATAGATGACGGAATAAGTGTAAGGACTGACATTGTTCTCCACTATCTCCCTGTCGGAAATGGCATTCAGCTCCTTCAGATCAGAGACCTTAGGCAGAGTGAGAAGGTTGGTCTTCATCAATGTCCTTTCGCCGGTCTTGAGGTTCAGCTGATAGAGACGCAGCGAAGTGTAATGCTCCGGATTGGATATGATGTATGCATAGTCCAGTTTCTGCTTCTTTGCAGCCTTGATGAGGGCATTCACCATCTTCTCGTCCTTTGTGGTGCCAGTGGCTTTTATGTGCAGAGTTCCTACGCCAACCATTGGAACAGTCTGGGCAACGTCATTGCCCAAACGCGAACTTGCAGTACTCTTTTCGGCATACATGGCAGGCGTGGTGCGGTTGAGCATCATCATGAATATGCCTTTATCCACGATTTTCATCTCCGTCTGCGGCTTGAAACCGTCGGCATCAATGTCATAGTAACCATAGAGCGGCTGTCCGTTGTATTCCTTCTGAGCAGTGAGATTGGTGATGGAAATACGCTCGTCCAGTATTTTCTTCTTGAGTTTCTGTCCGAGTGACTTAGGATTCTCCTGTATGGAAGGCATAGCATAGAACTGGTCTGCGACGAGGAAATTCTCAGTAAAGACGAGTTTTGCGGCAGCATCCTCATACATGACCGGACCTTTATAGTACTCAGGCATATCAGGAGCGTTGCGCACAGCCATACAGTCGTCAGCGAATTTGCGTACTATCTTCTTCAGTTCGTCGAGAGACGGAATCTCAGAAGGGTTCTTATAGTTGAGCACAAGATTGTCGGAGATAGCGACATTCCGGTCATCCTTGAAGGAAGCGTCTGCAGAGATGATCACCCTATTGTGAGGAATCTTAAGGTTTACGCCTTCAGAAGTGGAGCGATAAGAGGTCATCTCATTGCCGTTCACCTTCACTTCAGTATTATAAAGGTAAGGGTATTCCTTGAAGATGGCAGACAGTTCGTTTGCCATTGACTCCAGTTTCTGCATATCGACATCGTAGGCTTCGGTCTGTTCAGTGATGTGAGTGACAGGTGCGGAGCGCTGCATATCAGGGATTTTCTCAAGAGAAGAAGGCAGAGGATTCTGGGCGAGATAGTTCTGTTTCTGCGCCATCATGTTGACTTCGCTCTTGTATGCCATGTCACATCCGTTCCATAGGTCTCTGCGCAGTGAGGCATAGTCGAATTCCTCGTTGTCTCCCGAGCCCAGAATGATAGGCTGTCCGGGGAAATCACTGGCACGCTTGAAGTTGCCTGTCTGCAGATGAATGAACGAGCGCACCTTGAATGGAGAGAGATGGCTTGCAGAAATGCCTCCGAGCTCACTGGTGATATTGAAGGAACGATAGCGGTTTACGATGAAAGAGCCCCAGAAAGGAGCAGGCAGACCCTGGAGGGCCAGGCTGTCAGTCGTGCGTTTCATCTCATCCTTCATGGCAGAGAATATGGTCTCGTCAATGCTTTTGCCCTGTTTTTCCTCAAAGGCAGGAGCCTTGAGAATAGCAGGGATGTCCATGGTCTTCTGGCTGCGCTGGGTCTCTATCTGCGAAACGAAAATGGCAGGAGAAGAAGCTGTGACCGGAACCCATCCGGATTCAGCGCCGCAACTGCCCGTGAACGTGGAAGGAGTGTCACCTCCAGCCGCTATGTGGGAGAACATGGCAAGAGGAGTTCCGATAAGAGTCACGCCACGAACCAGTTCGTCCGGTCTGCCGTCAACATACACGCGGAATACCTCAACAGGCGTTACATTAAAGGAATTGATGCTACCTCCGTCGCCGGTAAGAGTGAATCCGCTGGTCACTGTCTTGAAGAAATAGCCATATTCCTTGCCCTGTTTCTTCGCTTCCTTCAGCAGCATATCCTTCAACTGCGCATCCGTATATTTACGGGAAGTCTCTATGATGAGGTTGGACTGACGGCTTACAGGGTCGTTTCCGCCGGAAACTCTTCCGTGACCGTTGCTCTGCGGGAATCCGTCGAGAGGGACACGGCTCATGAGAAACTCCTTCAGCACGCCGTTGACTACATTGTCCACGCGTCTTGCCTTGACGCCTTCACCGTCATAAAGGTAATGTCCGTTGAGGTCCTGACCATGATATTGAGTCAGAGTAGGATCGCAATATACCTGGAATTCCTTAGGCAACACATTCTTTCCCACCATGCTCTTGAATGTCTCACCACCCTTCTTCAGGCGGTGTCCCTCAAGTCTGTGTCCGAAAATCTCATGGAAAAAGACACCACTTGCAGGACCGGAGAGGATTGCAGGACCGGTATAAGGATTGGCAACAGGGGCTTTCTTCAGTGCTTCCACACGCTCAAGCAGGTCCTTTGCCGCAGCGATGAGCACGTCCTGGGAAGGGAGAGAGTCTGGATTATAAGAGAAGAAGTCCTCATCAAGAGGCAGGCTCATGCCGTCATCTGCCATAGTCTCTACAGAGAGCATGATGCGGGCAGTGCGTCTGTTCTGCACCACTTCCGTTCCTTCTGTATTGACGAGATACGTACGAGTCACGTTATAGACAAGGCTTACATTGCCTATCCTGAGGGAAGGATCGGCCTTGAACACGGCAGACACTTCGTCAAGACGCTTCTGCCAGGCATTCCTGTCTATCGAAATACTCTTCAGGTCGTATGCCGGCTCATAGTATTTCTCAGGCTTTGCGTCAGAGAAGCATGGCGCTTTGTCTTCGTCTGCTACGGTAGTGGCAGCCTTGCTCTTGGCATCTTCGTAATATGCCACGGCATACTTGTAACGCGAAAGCGTGGAATTCCATATATTTGTGGCGATTCCTTCTTTGGCATTGTCGTCGTAAGGGATTGTCACCGTGCCGGCAGAGCGACCGTCCCTGCTTGGCATAGCCTGGTTGTTATACTTGAAATTATCGAGAGTCTTGTCGCCGAGACGTATCTGTGGCGTGAAGGTACGGCTCCTGTTCTCGTCATTTGTCACAGTCTTTCCGAATTTGCTGAATACTGTACACTGGTAAGTGTCTTCAGTCCTGTAACTCATGAAGTATGGCTTGACAGGCTGCTCTTTTAGCTGCTTATAGTTGGATTTCAGCTCATTCTTCAAGATTTCCAACAGTTTGTCAGGCTGTTGGGCACTTGAAGAGATGAGTCCGAGACACAAAGCAAATGTGGAAATCATTCTTTTAGTCATATTGTCTGTCATTCAAATAGTCCTACTTCTGCAATTGAAATCTGGAATTTCTTGAAATAAGCCGGAGTGACAACCACGATACGGACATTCTCTATCTCCGTGGCTTCAGCGAAATTGATGAAGCTCACCTCACCCGTACTGTTGCCCACATGGGTCTCTTCACGATATGTAGCAATCGGATAGAAGAGACCATTGGCGGATTTATATATCTTTATCATTTCCGGAGAGAGCACTCTCGAAGAGGCTTCTGCATCAGGATAGTATGACTGCACGAACCTCATGCCACGCACTTTCTTCGCAGCACCGATACTGATGTCGATGGTGTATTCCGTGCTTGCATCCATAGCGTAAGGCTTCCATGAAGTGTCGTCCTTGCCATCTACCAGATATTCAGCGTGGGAATTCCATCCCATAGTGGTCAATTCCTCGTCATCAGCAGGAAGAACAGTCACCTTTGCCTTGCTCATGTCTATCATCTTGTGACTTGGTTCGCCAGCATGTGCCTTATGATGGATGTAGCTTGCCGATGCGAGAGCCTTGTAATGATTGTCGTAACGGTTGACTTCAAGACCCGTAAGCTCGTGCATCTTGGCGAGAACCCAGTCAGTCACGTCGTTCTCCACAAAGCGGCTCTGGCCCTTTTCTGCATCATTCTGCTGGTCGGCACGCACATATCTGTTCTTTCCAAGATTGAGAGTCTTCAGTTTCGGCATCTTGAAAAGGTCGAGAAGGTTGGTCATGTCCCAGTCAATATCCAGGGTCTCAACATTGTCTGCCCATGATTCTGGGATGATCTGGTCATAACCGAACTGCCTTTTCAGTTCGTCCTTGAACTCTGAATCGAAAGCTGTCTCCTTGTCAATCTCTATCGGAGAGTTGACAATAAGGTCTGGACAATCCTGGATATATCCGTTTCTGTATAGCTTTACAGGCTGGGAAATGTCCACATCAGGTATGTCAGCATGAAGCGCATTCACCACATCTTCCGTCAGATTGAACCTCTCTTCCTTTCCAGTACTCTTCCTGGTGTAGGTAAGATACGCCTCTTCGATGTCCTGGCTCCAGCCAGTAAAGGTCATGAGAAGATGATTCTTGAGGAAATAACTCTTTGAGATAATCCTTGTGAACGCCTGAACCATCTCGTGGTCTTCATTATATACTCGGAGATAAGCGGTCTGCGGCAATGATTCATTCTTGTTCTTATCCACTGACATCACGCTTATCTCATAGGTGGAACCACTGGTGAGGTTACGGATATCATAGGTATTGGTGCCTGAAGGCAGGAATATCGTGTCGCGGACATCACCTGCCACCCACCTTACTTCAACCGAATCCACTATCGGATCCTTGCTGTTTTCCCAGTCCAGCATTATGTGTTGCCAGCCTGGTTTGGCATTAAGGTCGCTCACCTTGCCTACATATCTTATCTCTCCATCGCCCGAATAGTCCTTGTATGTGTCACTGATGCTCTCGCCGCATGATGACATCAGGGCAATGATAGAGAATAATGCTATATTCTTTCTCATAGTTATCATAGTTCTTATTTTTTTGTATAGACTTCCAGTTCATTGAATGTCAAGACCTTCATCAAGGTATTTGTACCGTTCGCATATTCCCAATTCAGCAGATATGTGTTGTTGAACACGAGCTTGAGGTAACGGTATCCCTTGCCTTGACCGGAAGCCATGAATTTGATTTCCATATATTTCGGAGTCAAAGCGCGGGTCTGCTCTTCCTTGGTATCACAGTCGCCGGTATATGCAGAACGTGTATCTGTACAGCCATAAAACCAGCATGACTTCAAATTAGACTGTGGAAGAGCGCTGTCTTCCTTGAATTTACCGATCTTCTTCCATGTCACTTTGTCGAAATCGACATTGTCTCCGGTCTCATCGCAGGCATAAACATCGACATCACATGGCAGACGATTGTAGTATTTACCATTGGTGAGTTGTCCTACGATGTTTGTTTCGAGGAAGTTACAGTATGTACTTCCAAAGCATGGCTGTCCCTCTCCACATACTCCTCTGCCTCCTCCACAGAAGAGATATGCATACAGTCTTACTGATGCAGTAGGGGTCTGCTCGCCTATATCCACATACATTGGCGCGGAATCTTCACCTACACCGTTTTTCTTAGAGATGAAAGTATAGAACTTATGGTCGTCTTTCGTCTCCCACCATCTCCATCCATTGGTGTCCCCATCGGTGAGATACTGGATTCCGACCTTTTCATTCTCGTCCTCCAAAGAGTTTGCATAGTATATCTTGTTGACCTTATGCTTGGCTACTTCCATGGCTTCCACGTTCCATTGGCGCTGTGCCACGATGTTACCACGATAGTCTTCAGTCTTTACTATGATGTCAAGCTTGCTGCTTTCCGCATTCTTCGGCTGGTAGATAAGGGTGTCACCACCTGACACTATGCTACGTGTCTCTATGAGCACGGTGTCCTGTTTGCCGGTGTATGCATTCTTTCCGAGATAGTAGATGTGGAAAAGTCCCTTCGTACCTTCCGGTGCCTGGTAGTTGATGGAGAAGCCTTCCCATCCTGATTCCACCTTCATTGACTTGATGGAGCTGATTGCGTCGGAGTCATCAGTGCTGAATGTGATAGGAATAGGGGCGCTTTCACTGCCGTCCCTGAACTGTATCGTCACCTCTCCCTTGATGTTTTCCGTAGCTTCATTGAAGCCAATGAGCTTCAATGAATCGACAAGGGCGCTTGCAGTACGAAGCATCGGGTTGCCGTCACAGTCGTTATACCTTACGTGTATGCCTGCAATGTCAGGGTCGTCAGGCAGTGCATAGTGGAGCATGGCACCGCCGGGGGTCGGATTGACGACAAGTGCATTGTCTGCCAATCTTACGTGTACGAGATCCTTGTCATTGTTGCATGAGAAAAGAGCCATCGCACCCGCTATTATATATAATAATGTCTTTTTCATTGTTGGACTTTTATTATCGTTTGATATCTTTGGTTTTATTCGGTAATATCGATGTTACCATCCAGGATTCTGCTTGACTCCTGAGATCAGTATTTCCTCTGCATTGATCGGGAAGAAATAGTCTCTTGGCGCAGTGAACGAGCGTTCTTTCCATACTACCTGCGGACCACGGTAGTCATTATAGAATTTCTGGTCTGTATTACCCAGGATATTCCATCCCATTACACTCTGGTTGAGCTCTTCCGGAGCGGTCATCCATCGGCGCACATTCCAGAATCTGCGTCCTTCAAAGCAGAACTCTATGTCCTCTTCCTGGCGGATAATCTGTCGCATTCCTGCCTTTGTCGTGGCATTCTGAGGGTTGCGTGCATAGGTATTCCATGCCTCTCTGACAGGGAGAATGCCTGCTCTTTCGCGCACTTTGTCAATGCCTTTGTACACTCTTTCGTCCGGTTTGTCCAGGTATTCATTCCATGCTTCAGAGCTTGCGAGATAGAGGTCGGCCAGTCGCCAGAGTATATCTGCCTGGTCACCTTCATACATCAGATAGTTCCGGTAGTTGTATTTACTTACATCACTCTTGTCAAACTTCTTGACATAGTAACCTGTGATGCACTGTGGGACATTGGATACGAGTCGTGACTGGTTTGTTCCGAACATCTGTCCTTTGAGCATGTTGCAGTCAATAGGCTCATACAGTGTGGAGTATTGTGACATCTTGTGGTACCAGCATGTGCCGTTTGCGATGATGTTGGCATAGAAACGAGGCTCGCGACGACGGTGAAGATTGAGGATAGGTCTGTCGAACATCACCACGTTCTTGTATTTCTCGTCTGTCTCTTTTGATACCTGATACATATTAGCCATCCATTGTTTGTCTTCTGAGATTGGAACGCCATGCTCTGTATAGAATTTTTCTACCATTTTCAGAGTGGGATATACACCGCTTTCACATTGCCAGTCATAGTAGTTCTTGTATGAACTCTCTACCTTTGGATGATAGAACGACTCCGGTGATATATTATGATTGTGCGTCATGAGCAGTGCTTCCTTGTTGGAATATGATAAATTATAGACGGCTTTCTCCAGATTCCTTATGGTGCAGAGCAGCGGTGTAGGTCTGTCTGTGTTGCCAGATACGAGCTGATGACCTGAAGCTACAGCAAGGTCTATGGCTTCGTCTGCTGCCTCGGCGGCGCGACGCCACTTCTCCTTGTCATATTCCGGGAACATCCGTTCGCCTTTCTTGTTGGTGAAATTTTCAAAGAGTTCGTTGCCATTGAACAAAGGAGAGGCGGCATACAGCAGAGCCATTGCCTTGAGAGTGGCGGCACCTTCCTTGCTGAAGAAGCAATGATAGTCGGCACTGAGTCCTTCAAGAGTCGGGAGAAGGGTCATGGCGCTGTCGAGCAACTGCACAGTGGCATTGAAACAGTCATCTATGCTGGACCTTGGCACCTGCATTGTGCTTATATCCGCATTGGCATCTATATTCTCTGGCACGAGGATTATAGGACCGTAACGGCGGATAAGTTCGAAATACAAGTGGGCTTTGCAAGCCAGTACCTGACCTTTCCACATGTCTTTCTCTTCCTTTTCCATGTTGTAAGTCTTGTCAATGTTCTGCAGGAACATGTTGCAGTATCTTATGCCTCCATAGAAACTGTTGCTGCTCCAGATGTTTGCATAAGGGTTCTGGGTCTTCTGTTTGCCCTCTGCTATCATGACTCCAGGAATGTTTTCTTTTGTTGCGCCAATTCCCTCTATATGTGTATATTCATCTGCCACCACCTCATCGGAACCCCAGAATGCAGGATTGAGATATACACTCGCCATGTCGTTATCGCGGAAAGACATGCAGGTCATGAGCCATTGCTCGGCATCTTCACGTTTCTCGAAAGTGGTTTCGATTGTAGTGATATCATTCTTCGGCACGAGGTCCAGGTAATCGTTACAGCCTGTGAGGGCGGCAGCGGAAAGAATGAGTAAGGTTTTTATATGTTTTGTAATCATCATATTCTCTTTTTACTTAGAAATTGACATTGATACTTGCTGAGTATGTGCGCTGGATAGGATAGTTGAATCCGTCGGAACCAAGCTCCACATCCCATATCTTGAAACTCGTGAAGCAGAATGGATTGTTGGTTGACAGAGTGAACTTCACGTTCTGCAGTCCGATCTTGCGCAGCAGCGGGCGAGGAAGGTTGTATGCCAGGCTGATGGCAGTGCAACGGAGAAATGAGCATTCGCGCATGAAGTATGTGCTCTTGCGCACTTCTGCATTGGCGCTCCAGTCTTCCTGAGGATTGTGCACCACGATATTGCTGGTGGAGAGGCGTGGCCAGAACGGGTGTTCTGCCATATTGTCTTCGCTCCAATGGCTGTCAGCGATGGCTTTGAGCATAGCATGGTCACCATAGAAAGGTGAGATTGCCTGCGCATTGATGAAGAAGGAACGCTTGCCTGAACCCTGGAATGAGGTGTTGAGCTCGAAGTTCTTGTAGTTGACGAAGAGGCTCATGCCGTAGATGAGTCGTGGAGTTTCCGGATAACCGATGAAGGTAGCGTCGCTTACATCTATCTTGCCGTCATTGTTGATGTCACGGTATTTGATGTCACCTGGCTTGACATCGCCGTCCTGGCGAGGCGAGTTGTCGATGTCAGCCTGGTCGCGGAAGAGTCTTTCTGCGATGTAACCCATCGCCTGACTGATTTCATGTCCGGTCTTGAGCTGCCATGACGGCTTGTTTGTAGCCTCCTCTATGTATTTGTATTTTGCCTTGTTGTAGGTAAGGGTACCGTTGAGGATAAACCAGAAGTCATTGGAGAACATGTGCTGTATCTTGCCTGAGAGGTCCACGCCACGTGAATCCACCTCACCGATATTGTCGAGAGGTGCCACCTCGATACCTACGTTCTGAGGGATGACATATCGCTGTGAAAGGATGTTGTGGCGTATCTCACGATAGAAATCGGCCTGGAATTCGAATATTCCGCCAAACAGTTTAGCTTCGATGCCGAGGTTTGACTGCTCTGCCACCTCCCACTGGATGCCAGAGTCTCCATAGAACTTGACATAGTTACGGCTGAACCCATAAGGGTCATTGGCTTTTACACCGTTGCTGAACATGTTTTTTCCTTTTAGTGCTATATCCTGAAGATATACATATCGGGGAGTCTCGATGATGCCGTCATTACCCACTTTACCGTAAGAGAGACGAAGCTTGAGGTAAGGGAGCACATTGTTGATGCTTTTCATCCAAGGCTCTGATGATATCACCCATGCGCCTCCGTAAGCCGGGAAGAATCCCCATCTGTTCTCTTTGGAGAAACGTTCCGAACCGTTGTAACCGCAACTTGCCTCCACGAAGTAACGGTCGAGATATCCATAGGAGAAACGTCCTGAGAATGTCACGTTGCGTTGCGGCAGTCCATTGAGCACTGAGGAGATAGGAGTGAATGTCTTTTCATATAATTGCGCTACGCCGGTGAATGATGTCTGGTGCATGTTGTTGTCGGTGCCTCCCCATGCTGCAGAGTGATATATGCGGCCTTCGAAGGTAGTACGTGTCTCAGTGGAATGATTGTCGCCACCGTTTAACAATGTCTTTGAGGCTTGAGCGTTGTCGGAATCACCTGTAAGACGGAAATCACCAGTCTCAGGATTGTAGGAACTGAGATAGTATTTGTATGGCCTGGTGGTGAAGGTATTGTCATAATATCCTGACTGCACGATTGAGGCTATCAATCGATATTCCAGTCCTTTACACCATCGGTCGAGCTTATGGATGAACTCCGCGCGGTTTGTGGTGCTGTAACGTGTGCGCTCGATATATCCCTGCTGGTTCAGCATATATGGGTTTGTGGCTTTCGCTGCTGTGGTGCCGAAGCGGATATGCGGGAATGAATACACTCCATCATCTGGATATACCGGTGCGAAATCCACCGGAGAGGCATTGAATGCCGCATAGTAAGCCTGCTTCTGGTCCACTACCGGACCGTGATAGCGGTCGATATTGGTGGCGGAATTGACGACAAGCTGTATTCCGGCGTTCAACTGTATGTTCAGATTTGTTCGGAAATTGAACTGGTTGTTGGTGATGTTACAGTCGAAGTCATTCAGTTTGTCGCTCTTCAGCATTCCTTCATCCCGGTTATAGTTGAATGAAGCATAATATTGCACCTTCTGCGAACCGCCACGGATGCTGATGCCGGCACGGTGGTTTACGCTCTGGCCCTTGAAGAGGATGTCGTACCAGTCGTTTGAAGGATAAGCCCATGAAGGATAGTTGGGATTGTTGGTACGCGCGATGCGGTCCTGGGTGTATTTAGGCATACCGTTGTTGCTACGTCCGATGATGGCATTGTTGTAGTATTTCATGTAGTTTACAGGATCCACCACCTCTATTTCCTTGGTAGGTTTACTTACCACGCACTCATAGCGCATGGTGGTATATACATTTCCTTCCTCACCTTTCTTGGTCGTTACCATGATAACTCCGTTTGCACCGCGTGCGCCATACATGGCAGTGGCTGATGCATCCTTCAGCACACTGAATGATTCGATGTCCTCGACAGCGAGGCGCGCGAGGTCCAGCTTGGATGATTCCACACCGTCAAGCAGGATGAGCGGGTCGGTGTTTGCACCGGACTGGAACGACGTGATACCACGGATATAGAACTTGGTGTTCATGTCTTCCTCATTGAGTGCGCCCGGCATACCGCCTGTCTGCCATGCTATCATGCCAGGAATCTTACCTGCGAAAGAGGTGGTAAGGTCGCTGCTTGAGGTCTTGAGGTCCTTGGCATTGACGGAAGTGATGGCGGAAACGACGCTTTCCTTCTTCTGATTACCGAATGCCACCACCTGAACCTCATTCAGCACCTTGCTGTCCGGCTGGAGGTTTACCTTGATTACCTTATTGGGATTCTTGATACTTTCCTGATAAGTCTTGTAACCTACGAATGAAAAACGAAGCATATCACCTCGACGTGCCTTTATGGTGAACGTACCGTTGATGTCGGTTGACACTCCGTGATTGGTGCCTGACAGCATTACGGTCACGCCAGGAAGGTCCACACCGTTCTCGTCCACCACTCTACCTTTGACTTCATAGTAGTCGCCAGTGCCTGTAGGACCCTTTGGAGCAGTGCTTTTCTTGATGGTGACGAACTTGCCATCAATGGTGTAGGTCAGTGGCTTGCCGCTCAATATCTGGTCCAGAGCCTCCCTGATGTTCTTTGCCTTGATGTCACGGTCCACTGTTAGTCCCTGAACATCTGCACTTGCGTACAAGATCCTGTATGAAGTAGCTTTCTCAAGGCGTTTGAATACTGTTGTCAGTTTCTCTGATTTTGCCGTGACCACAATGGCAGTACGCTGCGTGTTCTGCGCCGTGATCGGCAAAGCAGAATAGCCGTTCAGCATCAGTGATACCAGCAAAATTGCTTTCAGTTTGTTCATACGCATTTGTCTTTTTTAATGGTTTAACATCACTACTATTCCGTATGAGTGTCGAAAAAGTACACCAAAATTATCCATTTTTTTACAAAAATATTAATTTTTCTATAAAAAAGCATGTCAAAGCGATCGATTTTTGAACAATGATATAAAACATCAATGTATAAAAATAAAGGAAAGGAGGTCTGGTTGTTTCGTGGGAATTGGGATAAAACATCAATGGATAAAAATATGATAATTATAAACAAAAACAATCTTTGTGCCCGTCCAGTTGCACCAAATGGGTGTTTTTATATTATTTTTCTATATTTTTATCCATTGATATTTTATACGCAAGGAGGACCAGAGCGAGGGAAAAATTGTCCGATTTTTCCGACAATGGAAAGGAAAAGAAAAATGCTTTTGCAACGAATTGACAGTCAATAGGTTGCAAAAGCATAGATATTAGGAGGTAAAAGCATAGTTATTAGGAGGTAATATCATAGCTTTCAGGAGGTAAAAGCTATGATATTGCGACGTGATAGCTTAGATATCGCGAAATGATAGCTAAGATGTCAGGGTTTTGTTCTGTTTTTCCAGGTTTGAAAAGCAGACTCAAGAAATGAACGTAACTAAAGAAAGCCCCTCCAAGGAGGGGTTGGGGAGGGCTTCCCTTATCGTTTTAATACACACTGACCTCAGCGAGGCTGACATTGAAAGTGGATGAAGAATACGGCGTGGAGGTCACGATGCGGAGGTAACGTCCACTGACACCGGTGCTGATGAATGGGATATAGACTATCTCTCCCGTGCTGTTTCCGATTTCAAGTTCCTCGATGCAGGTGGCTGAATGCCAGTCTTCACCGTCTTCGGAGACGAATACCTTGACGAGATTCGGACACCAGTTGCGCTTGTTCTCATGCTCATAGTATGTCTGGGCGAGGCGCACTCCGTGCATCACCTGCTCATTCCTGAGGTCAAGGTCGAGGGTATAGGTGGTGAGAGCGGCCTTGCCGCCCGGCTCCCAGAATGTGTTGTCGTTCCCGTCGGTGAGGTTCTCCAGGTAGGAGTTGTAGCCCTTGTCCTCGGGATCGGAAGTGAACTTGAGTCCTTTGAGGTCAAGATAGGTGTGTTGAGGTTCTACTGGCTGTCCCATCTCCTTGATATAGGATGCCTTTGCGAGCGTGGAGAAATGCTTGTCGTAACGCTCCACGGTGAAGTCCGGCGTGAGCTGGTGTATCACCTTGAGCACGAATTCGCTGCTTTCCGTGTCATATACCTTGCTCTGGGCTACGTCGGCATCGTCCACCATCTCACGGCGCACGAAGCGGTTCTTGCCCAGTCGGAGGGTCTTGAGATTAGGGAAATTGAACAAATCGGTAAAACTGCCGATGTTGCGGTCGAAGTCTAACTCAGTAGTAGAATTGACCCACTGCTCTGGAATATCATCCATAAAGCCATACTGTCGCTTCATCTCCTGCTTGAAGTCGGAATTGAAGAGCACGTTGTTGTCGAGACTTACAGGCGAGAAGGTGATGAGGTCCTGGCAGTTGGCTATTCTTCCCTCGCGATAGATGAGCACAGGCTTTGTCTCGTCAATCTCTTCCGGCACGAGATAATGCAGGCTGTTGACGAGCTTCGGCGTGAGTTCGAGCCGGCACTCCTTGCCATCCTTTGAGTAATACGTGAGGTATGCGCTCTCGATGTTGTCCTCCCAACCGAGGAAGAACAGCACGAGATGATGCTTGAAGAAATAATGATTGGAGACAATCTGCGTGAATGACTGCACCACCTCATGCTTTTCGGTGTATGGACGTGCATAGACGGTGGTGGCAAGCGATGGCTTTCCGTCCTTGTCGATGGAGCAAACGGTCACCTCATAGTTGCCGTCGTCGAGGTCGTCGATCTCGTATGAGTTGACGTTCTTGTCGAGAATGGCTTCCTTTGTGTCGTCATCCTTGGTCCATGTGAGCTTCACTTTATCGACCACAGGGTCGGCACTGTTTGTCCATGTGACCATCAATCGCTTCCATCCTATCGTAGCACTGAGGTCGGAACACTTGCCGAGATAGCGTATAGGGCCGTCGCCAGCGGCATCCTTGTATGTATCTTCCAGAGAATCACACGCCGCAAAGGCGAGAACAGCGAGGAAGAGACAGAGAAAATTCCTTATTTTCATAACTGTATAGGTATATTATATGGTTGTAAAATGATTGCTTTAGTGACGGTGAAAAAATAAATTGGTATGATTTGAGCCTCATATTTTTGAGATGTTTTCTTCACTCGAAGAGGGAGTATAGCGGGCTATATGACCGATGAGAGGGATGAAAACAGCCAAAAAGATGAGGTTGAAGCCTTATATTGATTATGGTACATTTTTCTCTCAAATCGTATCAAGTTATTTTTTTACCGTCACTTACTCTTCTTTCTCCGAGAATACCTCCAGCTCATGGAAAGAGAGGTAGCGCGTCTTTAGGTTGGTGGTATTGGATGATTCATCGACAAGCTGGAATACATTGTCAAACTTTATCTTGAGATACCTGAAACCTTCCTTCTGTAAGCCGATGTCGATAGGCAGTGACTTGTATATTCCGTCTGCGGCTTCCATCTTCTTCAGCGTGGCGAAAGTGTTTCTTCCTAATGATGTTCCGCCACAGGTGGCAGCCTTGTAGGTCCATCTGTCGTAGTAATCAGCTTCGGGATTTTCCTCGAAAGAGGCGAGCTTCTCCCAATTCGCATTCTGCAGATTGCCGCCTACCTCTTCCCTGCAGCCGTATATCGTCACAGCGCAAGGGAGCATGTTTGCCCATGAATTGCGGATATAATTAGGTGCCTGGTATGAGAAATTCGAAAGATTAGGCTTGCCGGAGCCGATCCATCTCATGGCATAGAAACGCACTTCAGAGACAGGACGCATCTTCTTGAGGTCGATATACATAGGTTCCGAGTCAGGTCCGGCACCGTTTTCCTTGGAGATGAAGGTATGATACATGAACGGATTCTGATCCTCAAACCATGTGGTACCCTTTGTATCACCGTCAGTAAGATACTTCAGACCGACTTTTTCCTCCGGAATCTCAAGGGAATTGGAATATATCACATCGAAATTCTTAGGGTCAAGTCTCTCCACATTGAATGCCTGGATATCATTCCATATACGCTCTTTGACCAGGTTTCCGCGATTATCCTCGGCACGCACCACGATAGTGTTGTAGGCATACTTCTGCTGCGGGGTGTAGTGACGCACGTCATGTCCCTCTATGAGGGCGAATGATTCGAGGAGAATGGTGTCAGGCTTGCTGTCCATAGGATTGATACCGAGGTAGAACACGTGTGCCATTCCTGTCGTTCCTTCAGGATTTTCATATTCCAGAGTGCAACCGCTCCATCCTGATTTCACCTCTGCATTGTTGAGGAAACATATAGGAGCCGAGTCGAGAGTGGAGAAAGAAATCTCTATAGGGCGAGACTCCACATTGTCGCGACGCACGAAAGTCACCTGCGCCTTAACGTCGCTGACAGCCTCATTGAATCCTGTCAGGACGACTTTATTGGTGGAGTTGCTTGCAGTCTTGAGCATATCATTGCCGTATGCGTCCTTATATCTTACGTTGATAGCAAGAACTTCGGGATCGTTAGGCAAGGTATAAGTGAGTTCTGCACCTCCCATGACAGGCTCATACGAGAATCCGTTCTTATCCACATTGGCGTCAAAAGTGGATACCTCTTCGCTACATGCCACAAGAAGCATGGCGAAAAGAAAGTAATATGCTAATTTCTTCATTGTTTTCTGTCTGTTAGAGTTTTACCATCCTTGATTCTGCACACAGCCGGAAATCATCACTTCCTCACTTGCAATAGGGAAGAAATAATCACGTGGGGCAGTGAAAGAGCGCTTCTTCCACACCACTACTGGCTCCTTGAAGTTATTATAGAAGCGTGCTTCATTGTCGCCAAGGACATTCCAGCCGTAAAGCGGAGCATTAAACTCCTCATGTGCTGTCATCCATCGACGCATATTGTAGAATCTGCGACCCTCAAATGCGAACTCGATGTTCCACTCCTGGTGGATGATGTCACGCATTCCAGCCTGTGTATAGACCAACTGCGGATTGCGGGCATAGGTCTGCCATGCGTCACGGACATTGAGAATACCGGCTCTTTCACGCACTTCGTCGAGCGGATCATACACTCTTGAGTCTGGCTTGTCGAGGTATTCGTTCCATGCTTCGGCAGATGCGAGAAGGAGATCTGGCAGACGGAAGATGATGTCACCTGACTCGGAAGAGCTGCTGCTGTAGTAATCCTTGAAGGCAACGTCGGCATTGTCAAACTTCTTGATGTAGTAACCAGTGAGACACTGCGGTATGCTCTCGTCGATACGCTTGGCCACTGTGCCCATAAACTGTCCCTGCATACACTCCACCTTGAAAGGTTCGAGACCACTGCCTACGCCCTTCTTGTACCAGTAAGTATTGTGGGCAGCGATGTCTGCATAGAATCTTGGCTCTCTACGACGGTGCAGGCTGAGCACGTCTTCACCGAGAGGCACCACGTCCTTGTAGCGTTCGTCGCTCTCACGTGTGAGCGAATAGCGTGAAGGAAGCCACTGCTTGTCCTCGGAAAGCGGCAGTCCATGCTCGGTATAGAACATCTCCACCATCTTCATGGATGCTCCAAAACCGCTGACACGATACTGATCATAGTAGTCCTGATCCTCTGCAAGGATGCGAGGCTGATAATATATGGACGGAGAATAGCGCTGATGGCGCACACAGAGGAGCACCTCCTTGTTCTGATAGTCATAGTCCAGGGTGGACTGCTGTATGTCGCGGATGGTATTGAGCAATGGTGTAGGCCAGATTTTGCTGCCCTTTACCAGTTCTTTACCGCCCTCACGAGCAATAGCTATAGCCTCATCTGCAGCCACAGCGGCGGTCTTCCATTTCTCCTTGTCGTAAGCAGGGAAGAGGAGTTCACCGTTCTTGTTCTTGAAATCAGACAGCATGTGGTTGCCATTGAAGAGCGGAGAGGCTGCATAAAGCAATGTTATCGCCTTGAGAGCAGCTGCACCTTCCTTTGAGAAATAGGTGTAATGGGTCTGCTCCTGGTCCTTGTAGTAAGGGAGATTAGGTATTGCCTCGTCGAGAAGATTGATGATAGCCTTCACCACTTCGTCGATAGGACGGCGTGGCTGCTGCATCTGCTCGATAGGAGAAGCGGCATCTATATTCTCAGGAACGAGGATAATGGGACCGTAACGGCGCATGAGCTCAAAGTAATACTGCGCTTTTAGAGCCTGGATTTCAGCTTTCCAGAGCGCTTTCTCCTTGTCGAGCATATTATATACACCGTCTATATGGGAGAGAAAGAGGTTGCAATAGCGTATGGCACCATAGAACTTGGTGTTTTTCCACACCTCAGCATAAGGCGATTGCGCCATTTGCAGACCGTCGGCAATCATAAGTCCGTTGAGAGGTTGATGGGTTGGGTTCACGATACGCATGAAATCTCCTGCCACCACTTCGTCAGTACCCCAGAAAGCCGGGCATTGATTGACGTCGGAAATATCCATTGTGATCATGGAATAGCAGGTCTTGAACCATGTGTACGCATCTTCTCTCTTCTCGAAGGTCGTCTCGATGGTCTCGATGTCATCCTCCGGCACCACATCGAGCCACGAACAGGCGGTCAAAGAGATAGAGATGACACACAGATAGATAAGGTTTACTATATTCTTTTTCATATTATGTCGTCTTGATACGGTTAGAAACTCATGTTGAATCCAAGGGAGAATGTGCGCTGGATAGGGTAATTGAAACCATTGCCTCCAAGCTCTACGTCCCACAGTTTGAAGTTACTGATGATGAACGGATTGTTAGTTGAGAAGAAGAGTTTCATGTGCTGCATTCCAATATGCTTGATAAGTTTGTTCGGCATATTGTAAGCCAGAGAGATGGAAGTACAGCGCAGGAATGAGCATTCACGCATAAAGTATGTGCTCTTACGTGTTTCAGCACCGCTATACCAGTCTTCCTGCGGGTTGTGAGCCACGATATTCTGTGGTGAAAGGCGTGGCCAGAACGGGCGGTTGCTCATATTGTCCTCGCTCCAGTGGTCGTTATAGATGGCTGTTAGGAGCGCATGGTCATTGGCAAATGGAGAGAGCGACTTGGCATTGAGGAAGAATGAACGCTTGCCGGAGCCCTGGAAAGAGCAGCTAAGCTCCCATTTCTTGTAGCTGAGGAAGCCACTGAAACCGTATATGAGACGTGGTGTCTCCGGGAAACCGATGTAAGTAGCGTCTTCCACGGTGATTACTCCGTCGTCATTGAGGTCTCGATACTTGATGTCACCTGGCTGAACGTCGCCGTCCTGACGTGGTGAATTGTCGATGTCAGCCTGGTCGCGGAAGAGTCCTTCAGCGATATAGCCGATAGCCTGGCTGATTTCCTTGCCCTTCATGCGCTGCCATGCCGGCTTGTTTGTGGCTTCTTCAATCTCGAGATACACCACCTTATTATATGTAGCTGTACCGTTGAGGATGATGTAAGCGTCATTTCCGAACTGCTTCTGGAACTTGAGCGAGAGGTCAACACCTCTTGATCGTGTCTTTCCGATATTGTCCAATGGAGCCACTTCGATACCTACGTTGGCAGGAATGATGAAACGGCTGGAGAGGATATTGTGGCGGATTTCCTGATAAATGTCGCCCTGGAACTCGAAAAGTCCATTGAAGAGCTTTGCCTCGATACCGAGATTGACCTGCTCTGCTATCTCCCACTGGATGTCATCATCACCATAGAAGTTGACGATTCTTCGTGAAGCATTGCTTGAAGCCTTATATGCCTCTACGTCCTTCACGTTGCCTGAGCTTGTCATACCTATGTCCTGAAGATATACATAGCGCGGTGTGGATATGATTCCATCATTACCTACCTTACCCCAAGACAAGCGGAACTTGAGGAATGAGAGCCATTTCTTGAAGCCCTTCATCCACTTTTCGGATGAAGCGACCCATGCTCCGCCGAGTGCAGGGAATACTCCCATGCGGTTATCCTTGGCAAATCGCTCAGATCCATTGTAGCCTACGCTGACCTCTCCGAAGTATTTGTCCTTGTAACCGTATGATCCACGTGTGGAGAAAGTGAGGTTACGCTGCGGCATTCCGTTGAGTACTGACGAGATAGCAGATGTGGTTCGCTCGTAAGCCTGGAAGACTCCGGTGAGTGATGTCTGGTGGTCGCCCCATGCAGCAGTATGATATAGCCTGCCTTCGTATGTGACGCGGTTCTCTGTAGAGTTACCTCCGCTGCCTACTCGAAGTGTCTTTGAGGCAGTGGTATTGCCCACTCCAGCGAGCTTATGCTTGCCTGTCTCGAAGTCATAGGATGCGAGATAATACTTATAAGGTGATGTCGTGAAGGCATTGTCATAGTAACCGGTCTGCACGTATGACACGGAGAGACGGAGTTCAAGTCCTTTAAGGAGTGAACTGAGGTTATGGATATACTCTGCCTTGTTGGTGGTGGAGTAACGGGTGCGCTCCTTATATCCCTGCTGGTTCATCATATAAGGGTTCACTGAGCCTGTAGCAGTGGTACCAAAGCGTATATGTGGCCAGTTATAAGTCTCATCTGCTGGGTAAGTAGGTGCGAAATCCACCGGTGAAGCATTGAATGCGTATGAGTAAGCAGCGGTCTGGTCGGTGGTGGAACCGTGGTATTTATCTATGTTCGTCGCTGAATTGATGACGAGACGGATACCGGAATTGAGATTGATATTGAGGTTAGTGCGGAAGCTTACCTGATTGTTGACGATGTTACAGTCGAAGGAATTGAGCGGATCTGACTTGAGCATGCCCTCATCCCTGTTGTAGTTTACAGAAGCATAATACTGCACCACTCTTGAACCGCCACGGATTGTGACTCCGGCACGATGGTTGATACTGTAGTCTTTGAAAAGGATATTGTACCAGTCATTGGCTGGATAGACCCATGAAGGATAGCGGTCAGAGCCTGTACGGCGGATTCTCTCCACGCTATATTTAGGAGTTCCCGAGCTGGAACGTCCGACAATGGCCTGGTTATACATCTGCATATATGTCACAGGGTCCACCACGTCGATGGTTTCTGTAGGCTTTGACATGACCATCTCATAGCGTGCGGTGGTATAAACGCTGCCTTCGCTACCCTTCTTTGTGGTAACGAGGATGACTCCGTTGGCGCCACGGGCACCATACATGGCTGTAGCAGAAGCGTCTTTCAGCACGCTGAATGACTCAATATCCTCGACCACGAGGCGTGAAAGCTCCAGTTTTGATGACTCTACGCCGTCGATGAGGATGAGCGGATCGGAGTTTGCGCTGGACTGGAAGGATGTGATACCGCGCACATAGAACTTGGTATTCATCTCTTCTTCGGTGAGTGAACCTACCAATCCGCCTGTCTGCCATGCTATCATGCCAGGGATTTTACCTGCGAAAGAGGTGGTAAGGTCACTGCTTGACGTCTTGAGGTCCTTGGCATTGACTGATGTTATGGATGAAACGACGCTCTCCTTCTTCTGCGAACCGAAAGCTACCACGGTGACTTCATCGAGGTTGCTGCTTTCCGGCTCAAGGCGAACGCTGAGCTGTGTCTTGCCTTTGATAGGCAGCTGCTCTGTCTTATAGCCGATGAAAGAGAACGTGAGGACATCATCCGGCTGTGCCTTGATGTTGTAATGTCCATCAAGGTCGGACATGACACCTGTCTTTCCTGCGTGAATCTTTACGGTCACTCCGGGAAGCGGCGTACCATTTTCGTCCACCACCTTACCTTGCACTTTGATTGGTTCCTGCCTGGGATGATCAGAAGACTGCTGTTCAGGCTTCTCGACCTTCTTCTTAGTGATGGTGATAAACTGTCCATCCACGGTGAAAGCGAGGGGAAGGTTGCGCAATATCTGCTTCATTGCTTCCCTAATGCTTGTGGCATGGACGGTACCTGTAAATCTCAAGCCTTCTAAGTCCTTGGTGACATAGTTGACTTTGTAGTTGGATTTCTTTTCCAACTTGCGGAACACTTGTGGCAAACTTTCGTTTTTTGCCACCAATTCGATTTTCGCAGTCTTCACTTCCTGCGCTTCCACTATCTGTGGAGACAGCGCAAGTAGCGAGAATACGAATAAAAAGTAGGTGAGGACCTGTTTCATGAAATTATGATATAAAAGATTTACGGATTTACACTATATACGACTTGTTAACTTTTTTTGCACCCTGAAGTGTCAAAAAAATGTCCGAAATAGTGCTATTTGTGTGTTTTTCCGTTTTTTTACTTATCTTTTTTTTTAATTTCATGGCTGTTTTCATCTCATTCAGATTTTCTCTTTACAAAACAAAATATCAATGAATGAGGATGGGGTGTTGTTTGGTGGTCTGGTTGTTTTGTGGTTTTGTTGGATGCAAAGACTGCCAACTAAACAACTAAACCACAAAACAACAAGACAACACCCCATTCTCATTTATTGATATTTCATATCATCCAGTCCAGCAAACGGCTGTGATTGCTATCTGATATGTATGGTATTGCCACTGATTGTGACGTCCATTATCTTCATTCGGTTGAGTATTGCCACGGCACGCTCCACGGATTCGGTCCTTACGAAGAAGTAGCGGACACGGACATCACGCAGCTTCTTGTTCTCGAAATCCACCTTTACGTTGTACCATTTGGATATTCTGTCCATGACAGCGGACAGCGGCTGGTCTTCGAAATAGAAGTAACCGTCACGCCAGTAGGTATATACGTCGGTGTTGATGTCAGCCACAGAGAGGTCGTTGCCATTGCATCGTGCTTCTTGTCCTGGAGTCAACATTACGGTTTTCTTTGCGTTTAGTCCCGTTACCTCTACGCTTCCGTTGACCAAAGCCACACTATTGTTTTTGGCTCCATTGCCTTTTACGTATAGTTCGGTGCCGAGCACCTTAGCCTGCATGCCATCCACCTCCACGATAAAGGGATGTGAAGGGTCTTTAGTGACCTTGAAATATGCCTCGCCCTTGAGTTTGACGTGGCGTGTATTGCCTTCAAATCGTGTAGGATAGTCGAGTGTGGTCTCTGCATTCATCCATACCGTAGTGCCGTCAGCCAGCACCACCTTGAAGTCTTTACCGGTCGGTGTCTGCAGATGTCGTATTTCCACTGGCACGTCGCCCTTTGCTGTGGCGCATACCAGTTCGGGTTTTCCATCATCTCCCACGCTTATGTCAGCTCCAAACATCTCGTCGAGCTCTGTGCCTTTCCTGATGTCAGCAGTCTCTCCTTCATCTGTCGAGAGGGTGATGCTGCCCAATGTCCTTGCGTCAGCAGGGGTATAAGTATCTCCAGACTGACGATCGACATAGGTAAAGACGAAAATAGCCAATATCGTGGCAGCAATGCCAGTGATAGCACCCCAAATGAAACTATGATTTCGGAGCTGCTTTCTCTCGGTCTGGACATTTGCTTTCCTGCATACTTTTTCCCATTCCTTACCCACATCAATATCCCTGGACTTACCCTTTCTGATGACAGCCTCCTGTATGAGGTCCATCAAGGATTCCTGATTTTGATGTTGCGTATTCATATCTTTTTATCTATTCCTTTTATTATATATACGTATTGGAGTGTAAAAGAGTCACCACTCCATATCATTTTTTTTCAGTTCATTACGGAAAAACTTCACTGCCTTCATGATATGCTTGCGTATGGCGCTGATGCTTACGCCGCAAGCCTCGCCTGCTTCTCTGTAAGTCTTCTTCTGATAGAAACAGAGGTCGATGATGTCCCTTGTCTTTGTGGGCAGTTCATCGATGCTTTCGTAGATGATGTTTAGCGTGTTTTCGCGTTTTAGCCATTGGTCATCGTCAATCTCCCTGTCGGAAGTCTGAAGTTCATGCTTTACATATTTCTGCTCGGTCTCCTGGTGACGGAGGTTGTCGAGGCATCTGTTCCTCACCGTGGAGTACATATATGTGAGCATTTGCTGCTGTGTAAACTCGGAGCAGATGGGGTAAATCTTGGCAAAGCAATCCGACACTATATCCTTGCACGCTTCTTCTTCGTCAATGTATTGCATTGCATAGAAGTAGAAACGCGGATAGTTTGTCTTGAAAAACTGTTCAAATTCTTTGCCATCCATCTTGTGTCCTGTTGATTTACAAACTGCAAAGTTAGGAATTTTTCACGAACTGCATCGCTATTGGATTTATTTTAACAAATATTAAAAAGGGGATAACATTGAAGACTGCACTTTATTATAATGTGCTCATCGCTGCATTATAATGTGCTCATCGCTTAGCGACGAGCACAAGCGTTCAAAGATAATCACGGATAACACAGATGCGACGGATCTGTTCTTTCACGGATTTTAATTTGTCATAATGGATTTTTGTGCGCCAAGGCGCATTGGATTTTTACGGATTTTTCCTTCGCTTGAAGCAATCCAGCGCCGTCAGGCGCAATGAAATCCGTAATAAATCCAAGACTAAAAGAAATCCGTGAAAAGATAAAATCCGTCGCATCGGTGTTATCCGTGATTCATTTTGAACGCGTGCGAAAGAGCCCGAAGGCTCTTGAGCATTGTGATTATCTTTGGTCATTTATATATCATCATGTGCTCATCGCTTCGCGACGGACAGACTAAGATGCATCTGGTACTGTCTTCCAGACAGCCTTTCTTCTTGCGTTTATAATCCCGAGACTTCGTCCCGGGTTACTCTCGCTTCGCTCGGTATAGGCCTCCAGCCTAAGCTTGTTGTATAGTTTCCGGACATAGAAACTGATTGACGAACAGACTATTCGGGCCTCCAGCCTAAGCTTGCTGACAGATGGTCTGGTTGTTTTGTTGTCTTGTAGTCAGACTTGTACATACAACAATGCCACCAAACAACAAAACCACAAGACAACAAATAAATTTTTAGGTATAGGCGTTTAGAGCGCACTAATTAAAAATAATTCCGTACCTTTGCAGTATGGAAAATAGAAATATATTTAA
>CAKQPF010000007.1 GCA_934256705.1 uncultured Prevotella sp.
CTATACAATTCCCGCTATTAGGGCTTGTTAGGGACTTGCACCCATTAGAATAAGCTCATGCCGAGCATACCAAAAAAACGGAGTAACCATTACTGGTTCCTTCGTTTCTCGATATTAACCTAACAAAATTCTATTTTCAAATCTTACGTATGTAATCCGCCATTTGCTTGTATGTGCATCCTTTTGCAATCTTGTTACCTTGCCAAAGCGTTAACCTACGAGTAGTTATGACTACATAAAAATTTATCTTTTTACCTAATACTATTGCTAACCATATTGCGATTGGAACTTCCACCTGCGGTCTTTTCGTTCCAATTCATCTGAGTCTTCAAGTGCGCCTTGACACTTGTTCGTCATGCAATGTCTATCCTTTGAATAAATCTTATTTACCTTGTCCGAAAGCCTTTAGCTCTATTGACGATGCAAAAGTACAAATTGTTTGCGAACACACCAAATATTCTGTAAAGAAATATATACATATAAGTGTATTTTTGACATACATCAATCAAAAAGTAGTGTTTTTAGTCAAAATAAAGACAAAACGTCAAACATCATCAAGACAGCAGTTTAGCGCATCTTTGCCTTTTACTGCATTCCGCCACACTGTCTTCCTAAAGAAAACAAGCTTTTTCTCTCACTTTGACAGAAATAGTATCTATCTGCTGGCATTTTGATTTTTTCTTGCCATCAATGCTTGAAGAATTTATAATCGCCAGCTGTTCAGGTCGCAAATATGCGATTCTCGCAATATTTTTGCATCATGTTGATTATCAGATATTTATAAAATTATAGCAAAATGTTCATGATTTCACGAAGTAAAAGCTATGCTTTCAGGAGGTAATATCTATGCTTTTACCTTGCAATAGCATAGATATTAGGAGGCAATAGCTTAGCTATCAGGATGCGAAAACACAGGTTTTTCATCGTGAAAACGCTGATTTTTCACTGAAAAAGCCATGTTTTCTTGCTTTTTTCACTAAAACACCGCCTTTCAATCACACATTTACCACTCTCCCATCACTTTTCTTTCGCCAAAAAGGAACTATGAAACTATAAAAACAAAAGTTACATTTTGTCAAGAAAAAAATGAATTATAATAGCATTATGACAAAAGGGCAAACGCCGGATTTTCATGCTTTTTCACCTATAAATCGGACTTTTTTGTCCAATAAATAAAATGGTTGTTGGTTGTCGGTTTTTGGTTGTTGGTTGTCGGTTGCTGGTTATAGGTTTTTGGTTGTCGGTTGGTTTATATGGCTACCCCCAAAACCGTGCAGGGCAAAGCGAGAGAAGCTGGAAGGAAATCGGTCAGTTTCGGGTTTCGGTTGAAGGTTGTTGGTGTTGGTTGTCGGTTGATGGTATTAGGATTTCGATTATGGTTCATTAGTTAGTTAGCGCTTTACTGTCCACCCAAACCGACGACCAGACACCAACGACCATAAAACGTCACGGTTTCGCATCCAGCCTATTCTCCGCCATTATTTCTTTTTCACTACTTTCTTCACTCCATTCTGCACCACCGCTTTCAGATTGGTGATGCGCTCATTCTTCACGTCTTCCAGCATCACTGCAGGGCGGAAATCAGGCTTGAGAGTGGTGAAGCTCACATTATCCACCTCCATACCATCCACGTGACGAGCGAACAGTCCGTATGCGGGAGTCGCTTTGGCAAACTTCGGCTCTGGATAGTTGGTTCCCTGCTCACGATATTCGCGCTTCGCCAATTCGGCAATACCGCCACCACGATACTGGATGCGGATGTTGCTCAGGCTGATGTTACGAAGCGGCTCGCCAGGCATACCTGTGACGATGATGCCAGCCAGGGAGTCGACATCATTGGCCACCATATTGCTTATCATGATGTCGCGACCGGTGGATACTGTGGTCCGCTCCTTCGGGCCACGGTTTCTGCAGCCCGTAGTGATATAGATAGGGTAATGATGGACATGATTCATCGTGATATTGCTGACCACGATATTCTCCATGATGCCCTGGTCCACTTCCTCGAAGGCCAATCCGCTGCTATACATAAAGGTGCAGTTGCTCAGCGAGATATTCTTATAGCCACCGTTCGACTCCGTGCCGAGCTTGAATCTTCCGCATACCCAGCTTACCTTCTCAGGGATGTAAGTGCCGTCAAGCAGAGAGCCGAGCTGGTAACCGGTAATGACACAGTTGGTAATGGCGATATGTTCGGTAATCACAGGCTTCTTCAGCGCATAGGAACTCTTCAGCACCAAGGCATCGTCACGAGGCGTATTGATCTTGCAATTACTGATGGAGAGATACTTGCAGCAGTCTATATCGAATCCGTCACGGTTAGTGTCAATGGTCACATTATCCACTGTTCCGAGTTCGCATCCGGTCAAGATGATGGCAAAGTGTCCGCCACGAAAGATTGTGACGTCACGTATCAATATGTTTCTGCATTGCTTGAATGCGATAGCCTTGTCGCCCGTCCCGATGTTTCCACCGTTGACTACTCCACCTTTCTCCGTATCTTTCTTGGTCAATCCTTCCCCATCAATCATTCCACGACCGGTAATGGAGACATATTCCTGACCTATGGCATAGATCAGACTGTTCCTGAAATAGGTATGACCGCCATCCTGATACGCCGGACCGACCCATTCCTCCGCCTTATCGTATGCCTTCATCGAGGCTGGGGCGGCAAGAATCCTGGCACCGACCATGAGATGCAGTTCCACATGGCTTTTCATTCTGATACTGCCACAGAGATAAGTGCCGGCAGGCAGCACCACTCTACCGCCACCATGAGCCACGCAAGTGTCTATTGCAGCATTGATAGCCTGATGGTCCAGCGTCTTGCCGTCACCCTTGGCTCCGAAATTCCTAACATTGTAATCTGACGATGTCGCATGAGCCATCAGCCCAACCATCATCATCCACATCAATAGTATTTTCTTCATTATTGTATGAAAATTGTTATATTTCCGGCAAAATTAGCATTTTTACAGTATATGGAACGGTGAAAATCATTCAAATATCATGAAAATCATTCGAACTTCATGGAAATCATTCTTCATGTCCGGATTTTTCAAAGCCTGCATCTCACTTTCCATACTTGCTTGGCGACACGCCATAGTAGTTCTTGAAGCATTTGTTGAAATAGGAGGTATCCTCCATGCCCACCTTGTAGCAGACATCCGAGACATTGTATTCGCCCGACAACAGCATATCAGCCGCTTTCCGCATACGTTGCCGCATGATATACTTGTTAGGAGTCTCGCCTGTCAGTTCCCTGATCTTGCCATATAGTTTGGTGCGTCCCATGTGCATCATCTCTGCCAGCACATCAATGGTAAATGACGGGTCGGAGAGATGCTGATCCACATACGCCTCAAAACTATTCAGGAGATTTCTGTCCACCACGCCCTCAACGATCTTCGCCTTCCGTTCTTCCACCCCTTCAGCGGCATCCGTGCCTTGAGCAGAAGGCATCTTACATTTGACGGACTTTCCGCCTTGCGAAGAGGGCGAAGCTGTCAGTGCCGTTTCGGAAACCTTCGGCAGACCACGTGACCAGGTAATCAACTGGATGACTCTCGCCACCAGTACATTGAAGTTGCAAGGCTTCACCATATAGTCATCAGCGCCGGCCTTATAGCCTTTTATCTGATGTTTCTCATCATTCAGAGCCGTAAGCATTATGACAGGCATGGCATAACCCTCCGGCTCATCTTTCAGTTCCTTCACGACATCGTAGCCGTTCATATCCGGAAGCATCACATCGCAGACCAACAGAGCAGGCTTGTCCGCCCTCACGCCCTCCAGTCCCTGCTTGCCATTGCTATAGGTCACCACCTTGAAGAACACGCCAAGTTCAGAGCGTATCAGGTCCTGCATGTCGATATCATCTTCTATCACCGCCACCGTAACGTCATTCAATGCCTCCGGCAACAGCGCCCTGCATCTCTCCGTCAGCTGCATCTCCTGACCACAGGCATGATTGTCAGCAAGAGCCATCGTGTCAAGATAGTCCTCCGGAACATAGCATCCATCATCCGACGGAATGGAGAAAGCGAACTCTGCTCCACCCAGTTTCCCCGACTTTCTGTAGGTCAGCGAACCATGATGCACCTCTGCCATCATCTTTGCCACATACAATCCGATGCCCATACCTCCTTGGGACACATATCCATGCATGAACGGACGGAAGAGATTCTTCTGCTGTTCGTCAGAGATTCCCGTTCCACTGTCCGACACTATGATGCGAATGACATTCCGGGAATTGTCCGCCTCGACCTTGACATTCACCTCACCACCTTCAGGAGTATATTTCACAGCATTCGAGAGAAGGTTATATACGACGGTCTCAACAATATGCCTGTCGAAAGTCATCTCATGCTTCCGCTCGAATACCTGATAGTTCATCGTGATGTCCTTCTGCTTAGCCACGCTCCAGAAGTCCTGGTAAATACTGCGCACGAAACCTATAATATCCATTCCAGACAATACCTGCAGGCGCAAGCCGTCCGAATTTATCTTCCTGAACTCCATCAACTGCGTGACGAGCCGTGACAGCCGTTGGGTTCCCCTCACCGCTGTCCTTACGGAAGAGCGTGAGACATTGCCCGTCTTCTCATCAAATATCCTGTTTACAGCACTTTGGATGATAGCCAGAGGTGTGCGAAACTCATGCGTAACGTGGGTAAAGAAATTGATTCTGAAGTCGTTGACCTGCTTCTCCATCTTCATGCGCTGGTTCAACTGGAATTTTTCTTTCCTGTCTCTTACGACGTAACAGACCACAATGCCCACCACAAGGAAATACGCCAGCCAAGCAAACCACGTGTTATACCAAGGCTCTGCAATATGCACATTCAGGAGGCGTTCATCTGACCAACGGTCTCCTCGTCCCATCGAGCGTAGATGGAACACGTAGTCTCCTGGGGGCAAACCATTATAACTCGCCGAATTCCTGTTGGTCACTGTGCTCCATCCCTCATCCACGCCTTCAAGATAATACTGATAGACAGATGCCCCAGCCTCCGCATAATCGAAATTGGAGAAGAAGAAAGTGATGGAATTCTGGTCGTTTTCCAGATTCAGACACCTCCATGTACTTGGCGCACCTTCCTTCCCGCCTTTTTTATATATAGACAGTCCATCGATGGCCACATCCGTAATCGTCGGCACCACCGCAGAGACAGTCCGGACTATGGAAGCCTTATCAGGATTCACCACCACCAGACCATCATTGGTGCCGAAGAGCAACCTGCCGTCAGAGAGCCTGAGAGCAGAGTTTTCCTGATAAGAATTGCTTTGCACTGCAGTTTCATTGAGTACATTGTTGTCTATTCTCCCAGTGCGGATGTCCAGCCGAGCCAATCCGTTCTCCGTGCCAGCCCAGATATTGCCCGATGCATCTTCCAGAATGCTGTACACATTATCGCTGCCCAATCCATTGTCAGTGGTATATTGCGTGAAAGTCAACTTGTCGTTTCCTGCATCATATCTGCATCTGAACAAGCCCGCACCAATGCCTCCCACCCATATTTCTCCGCGGGAAGTACATCTCACAGTCATCAAGTCATTGCAAGGAAACTTCCCGTTTGCCATATCAAACAGACGGAAAGACTTCATGGAGATTTCCTTCTCCCTGGTGTCCACGAGGCACAATCCTCCCGAAGTGGTCATCCACAGCAAGCCTTTACCATCCATACTGAGATAGTGAACGCTATTCTGACACGGGTCAGGAAAAAGGAAACGCCGCACCTCCAGATGACCATCACCATCATGCCTTGCCATAATCACACCGCCATCCGTAGTCGCCCGTATGGTAGCCAGCCATATTCTGCCCATCCCATCCTCCGCGATGCTATAGATATCATTGATGGTCACATCTTTGCCTTTATGCCTTCCTTGACATGGTTTGCCATCCACATAGAGTCCACCGCCACGGGTTCCCTCCCAGAAATGCCCCTTACTGTCTTCATGAGAGGCATATATACTGTAAGGAATATCAGAAGGAGACCCGATGGCAGACTGCGAAGCAAGGAACGGAAACCTCTGCTTGTTCCGGCATATCAGGCCTGCTGTGCCATTGGCATCACGCACGATGTGCATCACTGCATCAGCACTGCCGCCACCATGCTGACGCGAAGAAGGGTAAAGATAGTGCATGAATGTGTTGGACTGCTTTGACAGACACATCATTCCGCATTTATCCTGACTTATCCACATATTGCCATCCCTATCGACGGAAGCACATGTCAGGAAGTCAACATTGAGAAGATGGCTGCCATCACCAGCCTTGAAATGGTCAATCACGCCCTTGTCGGTGTCATATATGAATGCTCCATTTCCATAAGAAGCAATGAGAAAACGGGTGTCACCCATCGCACAGATGGAATATTTGCGATTGCGATTGCCCGAATCCCTCACGTTCCCCAGCAGATTGAGGCGACGATAGAATCCCTGCGGAGAGAACATTATCAGGTCACCAGACCTGGATGACACGAAACTATATCCATTGCTCTGCTCTATCAGCATGGCATCCGCCATCTGCAATTCCACAGGTTTCTCCACCTTCATCGTCTGCATGTCCAGCGAAAAGGTCGCTTTATCAGTAAAGACAATCCACTTGTGATTCCAACTGACAGAAGTCCTTATGCCATTTTTGCCTGCCGGAAAGCCGCCGGAGAACATATTTTCCATGCTCTTACGGCGCAACAGTTTACCTTTTGAATCAAAAAGATAACATACGGCACGGTCTGTCAGGAAAGCCATTCTGTCATCCATACGCTGCCCGGACACTACGTTTCCACTCACCTTCAGTTGCGACCGGCCGCCATTCATATAATAAAGTCCGCTTCCGGAGACAACCCAGGCATTGCTCTTCGCATCAGCATATAGGCAGGAAACGCCTTCAGCAAAGACATGACCATTACGCCCATTATAGTCCTTGCATTCGAATTTGCCATTGACAGCCTTTATACATCTGATGCCTTTCTTTCCGTCATAAAGCCAAACCGTGCCATCACAAAACAAGGAATGCTCAAACTGACGCAGATAGTCGCCCTTGCCGGTATAATCCATGAAGCGGTTTTTCTCTATGCTGTAACAGACAGTATGGAAATTAGACGTTGTCGCCCACAACAGGTCATTAGCGGCATCATATCTGATATATCCGACAGAAGCCTGCAATTTCCGAGGGAGGAAAGTGTTGAGCATATTGAAGTTGAGGAAAGAATACCCATCATAACGGGACAGGCCATTGGAAGTGGCACACCAAAGATAGCCGTGCTTGTCCTGCAGGATGTCATACACCTGATTGCTCGACAGTCCATCCTTCGCTGACAGGTTACGGCTCACCAGCTGATGACCATTTCCCTGGGCCTGCATCTGCATGATTATGCCACACAGCATCATCATTGCCACATATATATATCTTCTCATGCTATCATTCAAATCAATAAACGGGTAATCATCGTTAGTATATATTGCGTGCAAAAATAACGCTTTTTCCTGACATAAGCAACTTTTACTCAACCAAAAAGGCTATTCTTCCGCTTTGGTGCTCCCAAAAGGTATCACGGTCAGGCCTTCGCTGTTAACGAGGTTTGGCTCAGCCACCTCATGCCAACCCAGCCTCACATACTCGGGCTTTTTCACTTCATCACAATATACAGTAACCATGTTCCTGTCATGGATATCAGCAAGAGCGGGATGGAAAACGCCATCCTTGCCAGCCACCTCAAACCACTCCAGACGACGATTGGCATTCAATGTCAGCAGACCCTCACCGGCATTGGCGAACTGCAATTCGAGTCTTGCGCCATCAACGCTTCTACTTACTTTCTCCAACTCCGGACCTCTGTAGAGGATTCCATCATATCCATAATCACGATGAAGAGCAATACGCGCCAGACGCTGACCGACAAACCATTTGTAAGAAGGATGGACATCACGGAGATTGTCCACCAGGTCGAATATCGTGATATACTCCGAATTCTCCACCATATTGCGAATCTGCTTCTGTCGCTCACGGAATGCAGGCAGAGCCTCAGCAGTAAGCGGATGACCGCCCTTGTGAATACGGTCGGAATAGATGTGGGGAGCCAAGAGAACATAATAGAACGGCAGGCTGTCATCCATGAATTGCGACTTCCACCAATCGGTCATCACCTTCACTTTCTCAGCATATCGTCCATCCCCAATTCCACAATTATTCTCTCCCTGATACCACAGGAAACCACGAATGGTATAAGGAATGACAGGAAGCATCAGTCGCTTGTACCACTCGCCTACTCCCCAACCGCTTACTTTGCCCGTCTTTTTCATTTCATTGCCAAAGACAGCACTCTGCTCGTATGCCTCCCGAGGGGTCCAAGCCTCGATACGAGTACCACCCATCGCTACAGTGATGATGCCGACAGGTATCTTCAGACTGTCCTGGATGTTCTTGATGAAATAATAACCTACGGTGGAGACATCCGGCAGGCTCTCGCCACTCGCCTCAGCCCAAGCCTTCTGATGATTGCGAAGGGAAACATACACGCGGATATCCGGATTCCGAGGCTTCTTCATCTCATCGATGCTCCAGTCATTACCCTTTGCAGGCGCCACGAAAGTCGGGTGGCGCTTCATCGAATACTGCATATTCGACTGTCCTGCAGCTATCCACACCTCGCCTACTACCACATCATCATATATGATAGACTCCCTTTTTCCCCTGATAACCAGGTTCTGCGGATTGCCATTTGCCGTCATCGGTCGCAAGGTGGCAATCCATTTGCCTTCAGCATCTGCCTTCACCTTTACCTTCTGTTTACCAAAGCTCACTGTAATCTTCTCGTAAGCATCCGCTGTACCCCATATTCTCACAGGCTTCTCACGTTGCAACACCATATTTGATGAAATAATGGGAGAAGTCGCCAACTTGGAAAAAGCCTCGACTCCACCCATCAAAAGCAAGGCGATGATGCACATCGCCTGCTGAAAATGATGATATTTGAAAAAATTCTTCATATCGTTTTCTTTGTTCTGGAAATTGGAATTCATTGAATCATAAAAAAGTCATCACCCCATCCCGGCATTCATTGAATAATGACAGAATGGACTAATTGGACAGTCGAATCACGGTAGTCACGGTCTTCAAGGCTTTTGACTTGGCCTTTACCACTATCTCACCGGTCTTGCCTGATGCAATGGCATTGCCACGAACTATCAACTGGCATCTGCCACGATATGTGCTCCGGCAATCAGCTTGCCACGGCTCATCGCTCATCATGTCATCATTGGCCACACCAGCATTCACGCCTTGTCCCTTCACTTCAAATTCCAGTTTGACCTTGTCTGGGCAGATATTGCCTTTGGCATCCACGATGGTGTAATCGAGATAAGCCAGGTCCATTCCATCACCCTTCAACTGGCTCTTGCTCACATCTACCAGAATCCTGGTCGGTTTGCCTGCCGTGGCAAGCACATCCTCGCTCACTTTCACTCCTTTCTCGTAGCCAATGGCCTTCAGTTCTCCTTTTTCGTAAGCCACATCCCAGGTCAACTCCGGGGCTTGATTCTTCGGTGGCAACTGCTTCTTGCCCAAACTCCTGCCATTCATAAAGAGTTCGGTCTCATCACAATTACTCATCACCTGCACCTTCAGCTTGTCCCCATCCTGGTAGTTCCAATGCTCATCAAGGGCTATCCAAGTCATCTTCAGGTCATTCCAGACCAATCCGCCCTGCCCTTTGTCAGGACGAGTAATGATCTTTACCATCGGAGTCTCAGTATCATAGAAACTCTTCACGCTCCATCCAAGAGGCTTCAGATGATTGGTAAAACTCATCAATCCACGTATCCATCCCTTGGATGGCCACCCGAAAGATTCACCGATATAGTCAGTTCCACCCCAATAGAACTGTCCCACCGGGTAGGAATGATCGAAATTGAAGTAATCATAACCCAAGTCTCCTACAGCCATTTCGCCTTCCATGAATACTAATTGCGGAAACCTCTTATGGTCTTCATCCCAGAACTTCTCCAGATAATTGGTGCAGACCACATCGGTATAGAATTCAAACTGATGAGGTTCAGCTCCCTCGAAACGCTTCACATCCCGCTTGCGGGTAATACTGCCATAGCGATTAGGATACTGGCTGCAGGTAGCCTTTCGGGTAGGGTCCATCTGATGCGCCAGATCCAGAAGGGTCTTCAGATGCCTGATACCGTTCTTGCGCGTCTGTTCCACCTGTATCTGCTGATACACCTCATTGCCGACACTCCAGATGAAGACAGAAGGATGATTGCGATCACGCTGCATCTGGACACGGACATCACGAAGATGCAATGAGCCGAACTTTGCTCCCTGTCCATAATAGCTATCCTCCCACTTGTCAAAAAACTCATCCACCACAAGGATACCATGGCGGTCAGCCCAATCCAGGACATACTTAGGATAAGCATTGTGAGAGAGACGGAGGCCATTGCACTTCAATCCCTCGGTAATGGCAGTGAGGCGGCGATTCCATGCTTCCTCAAAAGATGCCGTACCAAGAGGTCCCAAATCGGTATGCAAGCATACACCATTGACATACACTCTCTTGCCATTCACCAATAATCCCTGGTCTGGCGAGAATTCCACCTCTCGGATTCCGAAAGGAGTCTCGTATGTATCTATGGCGGCGGAAATCCATTCCAATGGCATTCTGACGTTTCCATTATACTTTTCCTTCGCCACATAGACATGATTCACCGCCTTATACATCTTGCCGTCGCCCACATTCCATAGCTGCGGATGATTGACAGTAATGTCTTGGTCAAACTGATAGGTCTCGCCACCTCCAAAAGGAGCTACCGCCTCGGCCGTGGCTACGGTCTTACCATCGGGAGATATGATTTCTGTTATCAATCGACAGATTACAGAGTCGGCCCGCTCATTCCTGATGTCTGTCTTCACATTGACCTTGGCCATCGTGGAAGTTATCTTCGGAGTAGTGACATAGGTGCCATAACGAGCCACATGAACATCCCCCAGCACCTTCAACCACACATCACGATTGATACCCTCACCATTATACCAGCGGCTGCTCTTCGTATATGAATTGTCGTAACTTACAGCAATTACATTCTTGCCAGACTGAAGTCTGTCTGTGATATCCACCTCAAAGTCAAGGTAACCATTGGGATGCTGTCCTTCACAAAGTTTACCGTTGACATACACCTTGGCATCTCTATACACACCTTCAAACTCCAACACAACGTATTTACCTCGCCAAGCCGCATCATAATTGATGGTCTTGCGATACCATCCCCGTCCCTGCGGACGAAAGCCATTGCGATTGCTCGCCCCATGCCCTTTCTCTATGAAAGACCCGACGACTGCCACATCATGAGGAAGATTGACATCCTGCCAATCTTTGTCGTTGAAATCCACTGCCTGAGCATTCTCCACAGTTCCTGATTGATATTTCCAACCGAGATTGATACGTTTTTTCTCCCTGGCTTCTGCATTCAAAGACCATAAGACTGTCCACAATGCCATGCCCAACAATATACGATTCATTTTGTACATATAGTTATGATATTTTATGATATTTATAGTTTTAGCATTGCAAAATTAGACGAAAGCGTCAGATAGCATAGCGGAAAATCGTACGATTAGTAGGGTTATTGTACGAATAATTGGAATAGACTCCAATTGATGGAGGTATCATACATCAGTTTTAGGCGACAGAAAGGCAGATTCATGACAACAGAACGCCTATATAGTGACGGTAAAAAAAAACAAAAAAAAATACTGCCAACCGGAAAGCTGACAGTATCATTCATATCATTAAGTGACGGTGAAAAAAATAAATTGGTATGATTTGAGCCTCATATTTTTGAGATCTTTTCTTCACACGAAGAGGGAATATAGCGGGCTATATGACCGATGAGAGGGAGGAAAATAGCCTTGAATATTACAAAGCCAATTTATGGAACCATCCTCAGAAAGGGAATGACGGAGACAGGATTTCCTCAATATCAAGTATCTGAACGTCCGCCGCCTTGCCGTCAACAGCCTCATCCTTCCAGCTTTCACCACGCAGCCAGACCGTATGGCAACCGGCTTCATGCCCCGGAAGGATGTCCTTCTCGTAGTTGTCACCCACTATCGTGACTTCCTGGGCAGGTACCCCAAGGGCTTCCACGCCAAGGAGGAAGATGCGGGGATCCGGCTTTCGGATGCCCACAGCGGCCGACTCGATGACACGAACGAAGAAATCATCGAGCTGCATCTCGTGGAGCACCGTCTCCACATTACCGTAGAAATTGCTCACGAGGACCATACGGCAACCTCTTTCACGCAGTGCGAGGAGCACGTCACGCGAATGCTTCACCGTGGCCTGCAGGTTATCATAGAGGTCTTTGAGCACAGCATCATGCTTCTCACGGCGCTCACTCTCAGCGCATTGCCAGATATCGTTGTCACGAAGGAAGGAAAACTGGAGATCGAGTTTCACGTCCAGCGTATGAAAGAATGTATCTGTGGGCTTGATGATATTCTCCTTACCGAGAGTTCGCTCAGCGAAAACGTAGGCATCACGAAAATCCGGTTCACCGACAGGAATACCATTACGCTCGTAAGCATGCCAGATTACTTTGCCCCAGTGGTCACCCTTGGTATCAAGCGTGCCACCGTAGTCGAAGATTATTGCAGAGTTTTTCATGTTTATAGTGCATATAATAGAATACAACCATCATTACTGTAAGCTCAAAGACTGGATAAATCCAAGGGAGATTGATGAGACAACCAGTGAAAAGAACTATAGCGCGCCAGTTGTGCGTGAGGAAATTGGTGTATTTCATCAGCGGCAGACTGCCTTTGCGGAAGTCATCACGAAATTCCTGTGGCACATTGTCGAGACTTCCGTAACGGTCGATGAGGTCTCTCTTGAGTGCTTGGAAAGCAGGAGTCATGCGTTCCTGCGCTCCGCAGTATTTAGCATAATTGGAGAAGAAGAGCACTCCCACCCAATTCTTTTCCGCACGATATTTGTCAGCCACAGCTTTCTGCGACTCATAGGAATCGAGCTCTGACCCTTTCTTGCCGAGAAGGAAGAAGAGATGGATATTGCGATAATAGTCGGAAAGGCGGCATTGGCGTGCGTGAGCCATGATTCCGGCAGCTATACAGAGCGCCCAGATGAAGCCACCCCAATGTATTTCCGTGCCTGGGATATACTCATTGAAGAGTCGGATGCAGATAGCCACATAGACACAGAAGAACCATACGTCGGATGCAAAGCCGTCGAGCATACGTCCCACGAGGGAGGTCTTGCCCGTCATGCGTGCCAACTGTCCGTCGATAGAGTCGCAGAAATTGGCGAAGAGCAGGAATATCACGCCGTAGATATTATGCTCCAGGTCGGTATGGAGAAACATCCAGCCGGCTGCAGCGCCGAGAAAGAACGAGAAGATGGTGACGGCATTAGGATGAATGCCTAAGCGCTTGCAAATCAATGTAAAGAAGAGACCTATCGGACGCGTGAAATACATGTCGATATGCTCCTCAGTATCCATTGACTTAAAGGTGCTTTTAGTCAGTGATATGAATTCTTTGATTGACATATTATTGTGATTTTGTTTCTATTTCTTACAGGAAGGCTCGCGCCCTACGCTCACTTTGATGAGCAGAAGTCCGACGGCAGTCCATATCAATTCGCGCAGACGAACCAGCAACGCCACAAAGATGGCTGCGCTGGAACTAATGCCAAAGGCTGTGATGGACATGAGGAAGCCGCCCTCTCTGCCGCCCAACTGCAATGGTATGAAGAACAAGAGGTTAGCGAAAAGACTGGTAAAGGCAAGCACGAGGACGCATTGCACAAAACTAACATCTGGCATAAGCACAAGGAGAATAAAATAGACCTCCAATGAAGAGGTCACTCGGCAGACGAGTTCGAGAAGCACTGCCGACACGAAAATCTTCGGATTCTGACTGTGGAGAGCAGAAATCTGCTTATCGACAGTGTCGAGTTGCTCCTTATGCGAATCGACAAAAGGCTTCGCCCAGCGCTTCAGCACGGGGATATGGCGTGCAAGTCCGAGGATGCGATTGGCGAGTCCCTTACGATACCCCGTCATGAAAAACCACAGTCCGAGCACACAAAACACGCCACTGGCAAAGAGCAGTATGCCCAATTCCGCAGTCACGGTCTGCGTGAGGATAAAGAGGACGATGCTGAGAGTCCAAAACCAGAAATGCGAAAACATGTGGGTCATGGCGTAAAGGATGACCGACGACGAGGCTTTCTCAGCACCTACATAGGGCGAAATGGACATGATACGATAAGGCTCTCCGCCCATCATTCCGCCAGGAGTGGCGTAATTGAGCGCAAAACCCGACACGGTGAGCTTATAGATATGGGCAAATGAGATGCCTTTCTTACCGTCGGAATTGATGATGATGTACCATGCCGCAGCATTGAAAATATAGAGGAAAGCCCACAGCGCAATCACTGCTATAAACCAGTAACCTGCGTTACGAATGCCCTGCCACACTTCGGCGAAATCAAGTTGTGCCACCATGATGGCAAGGACTGTGAGTCCGAATATAAGGAATATGTTTTGTGCCTTTTTACTCATTGCGACGGCAAAATTATCACATTTTCATGACATGGGCAAATTTTTCTTTTCAAATTGTCATTACATAGCCCTCTTTATGACATAATGCAAACCTCTTTATAATATAATAAGGTGAAAATATAAAAAAATCTACTATTTTTTCTTTTATTTATTTTTTTTTATTATCTTTGCAACGCATTTTTCAAAAACTACCACTATATTATTCTATTTAATTTATAATACACTAACTAACTTAGCATTACAAAATGAGAAGATTTACTCGGTTATTTCTTGTCACATGCCTGATGATATTGTGCTCACAAACGTCTTGGGCTGATTTCAAGAATTTCTCAGTGCAGGTCAACAATCAGGCCGGCACACTGCTTACTGCTGCAGAACAGACACAAGGCACGCAGTTCTCATTTGGCGTGGCAGTAGCTGCCGACGGCACAGTAAGCCGTGTGGAAACCACAGATGCGTCGAGCGTGGCAACAGTAAGTGGAAAATTCCACAGTGATCATGGCGCTACAGGGCTTTCTGTAGTGGTGCCTGTAGATGGAAACGTAAAGATTACTATCGGTCAATGCACTTTCAGCGGCAGCGACATCAAGGTAACTGACGCCAGCGGACAGGTAGTGGCAAGCAAGACTCCTGGCAAAAACTGCTGGAAAAACTCCCACGACAACGTCACAGAGCTCTACTACACCGGCGGTGCAACGACTCTTACCATCTCTGGTATGGGTTACTGTCCTTATGTTGCAGTGGAGAAAAACACTGCAGTAATCCAGAAATTCAATGTCACTTTCGCCAACAATAACAGCGAAGCAGTGGGTAAAGCGCCTGAAGCAGTGGTATTTACCGAAGGCGATGCGCCTATTACAATCCCAGCTAACAAGACTCTCTACAAGGAAGGATTTACCCTTACTGCATGGACTGACGGCGCAAGCAAGTATGCTCCTGGCACTGGTTTCACCCCTACGGCTGACGTCACTCTCACACCTTGCTTTGAGAAGAACGAGAAGACACTGGCAGATCGCACCGAACCAGTCACCCTCCTTTGGGATTTCCAGCGTAAGAACGGCGCTCCATTACTTTCAGAGCAGGGCGCTGGCAAGACTGGTCCTTACGTCACACAGGCTATCATTGATGGTAAAAGCATCGATGTAAAGATGGATTATGATGCTACAAACGGCAAGATTGCCAATGGCAACTGGACAGATTGGGCACAGATGAATAATGGAACAAAGTTTACTATCCCTTCATGCAAAGGCGCAGTGGTAAGCATTGAGGCTTACTCAGCACCTACCACTACTACTATCGACGGACTGACCGACTACACCGCAGCCGGCAACACCATCTCAATGAAGATAGGAAGCAAGAGCGAGACCATAGACATCGTTATCGGAGATGGAAGCTATTATCGCTATATCCAGACAGTACTCCCTGTAATTCAAGAAGATGCAGGAAAGACCTATACTAACGAACCAATCTCTGTCGTTTACGTAATGAACGACAAAAACAAGCCTGGAACTTACACCTCAGCACCTGCTGACGCTTTCAGCACAGTGGCATTCGACTATGGCGACGCCACAATAACAGGCGTTGCAAACGTCACTATGACAGATGGCACTGATACAGGAAAGACAGGTATCAAGTTTAAGCCAGCCGGTTCTACCAAGTCTCTCACATGGTTTGTAAAGCCAGCACCTGGTCTTACCCTCACCCCTGCTAAGGTGTCAGGTTACATCAACCGTTGCGGAACCGACGCAGAGAAAGGCGTTGTGGTAACAGCAAAGAAGACCAACGGCAAAGATATCACTCTCGGCACATTCACAGCATGGCGCCAGGGCAAGTCATCTTCCGGCAAGGATTACGACAAGACAGCGGTATATAAGTATGAAATCACCCTTACTGCTGACCAGCAGACTGCACTTGCCGGAGCAGATGGTTTCTATCTCACTGCTGCTATCGGTGTGGGAAGCGCCAAGGAAGGTCTCTTCGGCGAGGTGGCTATCGACGGTACTGTAAGCGGAACTATCGCAAACGTAAACAAATACACTCTCAATGTTGTCGCTTCTCCTGCCAAAGGCGGTGAGGCATCTATCTATCCTAAGTCTGATGAGTATGTGGAAAATGATGAAGTAACCCTCAATGCTGAAGCAAAATTCGGTTATAATTTCAAGAATTGGACTGATAAAGACGGCAATGAGATTTCTAAGGAAAACAAAATCAAATACACCGTCATCGGCAATAACACTCTGACTGCCAACTTCAAGAAGGTCAGCACCTATGCTCTCGATATCAAGGTGGAAGGCGGTGCCAATGACTATATGGTTTCGCTCAATCCTGCTCCTACTGTCATCGACGGTAAATTCATGTATGAGAAAGGCACTAAGGTGACTCTGTCTGCTTCTTCCAATGCAGTGCTGAAATTCACTAACTGGAGCAATGGCGAGACTGCTTCGGAGATGCCTATAGTAATGAATGAGGACAAAAGCTTCACTGCATCCTATTCTGCCGTTGACTTCATCGTAGGCTGGGACTTCGTCAAGCCGGGCAACGCTGGCAGAACAGCCGACTTTGCCGCCGCTGACAATGACGCTGCAAGCCTCATCATGCGCGATGCAGAAGGCAATGAGAAGGGCTGGCTCGACAAGAGCATGGAAGGCTCTGGCGGCTATGAGGGTCGTCCTGCTGCCGTATGCTGGCATGCTGGTAGCAAGAATGGCGATGTAGGTATCTACTATTGGCAGACTTCCATCAATGCTGCCGCTTTCACAGACTTGAAGATTATCACCTCTATGGTGTATAATTACAATGCTTACACCAAGCAACTGATAGAGTATTCTCTCGATGGCAAGAACTGGAACACTGCTGGCTATATGACTTTGGAAGGCGCCAAGCAATGGAAAGACGCCACTATCACCCTCCCTGCTGAGGTCAACAACAAGGAAAAAGTCTATATCCGCTGGATAAGCGACAAGACTTCAAGCATTGATGGCACTTCTTCTGCCAATGACGGTATCGCTCTTGGCGCTACATTCATCGTGGGCGAGACCAAGATTATCGACGATGGCAAGGCTCCTGTGCTTGTCAATTCCGTTCCGGAAAACAATGGTTCCAGCGTTTCTGCCAACGGCAAGGTAGTGCTTACATTCGACAAGAAGGTGATGCTCACCTCGGCAGCAAAGGCTCATATCGGCACTACTGACCTCACTCCTGTGGCAAACGGCAAGACCGTAACCTGCGAATACAAGGGTCTCACCTACTCTACCAACTACACATTCACACTTGCAGCCGGTTCTGTGGCTGACCTCACAGGCAACAACGTCATCAAGGAAGACATCACAATAGCATTCGAGACCAAGGTGAAACCTGCCGTAACAAAGGGCACTTACGATGCTATCGTCTCCACATCCGAGGAACTTGACGCCGCTATCGTGGCTGCTTCCAAGCGTGCTGACCAGAACTCTCGCTATCGTATCTTCATCAAAAATGGTAAATACGTGCTCGCTGGTTCAGGTGAGGAAAAGACTACCACCATCCAACTTGCCAATGGTACTAACGAGACCAAGACATACAAGAACCCAATAACTTACTTCAAGAGCAGCAATGTGTCATTCATCGGCGAGGACTACAGCAAGGTAATCATTACAAATAAGGCTGGCGACCTCGAGACTTACGAAGGAAAATACGGTACTGCTTGCGTCGCTGAAGGTATCGGAAAAGGTGATGTACTCCAGAACAGTGGTACTCTCAACTATTTCCAGGGCGTGACCATCAAGACTTCTATGGGCGATGCTCGCGGTCGTGACATCGCTTATCAGGACAAGGGTAACAAGACTATCTTCAAGGATGCTTGCCTCTGGGGCTATCAGGACACTTATACTTCTAACAATCAGAAGGGTAAGTTCTACTTTGAAGGTGGCATAATCCGTGGTCGCACCGACTATCTCTGCGGAAAGGGTGACGTATATTATAATGGTGTAACTCTCCAGCAGTGTGGCACAGGCGGCTATCTCGCCGTTCCTTCACAGGCTAAGAAATACGGATATGTATTCTATAACTGCCACATCAAGAAGGAGTCAAAGGACGTGTCCTACTATCTCGGTCGCCCATGGGGCTCTGGTACTCCTATCGCGTGCTTCATCAATACCAAGATGGACGTCGCTCCTCTCGGCAATGGTTGGGCAGATATGAGTGGCGGTTGGCCTAAGCGATTCGCTGAATACAACTCTTATCTCAGCAGCGGAACAAGCATCGACCTCTCAGGACGTCGCACAGAATGGACCGACAACAACAACGAGAAGCACAGCAACGACCCTATCCTCACTCTCGATGACGTGCAGAGCATGAGCCTCGCCAACGTGATGGGACAGGATGACGACTGGGATCCTACAGCTCTCACTGAGCAAGCTTCTGCTCCTACCCATGTTATCATCGAGGGTTCTACCATCTCTTGGGACAACAGCGACTACGTATTCTGCTGGGTTATCTTCAAGAACGGCGAGTATGCCGGCAATACCACCGAGACATCTTTCTCCATCGACGATGCAAACGCTGCATGGACTGTACGCGCTGCCAATGAGATGGGCGGACTTGGTGAGGCTGCAAAGGCTACTGTTTCTACCGGAATCAATGAATTAACAAAGACTGACGACACCGTTTCTCCTATCTACAACGCCCTAGGACAGCGCATCAATGCCAGCACCAAGGGTCTCCAGATCAGCAAGAACGGCAAGAGAATCGTGAAATAAGGTGACATCATGGAAGTCTGATGATTTCCAACGCAATACGAAAACGTCCATGTTCCTCCATACATAAGGAAACATGGACGTTTTTTTGAACACTTTTCATCCTCTTTTGGACATCTTTTCCGTTTATTTTTGTTAGAAAACTTAATAATAGCAAAAAAGTTTCTTTATTTAAAGAAATAAATGTTAACTTTGCAGAGATAATGCGTTGAAATTCCCATATCCTAAAGGATGCTATGAAAAAGACGCACTGATACAGAGACTTAAAACTACAATTAGAAGACAACAATAAGAGAATACTACATCTTAAATAAAAAACTCATCTAATGAACAAAACTAATGTAAAGCCAGCAGAAGGTAAGCTCGGCATTATGGTAGTAGGTAACGGTGCCGTTGCTACTACATTCATGACCGGTGTGCTCATGGCACGCAAAGGTCTCGCAAAGCCTGTAGGCAGCATGACTCAGTATGACAAGATCCGCGTAGGCAAAGGCGAAAACGCCAAATACCTCCACTATAAGGAGATTGTTCCTATCGCTGACCTTAATGATATCGTCTTCGGATGCTGGGATGTTTATCCACAGAACTCCTTCCAAAGCGCAATGTACGCTGAAGTTCTCAAGGAAAAGGACATTCTTCCAGTAAAGGACGAACTTGAGAAGATCGTGCCTATGAAGGCTGCTTTCGACAAGAACTACGCCAAGCGCCTCGATGGTGACAACGTAAAGGACTGCAAGACCCGTTGGGAAATGATGGAGGCTCTCCGCCAGGACATCCGTGATTTCAAGGCAAAGAACGACTGCGCTCGTATCGTTGTTATCTGGGCTGCTTCTACTGAAATCTATGTTCCAGTAGATGAGCAGATACATGGCACTCTCGCAGCTCTCGAAAAGGCTATGAAGGAAGACGACCGCGAGCACATCGCACCTTCCATGTGCTATGCTTATGCTGCCCTTTCTGAAGGCGCACCTTTCATCATGGGTGCTCCTAACACCACTGTTGACATCCCTGCTATGTGGGAGCTCTCCGAGAAGACTTGCATGCCTATCTGCGGTAAGGACTTCAAGACTGGCCAGACTCTCGTGAAGTCAGGCTTCGCTCCTATCATCGGCACCCGTTGCCTCGGTCTCAGCGGATGGTTCTCTACAAACATCCTCGGCAACCGTGACGGACTTGTGCTCGACGAGCCAGCCAACTTCCGCACAAAGGAGGTATCAAAGCTCTCTACTCTTGAGACCATCCTCAAGCCTGAAGACCAGCCAGACCTCTATACAGACTACTACCACAAGGTACGTATCAACTACTATCCTCCTCGCAACGACAACAAGGAGGGATGGGACAACATCGACATCTTCGGATGGATGGGCTATCCTATGCAGATCAAGATCAACTTCCTCTGCCGCGACTCTATCCTCGCTGCTCCTCTCTGTCTTGACCTCTGTCTCCTCTCTGACCTCGCTGCACGCGCAGGACGCCATGGTATCCAGCGCTTCCTCAGCTTCTTCCTCAAGTCTCCTATGCACGACTACACCAAGGGCGAAGAGGCTGTCAACAACCTCTACCAGCAGTACACCATGCTCAAGAACGCTATCCGCGAGATGGGCGGCTACGAGGCTGACGAAGAAATCGATTAAACAGACATTATAAATAAAGCCAAGCCCCCCTCACGTTCCCTTTGGGGAAGCTTTTACAAGTTACACAAACTAACGACCTAATGATTTTGATAGAACTGTGTAACCCAAGCAAAAGCTCCCCCAACGGGGAGTGAGGGGGGCTTTCCACCTTAAATTATTATGGTGAAAAAATTGTATTTCATACTGATAACATTACTCTTTCTGGTGCTTCCGGCAAGCGCTCAGATAAGAGGTCATATCCTTGATGCTGAGACAAAGGACAGCATTCCGCTCGTCTCCGTGGTCTATAAAGGGCATGGTATCTCAGCTATCTCCGACATAAACGGCCACTACAAGATTGCCCGACGTAACGGTTGGGTGCTCACTTTCAGTGCCGTAGGTTACGTTTCGCAATCTGTGAAGATTACGGAATCCTCATCGGACCATATCAACATCCGTCTGAAACCGGACAACAAGAGGCTCGACGAGGTGGTCATCAAGACCAAGAAGCATAAATACAGCCGCAAGAACAATCCAGCCGTGGAACTCATGAAGAAGGTAATAGAGCATAAAAAGCAGACCGACCTCAGCAACCGCGACTTCTATCAATACAACAAGTACCAGAAGATAATGCTGGCACTCAACGACGTAAACACCGACACCCTGCGGTCAAAGCGCTTCCAGAAGCATCCTTGGCTCAAGGACCAGCTGGAGAGATGTGACTATACCGGCAAGGTAATCCTCCCTATCTCCGTCGATGAGACCGTCTCACAGAAGATTTACCGTAAGCATCCACACTCCGAAAAGACCATTATCAAGGGTCAGAACTCCACCGGCATCAACGATCTGTTCCAGACCGGCGACATAATGACTACCGTATTGAAGGACGTCTTCACCGATGTGAACATCTATGACGACCAGATCAGGATGCTGCAGTATCCTTTCACTTCGCCGATAGGCAAGGATGCCATCGCTTTCTACAGGTTTTACATCGAAGATACCACCTATGTAGATAAGGACAAGTGCATCCATCTCAATTTCCTGCCTAACAATCAGCAGGACTTCGGCTTCCGTGGTGACATCTATATCATGGCTGACTCCAGCTATCAGGTGAAGCGTTGCGAACTGACCATCCCGAAGAAGAGCGACGTCAACTTCGTGGAGAATCTCAAGGTGCTGCAGGAATTCACACAGTTGCCTGACTCTTCATGGTCTCTCTCCGTCGATGATATGATTGCGGAACTGAGATTCAACAAATGGCTGTCGCGTGCCGCCGTGATAAGAACGACGCGATTGACCGACTATGCCTTCGATGACCTGCCGAAACAGCTGTTCAAAGGCAAGGCAAAAGAGGTGAAAGAGGCTGACGCACAGATGCGTGGCGACGATTTCTGGAACAAGTATCGTCAGGTGGAACTGACCAAAGGCGAGAAAGGAATGGGCACTTTCCTCTCCCACATCGAGAATCTCAAGGGATTCAAATTCTTCATCTTCGGTGCGAAAGCATTCATCGAGAACTTCGTGGAGACCAGTTCCAAAGACTCAAAGGTGGACATCGGCCCTATCAACACCATGCTGACATCCAACTTTATCGACGGTTTCCGCACCCGTATCTCAGCACAATCCACGGCAAACCTCAACAAGCACTGGTTCTTCTCAGGATATGCAGCCCGTGCCTGGGGAAGCGAGAAGAACTATTACAGCGGTTCCATCATCTATTCTTTCAACAAGAAGGAATACCTGCCACGAGAGTTCCCACGCCGCACCATCGCTTTCACATCCTCATACGATGTCACTTCGCCAAGCGACAAGTTCATCCATACGGACAAGGACAATGTCTTCACCGCCTGGAAATGGGCTACCGTGGACAAGATGATGTTCCAGAACCGACAGGAACTGAAGTTTGAACGCGAGGAAGAATGGGGCTTCAAGACCACCATCAGCTTCAAGACCGAGGAAAATGAGGCTTGCGGAGCAATGCACTACACCACCCTCGCCCAGCAGGCTGTCAATCCTTACAACCCTCATGACTATCCTCACGTATGGGACGGACGTGGAAAATACCGCACCACAGAGCTTAGTCTCGGCGTGCGTTTCGCTCCTGGCGAGACATTCATCAATACCAAGCAGCGCCGTCTTACCATCAATCTCGATGCTCCAGTCTTCAGCCTCAATCACGTCTTCGGACTGAAAGACGTGCTCGGAGGTGACTATCGCTTCAATTATACCACGCTCGACATCTACAAACGGTTCTGGATGAAGAGCTGGGGAAAGATAGACTGCTACATCAAGAGCGGAATACAGTGGAACCAAGTGCCTTACCCTCTACTCATAATGCCTGCAGCAAACCTCTCCTATATCATCGAGGACGAGACCTTCAACCTCATCAACAATATGGAGTTCCTCAATGACCGCTTCGTTTCGCTCGACCTCAGCTGGGACCTCAACGGCAAGATATTCAACAGAATACCTCTGCTCAAGAATCTCAAATGGCGTGAATACATCGGCATAAAGGCACTTTGGGGTACCCTTACCGACAAGAACAATCCGTATCTCAAAGAGAATGCAGGCAGCGAAATGCTCATGGTATTCCCTGAAGGCTGTTACCTCATGGACAAGAACAAGCCTTACATCGAGCTCGTAGCCGGCATACATAACATCTTCAAGATACTCCATGTGGAGTATGTGCGCCGTATGAACTACCTCGAACTGCCTACAAGCAACAAGCAAGGCATCCGATTTACGTTCCGAATGACGTTCTAATAGGACTGTTGTTTGGTTGTTTGGTTGTTTTGTTGTTTGTCTTGTTTATACATTCACTAATAATAGCAACAAGATTTGTCTGGAAGACAATACCGAGCAACGCGAGAGTAACCCGGGACAAAGTCTCGGGATTAAGAATGAAAAGAAAACAGCTGTCTGGAAGACAGTACCAAAATGAAGTAGATGTAAACTCGAGCTCATGATTCTATAGACAAGGTACTGTCTTCCAGACAGCCGTCCTCCTCATCTTTATAAATCCCGAGACTTCGTCCCGGGTTACTCTCGCTTCGCTTCGGTATTGTCTTCCAGACAAATCTTGCTGGCTTCTTATGACAAAATATCAATAGATAAAAAATATTTTTTTTCTTTATTTTTATCTATTGATATTTTTATTATAAGCGACCAGCAATACAAAATAATATTGATTACCTACATACGTTAGAAATTATCTTAACATACCTTCTTCTTACGCTCGCAGTAGCGCTCACATTGAGCACAGAGATCATACCCCAGCATAGCTCCAAGGATGAAATCCTCTTCCGGCGAAAGCTGGCATAATGGTTTGGTGACAATCATGCGGATAGCATCCAGGCATTCCTTCTTGCCAAAGAAGAGATTCAGTCGTTCGTTGCCTACAGGCTGAATGATGTAGTCAATGTTCTGATGCTCCAATCTCGTCATGGCAAAAGACTGATACTTCTTGTTGAAGGTGTAGAGCACCAATCGGCGCACTCCCTTCTTATATTCATAGATATGATTCATCAGAACCTTCAGATCTATTGGTGTTGCGGTTTTCTGCATACTATCCAGATTTATCATTTTTTTTGTTATATTAAGAATAGGCAAGTAGGTAATCAATTATATTTTGATTACCTACTTTATTCCGTGAGCATTATAGTGAAGGCTTTATAGCCGCAAGCCAAGCATCGATGCGTGCTTCAGTCTTGTCATCCTCGTTCACCTCGTCGAGAGCAAGTCCAAGGAACTTGTCACCGTCCAGGGCTTCACTGTCATCATAGGTGTAGCCTTCTGTGGAAACACCAGGCAATACGGTAGCGCCAGCCTCGACAGCAGCATCATAGAGTTCCTTCATGCCGCCACAGAATGTATCAGAATAAGACTCGCAGTCGCCACAACCGAAGAGTGCGACAGTCTTGCCAGCCAAGCCTGTGCTCTTCAATTTCTTCATGCCGTCATACCAGTCATCCTGTATCTCGCCAGCGCCCCAGGTGGAAGTGCCGAGCAGGAGGTTGTCGTGACTTGTGATGGTATCAGCATCAATGCTTGTTACATCTACAGCTTCCACGCCCAGTTTGGAAGCGATGGTTTCGGCAATCGACTGGCATGTGCCAGTGGAAGAGCCATAAATTACGATAGTTGATTTCATTTGTCCTTGTTTATTTTAAAAGTTACGTTGTGATTTCCGGGTGCAAAGTTAAGTCCTTTTCCCATAATCTGCAATACCTAAAAATTACGATTTCAATGAAATACCCACTTATGGGGATGCCTCCCCCACCGCTCCAGCAGTCAACAACCATCCACCTTCGCCTTGGCAATCCTTCGCCTTGGCGAATACAAACATCTACAAACAACAAAACAATCTATTGATGTCTCATCTAAACCGTCAGACAGATATCCACTACCGGATTTATCAGGAATACAAACACCAATCGCAACGAGAGTAACCCCGCATTGGATTATAGGGAAAAGGGAACTGGAGATTACATCATTAGCTTGCTTTTTCCCCCATAGCTTGAAACCATGAATGACAATGCTATTCTCCCATTACTTATTACCAATCTTCCGTCACCTACTTAACGGTGGTAATTTATAGAACCAGCCTATATATAGAGGGCCAAGTCTGCAGTGAAACATACATCAGAAAAATGGAACAAAAAGAGAGAAACCAAGCTATTATTCTGCGACAGCTGTGATATCATGACGCAAAAGCATAGATATTACCCCGTAATAGCTATGCTATCAGGAGGTAATATCTATGCTTTTGCAATGCAAAAACTATGCTTTCGCATTCCATTGACTATCAATACGTTACAAAAGAGTATCCATATTGTGCATCAGAAACGGAAAAACAGGACAATTTTCGTGGTCGTATCCACCCGCAACGACTAAACAACCAGACTTAAAAATTTGGCTCTTCCAATTATTTTCATTACTTTTGTAACGAATTTGAAACTAACACCAATCAGGCATAGAACAAGTGCCTACGAATTTTTATCTGATTATCAACAACAATAATAATCAGACCAGGAACAAGCGCCTACGAATTTCTATCTAATTATCAACAACAACAATGAAAAGACTTTTTCTCTCACTGCTTGCCGGTGCTCTCCTCATGGGACTCAATGTCCATGCGGCAGACCGCTTCGTCTCTTTTGCCAAAGGCGAGAGGACTGCTATCGAAATCACGAATACCAATGACACCATCGTCTATGACCCTGCTGACTGGACAGGAGTAAGGATTGCCGTCAGCAATCTCCGCCATGACATCAAGGCAGTGACGGGCAGGGAATGCGCTCCAATCATCGTGGCCACTGTGGGCAAAAGCGCTCTGGCCAAGAAATACGAGGCGCAATGCCGGACGCTGAAAGGCAAGTGGGAACAGTTTCTCATCTTCACCGAAGGTGGCAGAATGGTCATTCTCGGTTCGGACAAGCGCGGCACCATCTACGGCATCTACGAACTGTCAAGGCAGATTGGAGTATCGCCTTGGTACTGGATGGCGGATGCACCGATAATGAAACATCAGCAGGTGTTCATCGACAAAGGCACTTTCACTGACGGAGAACCGAAAGTAAGGTACCGCGGAATATTCATAAATGATGAATGGCCCTCATTCGGCACATGGTGCGGAAAGCATTTCGGAGAGCGGAATGATGCTCGACAATCATATCGGCTACACGCAATGGTCTATTCCAGAGAAGAATGTAAACCCTATGACTCTCGGTTTCAAGGTGGACAACAATATTGCTCCTGCTCCTTCTCATGAGTACTCCATCCCGGCATACAGATACTGCAGAAAAGTGGATGGCAAGGAAGCCAAATGGATTTTCCTGCCAAACCTGGGCAGGGGAAAAGGCTGTATGGGTGCCGACAATGTGATGGCTACAAGCGAGACGACAGGCAACAGGGCTGCATTGGAATACGAAATCAACTCGAATAGCGGAACCATCGCCATAGGAATACTGCCCACTCAGGACGTACATCCGGCACGTGGACTGCGCCTCGGAGTGCAGATTGATGACCAACCGATGCGTGTAATAGATGCCAGACAAGGACTGCATGACGAGTTTCAGGAATACACCAAGCAGAATCTCGCTGTCTCCAAAGTGCTGAAAGCATTGCCTCCACGCAATAATCTCCTGCTCTCAGGCTGGCAAGACAACAGACGATTGCCACGTCGCGATGAGGTGTTCGACAATATCCGCTGGCTTGAAGTGGATCTCCAGTGCAAACCTGGCAAGCATTCACTCCGTCTCATCATGATAGATCCGGAAATAGTCATCGAGCAGATAGTCGTGGATTCCGACAATTCCCGCTACAGTTACTTCGGCAACGCCTTCCCGTGGGAGTAACACACCAATGCAAACAGACGGCAATCTTAGGCTTATCAGGCTAAGATTGCCGTCTGTTTGTTGTGTTGTTTGGTTGTTTAGTTGTTTTGTTATTTTGTTGGCTGTATTGGCATTCAACAAGACAACTAAACCACAAAACAACAAAACCACAAAAGCAATCACCTGTCTTTCCAAAATGTAGGGGTGAAGATGATGAGGACGGAGAATATCTCCAGACGGCCCATCAGCATGAGGAAAGAGCATATCCACTTGGCAAAGTCGGGCAGATGGTTCCACGACATCGTAGGACCTATCTCCAGTCCGAGCGTAGGACCCACGTTGCTGAGCGTGGAGAGCGTGATGGTGATGGAGTTGGTATTATCCACTCCTGCCGCTGTCATGCAGAAAGCACACACTATGCACATGATGCAATAGATGGTGAGGAATGCAAGGAGCGTTACGCGCTTGTCGATAGGCACGTTGTTCTCACCGATTCTGAGCGGCAGGACAGCACGCGGATGGAGCATCTGGCGAAACTCATTGCGCACGATTTTGAGCAGCATGACGCATCTGATGGACTTGAATCCACCACTGGTGCTGCCAGCACAGCCTCCAATGAACATGCAGACTGCCAGCACTATCCACGTGACATGAGGCCACTGTCCGGCATCATCGTTGAAGAGACCGGTGGTGGTGATGAATGATACCACCTGATAGACGGCGCAACGGAATGCACGCTCGTAGCCGTAATGATTGTTGATGATGAGTTCTATGGCTATGAAAGCAGTGAAGATGGCAATGATTGCCACATAGAATTTCACCTCGGGATTTCGGAAAAGGTTTCCCACCTTGCCCCTTATCACTGCATTATAGAGCAGGATGAAATTGACTCCTGAGATAAAGCAGAAGAAGGTGCTGCAATACTCCATAGCCGGGGAATGGTAGTATTCGATACTTGCATTGCGAGTGGAGAAGCCACCGGTGGCAAGTGTGGTCATGGCATGGTTGACACTGTCGAAGACATTCATGCCGAGGAGATAGAATGTGCCGGCACATACTATGGTGAGAACGAGGAAAATGGTCCAGATGCTCTTTGCCGAACTGCTCAGACGTGGATGCAGTTTGGTCTTGATAGGACCGGTGGCTTCGGCGGAAAACACTTTCACCGAACCGCCTACCATGGACGGAAGGATGGCTATGGTGAAGAATACGATACCCAAACCGCCAATCCACTGTGACAGGCTTCGCCAGAACAATATGCCATGAGGCAGACATTCCACGTCATCGAGGATGGTACAGCCCGTGGTGGTGAAGCCAGACATGGACTCGAAATAGGCATTGGTGAAGTCCGTGATGTAGCCACCCACCATGAATGGCAGCGTGCCGAAAAGGCTGAAGACGCTCCAGGCGAGGGTGACGACGAGGAAAGACTCGCGACGACCGAGGGAGTTGTCGGCATTGCGGCCGACACATCTCAAGGAGAAGCCTGCCGCCTGTGTAAGCAAGATTGATATGAGGAAGGCAAACAAGTCGTCCTCATGATACCATACGGAGATGCCGAGACACAGTATCATGAACAGGGACTCAAGGAAAAGCAGTGAGCCTAAGATCTTACATATCAGTTTGGAATTCATTTCTTTATGGGGATTAAATTGCAAACCAGCCGGTAACGCGGCTGGCACAGGGACGGACTCAGAGGGGATTCCTGTGTTAATGCGGCTGGCACAGTGGTGGATAACGGAGGCAGACCTGCACGATAGCGGCAGGCACAAAGGCTTTGCTTATACGAAGAATTTCTCAATGCGCTTCATGTCGGCATTGTGGCAGAACACCACGACGATGTCACCCGGCTCTATCTGCGTGCCACCGGATATAAGCATACCCTCACCATTGCGCACCAGACCACCGAAAGTCATGCCGTAAGGCAGACCAAGCTCATAGACTTTCTTGCGTGTGACCTTCGAACCGGGCTGTGCCACGAACTCTGCAACGTCGGCATTGGCAGCCATAAGGAAGCGGACATTGCTCACGTCAGCGTCAAGCAGCATCTCATAGATGTGGCTTGCGGCGATAGCCTTCTTGTTGATGATGGTGCCGATGTCGAGGCTCTCAGCCATTTCCACATAGTCGAGGTTCTCCACGAGGGCAACAGTCTTGCGCACTCCCATCCTCTTGGCAGTGAGACAGGCAAGGATATTGGTCTCCGCATTACCTGTAACGGCTACGAAGGCCTGAGTATTCTTGATGCCTTCCTCCACGAGAAGGGAGACATCACGTCCGTCTCCATTGATTATCATGATGCGGTCAGCATCAGTGAGCAGGTCATTCAGTCGCTCGCAGCGCTGTGTGTCCCTCTCTATTATCTTCAGTTTGATATATTCCGGCAGGGTTGCGGCTGTGCGCACGGCAATCTTTCCTCCGCCCATCATCATCACGTTCTTCACGTCGGCATAGTTTTCCTTGCCCACAATCTTGCGGATATGAGGGATAAAGTTGCGCTTTGTCATGAAGAAAGCAATGTCATGAAGCTTCAATTCGTCGTTACCACCAGGGATGATGGTCTCGTCGCCACGCTTGATAGCCACGATATGATAAGGGTCTTCCGGTCCGCATAGTTCCTTGAGAGGCTGGTTGAGGATGGTGGCAGACTCGCGTAGCTTGATGCCGAGCATCACGAGAGCTCCATTATGCACGTCCCATCTCTGGCGTACCCACGACATCTTCAGTCCGTTGATGATGTCCTTTGCGCCGAGAAGTTCGGGATAGATGATGGAATCAATGCCGACGCGGTGGAGATACTGCGCATTGGCAGAGTCTGCAAACTCATAGTCCTCCACCTTTGCCACGGTGCGCTTTGCTCCGAGAGCCTTGGCAAGTGAGCAGGAACTGAGGTTGACATGCTGGTCGCCTGTCACAGCTATGAAGAGGTCGCAGCGCTGCACTCCAGCCGTCTGCATCGCCTTGATGCTGCCTGGAGAGTCGTGAAGCGTCAGTACATCATAGTTGGCGCTGATATTGTCGAGGCATTCCTCGTCGTCATCGATGAGAGTGATGTCCTCATTGTTTCTGGAGAGAAGTTTTGCCAGGTAAGTACCTATTTCCCTTGCTCCTGCTATTACTATTTTCATCTGTTGTCTATTTGAATATATGGGAAAGGAGAATGCGCCTCTCCTTCCCCTATATTTATTTGTTTAATTCCTCTATAATGCTCTCTGCATCAATGCCTACGATATGCTGCAGCTGGGCTACTGTGCCGTGCTCGACGAAGTAATCCGGCAATCCGAGACGCTTGACGTGAACATCGTAGTCATGGTCGGCAAACCATTCCATCACGGCAGAGCCCATACCGCCATTGCGCACACCGTCTTCCACGGTGATTACCTTGCGGAATTTCCTGCCCACCTCATGCAGGATGTCCTCATCCAGAGGCTTGAGGAAACGCATGTCATAATGGGCCACGCTCTTCTTAACGCCGAGATTACAGATGGCTTTCTGCACATTGTTGCCCACGGCACCGATGGAAAGGACGGCAATGTCATCGCCATCAGACAGTTTTCTGCCTTTTCCCACCTCCACTTCCTCCAGCGGACAGCGCCAATCCACGAGCACACCTCTGCCACGTGGATAGCGTATCACGAAGGCACCCTTGCCAGGAAGCTGGGCTGTAAACATCAGCCGGCGCAGTTCATGCTCGTCCATCGGAGCGGAAATGGTAAGGTTTGGCACCGGTCTCAGTGCGGCCATGTCAAATGCTCCATGATGAGTAGCACCGTCTTCACCCACCAGTCCGGCACGGTCGAAGCATAACACTACAGGCAGGTTGAGTATTGCCACATCGTGGATGATATTGTCGTAGGAACGCTGGGCGAAGGCACTGTAGATGTTGCAGTAAGGTATAAGTCCGTCTTTTGCCATTCCTCCCGAGAAAGTCACGGCATGTCCCTCGGCAATACCCACGTCAAAGGCACGTTCCGGCATGGCATCCATCAGCTTGTTCATCGAGCATCCAGTAGGCATGGCAGGCGTAACGCCCACTATCTTAGGGTTTTGCCTTGCCAATTCCACGAGAGTCTCACCGAATACGTCCTGGAATTTCGGAGGCATATTTTCCTCATTGCCCTTTATTCTCTCGCCTGTGTCAGGGTCGAATTTTCCCGGAGCGTGCCAGATGGTGGCGGCATGCTCGGCTGGTTCGTAGCCTTTTCCCTTCACGGTGTGGATATGCAGGAGCTTCGGACCGCGCATGTTCTTCAGTTGGTGGAGCACGCGGACGAGTTCCTTCACGTCATGTCCATATACCGGACCGAAGTAGCGGATGTTCAGTCCCTCGAAGATATTCTGCTGTTCGCTGATGAGAGACTTTATGGAATTGTTGAGCCGTATTATCGCTTTCTTCCTGCTGTCATTGAGGATGCCCTTGCTGAACATCCATTTTGCGGCCTTGTCACGCCAATGGTTGTATGATTCATTGGTGGTAAGGTTGAGCAGATACTGCTTCATTCCGCCGACGGAGTGGTCGATGGACATATTGTTGTCATTCAGGATGATGAGCAGATCGTTAGGCGAAGAACTGACATTGTTCAGTCCTTCGAAGGCAAGACCGCCGCTCATTGCACCGTCGCCTATCACGGCAACGACGTGGCGAGTGGGCAGTTCCTTTGCATTGTCGCCTTCACGTGCCAGTTTCTGCTCCCTTTGTGCTGCCACAGCCATGCCGAGAGCCGCGGAGATGCTGTTGGAAGCATGTCCGCAGGTGAAGGTGTCATATTCGCTTTCTGCAGGATTAGGGAAAGGGCAGATGCCGTGAAGCTTGCGGTTAGTGCAGAAATTGTCACGGCGACCGGTCAATATTTTGTGTCCGTAAGCCTGATGGCCCACGTCCCATACTATTCTGTCATAAGGAGTGTCATAGACATAATGCAGGGCGACAGTCAGTTCGATGACGCCCAGACTCGACGCAAGATGCCCGGGATTGACCGACAGTTCCTTCACGATGTCATCGCGAAGTTCACGGCATACCTCGGGTAATTGGTCCACCGGAATCTCCCTGAGATCCTTCGGTGAGTCGATGTTATTTAGAAATGTGTAATTCAAGACTACTTTGGTTAAAGGCTGCTGTTGATGGAAGCCATCGTTGATATTTTATATATAATGTGTAAAATCACAGGTGTCACATTGTCGGAACACCGTTATCGGACAGTCATACCTTCCTTTTCACTGACGGACAAGATGGTGATTGACTGTAGATTTCAGTTTTGAAAAGACGAAAAACCCTCCTTGTCACTCTTCTGGCGCAAAGGTCATGGAGTGACAAGAAGGACTATGCTGCGGGCTGATTACTTTACGTTGCCCACCTTGATGAGATATTCTGCAATCTGAACAGCATTCAGAGCGGCACCCTTACGTATCTGGTCACCGGTGAGCCAGAGGGTGATACCGTTGTCATTAGCCAGATCCTGACGGATGCGGCCTACATATACGTCATCCTTTCCTGCGCTTTCGAGCGGCATAGGATAAACGTAATTCTGAGGGTCATCGACGAGGGAAACGCCTTCAGCGGCATCAAGAGCCTTACGCACCTGATCTACTGTGAGCGGAGCCTCTGTCTCTACCCATACTGACTCGGAGTGGCTGCGGAGGGAAGATACGCGTACGCAGGTAGCACTGGTGCGGACATCGCTGTGCATGATCTTGCGTGTCTCGTTGTACATCTTCATCTCTTCCTTGGTGTAGTCATTCTCAGTCATCTTGTCAATCTGAGGAATTACGTTGTAAGCCAACTGATGCGGGAACTTCTCGATGGTCTTTGCCTCACCGGTCTCCACGAGTTCCTTGTACTGCTGCTGGAGCTCTGCCATCGCAGCTGCACCTGCACCAGAAGCACTCTGATAGCTGGAGATGTGGATTCTCTTGATGTGGGAAAGGTTCTCGATAGGCTTGAGCACCACTACCATCATGATTGTAGTACAGTTAGGATTGGCAATGATGTTGCGAGGACGGTTCAATGCGTCCTCAGCATTGCACTCAGGAACCACCAGAGGCACATCGTCACACATGCGGAACGCACTTGAGTTGTCGATCATCACGGCGCCATACTTGGTGATGGTCTCAGCAAACTCCTCACTTGTGCCGCCACCTGCAGATGTGAATGCGATGTCCACGTCCTTGAAATCATCGTTGTGCTGCAAGAGTTTGACCTCGTATTCCTTGCCTTTGAATGTGTATTTAGTACCAGCGGAGCGTTTGCTTCCGAACAACACCAAGTCATCCATAGGGAAATTTCTCTCATCGAGGATGCGCAGGAACTCCTGTCCCACTGCACCGCTTGCGCCAACAATTGCTACTTTCATTTCTTCTTCGTTTTGTTTAGTTGTTATTACATAAAATATATAATTCCAATGCAAAAGTACAAATTTTCGGCTTAATCTTCGATAATTTGATATTTTTTTTGCAATTTTGCATCATAATTCATGCCTAACGTCAATAAAAATGCTTGATTTCACGCAATATCTCCCCATAACCAGTCCCACTTTGATATTTTTCGTGGTGCTCTTCATCATCCTGATTGCCCCTATCGTGATGGGAAAACTGCGCATTCCGCACATCATCGGCATGGTGCTTGCCGGCATAGTGATAGGCCCTTACGGACTGAACATTCTGGAAAGGGACTCCAGTTTTGAGCTTTTCGGACGCGTCGGACTGCTTTACATCATGTTTCTTGCTGGAATAGAGATGGATATGGAGGGACTGAAGAAGGACCTGGGCAAGGTGACCGTCTTCGGACTGCTCACCTGTTTCGTCCCTTTCATCCTCACATATCTCTCCTGCGTCTGGTATCTGGACTATCCTCCGCTCGCTTCCCTCCTTCTGGGATGTATCATGGCGAGTAACACTCTCGTGGCTTACCCCATCGTGGTGCGCTACGGACTCCAGCGGAGCACGGTGACAACGCTCTCTGTCGGCGCTTCGATGCTCTCGCTGCTCATAGCCCTGGTGGTGACGGCGGCATTGGTGGGAAGCATGTCCGGCGGAACGGGAACGATGTTCTGGGTGCTCTTCTTCGTCAAGTTTGTGGCGTGGTGTGCGGCCATGACATGGCTTATCCGCCACATGACGCGCTGGTTTCTCCGTCGCTATTCCGACTCGGTGATGCAGTATATCTTTGTCCTTGCAGTGATGTTCATCAGTGCGGCTACCTGCGAACTGATAGGACTGGAGGGCATTCTCGGGGCTTTCTTCTCCGGATTGGTGCTCAATCGCTTCATTCCCAATGTCTCACCGCTGATGAACCGCATCGAGTTTATCGGCAATGCCATATTCATCCCTTACTTCCTTATCGGTGTCGGCATGCTTATCAATGCGGGATTGCTGCTCGAAGGAGGAAACACCATCCTCGTGGTGGCGTGCATCGGCATCTTCGGAACGGTGGGAAAAGCCATTGCGGCATTCCTCAGCAGCTTCCTTTTCCATCGTAGCGTGCACGAAGGCAACCTGATGTTCGGCATGACATCGGCACATGCCGCCGGAGCAATAGCCCTGGTGATGGTGGGAGTCAATCTGGAAATAGCGCCGGGACAGCACCTTCTCGGCGACGAAGCGCTCAATGCTGTCGTGATAATGATACTCTTCACCTGCATCATCTCCACCATCGTGACGGAATACGCCTCCCGTGCCATCGTCCTTCAGGAGAAGACGCAGCGCAAGATACCGGAGGATGACGGCAAGGCTGACGATGAAAAGATACTGATACCCGTCAAATACCCTGAGACCTGCGATACTCTCTTCAATCTTGCCGTGCTGATGCGCAATGAGAAACTCAGCAGGGGACTCATCGCTCTCAATGTGGTGTATGACGACCTCGATGCCTCCTACAATCAGCAGGAAGGGCAACGGCTGCTGGAATCCATAGAGAAAAAGGCGGCTGCGGCTGATATCCACATCCAGACCCAGGTGCGCCTTGCCACCAACATAGCCAACGGCATAAAGCATGCCTTCAAGGAATACGATGCTTCGGAAATCATATTGGGACAGCATATCCATGACAATTCCACGCGACGCTTCTGGGGACAGTTTGCCCAAAGCCTCTTCAATGGGCTTAACCGCCAGATAATCATAGCCAGATGCACCATCCCTCTCAACACCATCAGGGTCTTTCATGTAGCGGTGCCGTCGCGTGCAGAGTATGAGCCCGGCTTCTACCGCTGGCTCGAAAGGGTCTCCAGGATGGTGACACGCCTCGGATGCCGTATCGTATTCCATGGCAGAGAGGAGTCGCTCTCGCTTATCCGCACGTTTCTCGACTACAGATTCAAGAGCATACGTGCCGATTATGCCATCATGCAGCATTGGAATGACTTCAAGAAACTTGCCGCGCAGATGGAGGAGCACCAGATGCTCGTCGTCGTGACGGCACGTCAGGGCACCGTCTCCTACAAGTCTGCGATGGAGCGTCTGCCTGAAGAGCTCACCACATATTATAAATATAAGAACGTGATGATCATCTTCCCTGACCAGTATGGCAACCAGCAGGACATCATGACATTTGCCACCACCCAGCACCATGAGCAGGAAAGCATCTGGGAAAGCCTGCAGAAACTGATATTCTGGCGCAGGTAAAACCAAGACAATGATACCAAGCAAAATAAAAAACAAATAAAGATAAATGATTGACGTAAAGAATATAAGGAAATCCTTCGGCAGCCTTGAGGTGCTGAAAGGCATCGACCTCCACATCAACAAGGGGGAGATAGTGAGCATAGTGGGTCCCAGCGGCGCTGGAAAGACCACGCTCCTGCAGATAATGGGAACGCTTGACAAGGCTGACAGCGGCACAGTCATCGTGGACGGCATTGACGTCAGCACGCTCTCCAAGTCGAAACTGTCCGACTTCCGCAACCGTCATATCGGTTTCGTGTTTCAGTTTCATCAGCTTCTGCCTGAATTTACGGCCCTCGAAAACGTGATGATTCCAGCCTTTATCCGCGGTGCAAAGCGCAAGGAAGCCAAGGAAAGGGCTGAAGAACTCCTCGCTTTCATGGGCTTGTCAGACCGTGCCAACCATAAACCGGCAGAGCTTTCGGGCGGCGAGAAGCAGCGTGTAGCAGTGGCAAGAGCACTGGTAAACAATCCTGCAGTAATCTTTGCCGACGAACCATCCGGATCTCTCGACACCCATAACAAGGAAGAACTGCACCGTCTCTTCTTCGATCTGCGTGACAAATACGGCCAGACCTTCGTCATAGTGACTCATGATGAGGGACTTTCGCAGATTACTGACCGCTGCATCCATCTGAAGGACGGACAGATAGAGAAGGAACAAGAGGCTGTGACCGCGGAGACTGCAGCCGACGCAGATGCCAATGAACCTGCAGTCTGAAGGAAATCCATGTAAGTGACGGTAAAAGAAATCAGTTTTCGAATAAAATAGAAATACAATATGAAGAAAATCCTTTTAGGACAGAAGAATCGTCTCAAGGCGGCATGGAAAGTAGATTTCGGAGTATATCTCGAAGGTGATGAAGAAGGCAAGATCCTTCTTCCCACACGATATGTGCCTGATGACCTTGAGATAGGCGACGAGGTGGACGTCTTTGTCTATCTCGATAATGAAGAACGACGCATTGCCACCACCATAGAACCGAAGGCCATGGTGGGCGATTTCGCCTACCTCGAAGTGGCATGGGTAAATGAATATGGCGCTTTCCTCGACTGGGGACTGATGAAAGACCTCTTCTGTCCGTTCCGCGAGCAGAAGCAGCGCATGGCGAAAGGACGCTCCTACATCGTCCATGTGCATCTCGATGAAGAGAGTTTCCGCATCGTGGCATCTGCGAAAGTGGAGCATTACCTGTCCTCCCTGCGTGTCACCGAAGACGGTACGGCATACGAAGTGGACGAGAGCGGTGCGCCGGTGCTCGTCGATGACAACCCTGTAACGCTGAAAGTTGGCGATAAAGCCGATGCCCTCATCTGGCAGAAGACAGACCTCGGCTTCAAAGCCATCATCAACAATCGCTATGCGGCTCTGCTCTATGACTCCCAGGTGTTCCGTGATCTGCACACCGGCGACCGTGTGGAGGCATACATCTCCAAGATACGTCCTGACGGAAAGATAGATATAGCCCTCCAGCAGGCAGGTCGTCAGCATACCGAAGACTTCGCGGAGTATCTCCTTCGCTATCTGCAATACCGTGGCGGACGCTGCCGTCTTGGCGACAAGAGCAGTGCAGAGGAAATCCGAGAGCAGTTCCAAGTCAGCAAAAAGACCTACAAGCGTGCCATCGGCGACCTCTACAAGCGTCGTCTCATCACCATCACTGACGATGGAATCGAGTTGGTAGGATAAACCTGCTTGCCGGTAAGAATGAGACGTCTATGTTGTTTTGTTGTTTGGTTGTTTTGTTGTTTGGTTATCTGGTAGTCTGGTTGTTTGGTTGTTTGGTTGTTTGGTTGTCTGTAGCAATCCCAAGCATTATGGTCAATCGACAAAACAACAAAACAACAAGACAACAAGACAACATTTTTATAAATATCGTAGATTGAGAATATGTTGAACCAATTGAATATGTGGAACAAGATTGGGCGTATTGTCACCTGATTGTCAGAACGACTGGATATTGATATAGAACTTGCCTTGGATATGTTTTATACTTCCAGAACTTGTAAAGCGCTCCATGATGAAGGTACAGGATTGTATCTGCTTGCAGACAACTGCATCGTGGACGAGGTGATGGATGAAATCAGGCGCAAACCATCAAAGAAATAGATAGTACATTGCAAAAGCATAGATATTGCAATGCAAAAGCATAGATATTGCAATGTAAAAGCATAGATATTGCAATGCAAAAGCATAGATATTGCAATGTAAAAGCATAGATATTGCAAAGAGAGAACTTTCTTCAAACTTTTTTATTTTTGCAAAAGTAATTCCACCCTTCCACCCATGTAGTGTCAACATCCTTATAATCAACAACATAGAGGTGGTGGAATTATGGGTGGAATTAGGGTGGAACTTCGCGTAATTCCACCCTGACCATATTGCGATTCTGTTTTGCTTATACTATTGATAATAAGAAACTTAACGCTCCGCAAGCGGGGTTAAGGAGGTTCAAAAGACGGTTTTCAATTCTCTGGAAATGATGCTGTTTTGACGTTAACAACCGTTAAAACAGCCTTTTTTTTTACAAAAAAGGAACGGACTACGCTCAGAATTGGGGAAATTTCTCTTGGACATTGTGAATCCAAATGCGCCATCATTTTCAACAATGAATTCACAATTCTCTCCAACGAGTGTCTCTCCAGTTCCATTTGCTACACTGTATAGAGGACATACGGTATTAACTATGACCTTATCGCCCTTTTTAAGGTTTAACACTGCAAGATTCCTGCTACCATTACCTTGGCACAATCCATCTCCTGTTCTTACTACATAGTCTGCAATATGTGGAAAAAGCGTAAAATATGGCAATGGAAAGACAAAATAATTGAGACCTCTGTACGGTTAAAAAAGTACCAGGAAATACAAAAGGATCTGCTCCCGCAGACCCTTTTTATATAGTTATCTCTGAATTCTTCTTACCCTAATGGCTATTACCAATTGGGATATTGCAAGTTTTCCTTAATTCGATGCAAAGAGCATCAAATTGCTCCATAATCGAAAATATTCCTCCAAAAGGAGTGAGTTTCTCGGATTTTATTTGTACTTTTGCCATGTCATTCAGAGTTTTATTTGTTTTTAAAAGCGACACTAAGATAAGTGAAATCTCCGACATGGCAAAACCCTGAGCAATTTTTTGTTACTCAGATACTTATAAAAAAACGTTAAAGTACAATATTGCGGAAATAAGGTATATAAGGTGGAGACTGCCGCACAGAAGAAGATGTTCGATGGAGCTGACTTCGTCTTCATGGCTGACATGTGGAATCCTGCCCAACTGAGTGACAGCAGGCACTTATGGATACCTATTACTTTTGAAAATGGAATACCAACTTTAAAGAAATGAAAAATATCAAACTGATTATCATCGCTTTCTGCATGGCTATCGTGCCTTCATGTGCCATAAATGCCAAGAAGAAAGCTAAAGCGATGAGCGACCGTGAGTACTGGTGCTCATTGGCTTACAGGATGGCTCAACCCGTACTGGAGAACATGGCTAAGGGCGAACTGCAGAAGAATATGCAGACAGAGTTCAGCCCAAGTTTCGACAACCGTAACCGGAAGGTGCTCTATATGGAGTGTTTCGGCAGACTGATGGCCGGCATAGCTCCGTGGCTCACACTGCCCGATGATGATTCTGCCGAGGGTATTCAGCGCAGAAACCTCCGTCAATGGGCGCTCGCTTCCTACAGGAATGCCGTTGATCCCGACAGTCCCGACTATCTCTGCTGGGGTATCGGCGGTCAGAACCTCGTGGATGCGGCCTACGTAGCCGAGAGTTTTCTCCGTGCTTACGACACTCTGTGGAAGCCGCTCGACGACCTTACCAAGCAGCGTTACCTCGCTGAGTTCCGAAAGCTTCGCAAGATTGACCCTCCTTACACCAACTGGCTGCTGTTCTCATCCACCATTGAGAGCTTTATGGCTAAAGCCGGAGGCGAATATGACCAATATCGCGTCAATTCCACATGCAGGAAGATGGAGGAATGGTATGTAGGCGATGGATGGTATGCTGACGGTCCGTCCTTCTCTTTCGATTATTACAGTTCCTATGTCTTCCATCCCATGTACCTTGAGACCCTTCAAGCCATGATGGATGCCAAGGCAAACACTCGTCTGGACTATCGTAAATACTATGACCGCGAACTGAAGCGCTGCCAGAAGTACAGCATTGTCCTTGAGCGCTTTGTCTCTCCGGAAGGCACTTTCCCTGTCTTCGGCAGGAGCATCCCTTACCGCATGGCTACAATGCAGCCGCTGGCTCTCATGGCTTGGTATCAGAAACTGCCTGAAGGACTGTCCAACGGACAGGTGCGCAATGCCCTTACGAAAGTGCTCCACCGTATGTTCGACCATCAGCAGAACTTCAACGAGGGCGGGTATCTCACCATCGGATTCTGCGGAAGCCAGCCTGACGTGGCTGATTGGTACACCAACAACGGCTCACTCTATATGACCACTCTGGCATTCATGCCTCTCGGACTCCCCGCCGACCATCCTTTCTGGATCGACAAGCCTCTGCCTGTAACCCAGGAAAAGGCATGGAACGGAATGGCATTCCCCAAGGATCACCAATGGAAAGACGACATCCAGACAAAGGACAAGTGGTAATCTGGAAAAAACATTATCTGCCCTTAGTTTTTTCCATGAAAGATAGCTATATTTATATAAAAATGTGTACCTTTGCCCCCGAATAAAAATAAACATAAAAAACACCATGACTAAAAAAAGTCTTTTACCTTTCTTACTGCTCTTTCTGCATATCGCAGTTATGGCACAAAGCATTGAGACCGACCCTATGGTTGGCGCATTGCAGAAAGAGTTGCAGTACAACTTCTCACAGTTGAAGAACCAGCAGCCTGCCGGCGCTTATTTCATGAGTCTAAGAATGGCTGATGAGTATGTGGTCAACATCACAAGCGACTTCGGCGTGTCAAGCCTCAGCGAGCAGCATGAGCGCACCGTGACTCCACAAGTGCGGCTCGGAAGCATGGAGTTTGACAACTTCAAATATGTGAACCAAGGCACCAGCGACCCTAACGGGCGCAACGCACGCGGTGTCAACGTGCCTCTCGACGGCAAACCTCTGCAAGCCATCCGTGAGGCTATATGGCAGGAGACCCTCAAGCGCTTCCGCATTGCGCAGACCAACTACAACAATGCCAAGAGCCGAAACATGACTTCTGCCGAGAATGAGGACAAAGCACCTTGCTTCTCTGCCGCTCCTGTGGAGAAATATTACCAGCAGGAGCTTCCTGCTTCTGCATATAATGTGGACAAAAAGGGATGGGCAGAGAAACTGAATGCCGTCACCAAGGTGTTCAAAGAGGACGGTAAACTGGAAAACGGAAACGCTACCATCACCTTCACACTCATCCGCACATGGTTTGTCAACTCTGAAGGCACCGTGACTGTGCAGAACCGTCAGACCGTGCGCGTGATGCTCAGTGCCTCCATCAAGGCTGTCGATGGAATGTCATGTCCTCTCTTCGAGGATTTCTTCGGCTATACCGACGACCAGCTGCCTGACCTTAACGTACTTACAGAGACCGCCCGCGACATGACAAAGCGTCTCCACGCTCTTGCCAATGCTCCGATAGTGGACCCTTACACCGGTCCTGCCATCCTCTCTGGCCCTGCCAGCGGAGTCTTCTTCCATGAGATATTCGGTCACCGCCTGGAGGGACACCGTCTCAAGACCGGCGGCGAGACCTTCAAGAAGAAGGTCAACGAGCGTGTGCTCCCTGAGAGCTTCAACGTCTATTGCGACCCTACACTCTCCACTTATGCCGGCACTATCCTCAACGGCCACTACGTTTATGACGACGAAGGCGTGAAAGCCCGCCGCGTGGACAATGTGGTGAACGGCGTATTGAAGAATTTCCTCATGAGCCGTGTGCCTATCGACGGTTTCCCTCAGAGCAATGGACACGGCCGTACCCGTGGTGGAAACGACCCTGTAAGCCGTCAGTCAAACCTCATCGTGGAAACAACGAAGCCTTACACCGAGGCTCAGCTGCGCAAGATGCTCATCGACGAAGCCAAGCGTCAGGGCAAGGAATTCGGTTATTACTTCCGCACCGTGACCAGCGGTTACACCCTTACCGGTGAAGGCAACAGCCTCAACTCATTCAATGTCTCCCCTATCGAGGTCTATAGAGTATTCGTTGACGGCAGGGAAGACCAGCTGGTGCGTGGCGTCGATCTCATCGGCACGCCGCTCTCCATGTTCAGCAACATCGCAGCTGCTGGCGACAAGCCTTCCACTTTCACCGGTGAATGCGGTGCAGAGTCAGGATGGGTGCCTGTAACTGCTACCTCTCCTATGATTTTCGTGTCACAGGTAGAGACCCAGAGATCCAAGGCTCAGCGCCAGGTGCCATACGTATTGCCACAGCCTGAACAGCAATCCACGACTGGACAGCCAGACAACAAAACAACAAAACAACAAAACAACCAATCAACAATCCAACAGGACGAAGCCACCATCTTCAAGGCAATGGAGGATGAGATGAAGCGTTCGCAGACAATGACATTCGCGGATATGCCTGCACCTTACCTTGTGGACTACCGCATCGCACGCATCAAGCAGTCCACCATCGTCTCTTCTCTCGGAGGCACCCTGTGGCAGAGCGACAGTCCGGTAAGCACTGTAGGTGCGGCAAACATCACTTTGGGCGACAAGATGCTCAACAGCGGATATGGCTCTGTGGTTCCTATGAAACTGTCAAACGAAGTGAACTACGACGAAATACGCCGTCAGTTGTGGTTGGCTTCCGACAATATGTACAAATATGCCATCAACACTCTCACAAGCAAGCAGAATTATCTGACCCAGCGTCCGCTCTCTGCCAAGGAAGCCACCGTCGCCGAGACTTTCTCTGCCCCTGCAAAGGAATACATTGCTCCGACTGTGCTCGACAAGGATTATAACAACAAGGAAGTGCAGGCTTTGGCTGACAGACTGAGTGCCGTATTCTGTGACTTCCCTAAGCTCTATAACTCCAGAGTAGCGATTGGCTCTCTCGCCGGCGATGCTTACCGCCTTACCACCGAGGGCATCCGTGTGCGCCAGCCTATCGGCTACACCATGCTTCTCGCCTCTGCCAGTGTCAAGGCCGCTGACGGTTCGGTAATCAATGACAAATGGGAATATACCATCGACATCAATGCACCATTGCCTGATGCCGACAAGATGATAAGCGACCTGCGCAAGTTTGCCACACGCCTTTCTGATGAGGCTGACGCTGAAGTACTGACGGAATACTACACCGGTCCGATCATGTATGAGGACGAAGCATCATCCAGTTCGTTCGCCAACAGCATCCTCTCTCCTATCCTCATGGCAGGCCGCAACCTGCAGCAGGGCAGCGGAAAGAACAGCATGATGTTCGGAAAGCGCATCATCGACACAAAGATAAGCATCGAGCAGTGCAACAATCTCAAGGAATACAACGGCACCAAGCTCATCGGCAGCTATGATGCTGACGCTGACGGACGCACTCCTGAACAGGTGACAATGGTGCAGAACGGTATGCTTCGCCGCATCCTCACAGGTCGTATTCCTGCTATCTCATGCGAGGAACCTTCCGGCAATGAACGTTTCACCGATGAACTCAACCGCGGTCTCACCACTGGTTCTGCCTTCGGCAACGTCAGAATCTACGGCAGCAAGACTCGTCCTGCAGCCAAGATGCGCGACCGTCTCGCCAACGAAGCCAAGAAGGCTGGTCTCGACTACGCCTTTATCGTGAAGGCAAACAATAGCGGAAACCTCACTCTCTACCGCTTCGACGTGAAGACTGGCAAGGAAACGCTCGTGCGCAGCAAGTCCATCCCTCTCGCAAAGAAGAGCGACATGATGCACATCACGGACATCTCACGCGAGGAAATCATCGACAATACGATTATGAATGAAACACGCACATCCATCATTGCGCCGAAGTCATTCATCGTGGAGAGCATGGAATTCAATTTCGACGCTCCTCAGTCTGAGCCTCCTTTCGCTATCGAGCAGCCGAAATGAATAATTAGCGAAAAGTGAAGAGTAAAGAGTGAAAAATAATAAGTAAGGAGTGAAGAGCGGAAAGTAAAGAGTGAAGAGCGAAAAGTAAAGAATGTAAAGCGAGATGCCCCAAACTGCATCAGCGCGATTTTTCACTTTTCACTCTTCACTTTTCACTTTTCACTAAAAGAAAGCGAGCCCCCGCCACCGTGTTGCCCGCGTTACCGGGCAATATAAGCAGACACTCCACCCCCGCCCCCGCACCTTCCATCCACCCCATTTATATCCAAAAGAAAATGAACTTCATCCTAAACGCCTACGCTATCCAGGACATTGGTCACCGCACCAATCAGGAAGATTGCTTCTATCCGCCATTCATTGACCCCTGCCACTACGACGAATCGCCCAGAGAATGGACTTTCTATGACGGCACTCCGCATACGGACGACCGCCTGTTCATCGTATGCGACGGCATGGGAGGACACGACCGTGGCGAGATAGCGAGCCAGACCGTCACCCAGACGATGAGCACCTACCTGCTGAAATCAGCGTCTATAGAGGGAGTTTTCCCGGATGAAATGGTCAATCAGGCAGTGGACAAGGCGCTGCTTGCACTTGCAGAGCAGGATGACCCCGATGAAGTGATGAAGATGGGCACCACCATGACGATGCTCAAATTCCACGCCAACGGTGCCACAATAGCGCATATAGGCGACAGCAGGGTATATCATTTCCGCCCGGCACGCCCTTCCGAACCGGCAAAGATGCTCTTCTGCACGGAGGACCACACCGTGGTCAACGAACTCGTGCACTACGGACAGATCACCCATGCACAGGCACGCCGTTCCACAAAGAAGCATATCCTGTCGCGCGCCATGCTCTCCTACCAGGAGAGAAGGCCGAAAGCTGACATCCAGCATATCACCGACATCCAGCCGGGCGACATATTCTTCCTCTGCTCCGACGGCATATTCGAGAATATGGACGACGATGCGCTCTGCTCTCTGCTGACCGATCCAAACTACAGCGACGTGCAGCGCATACAGATGGTACTGCATGAATGTATCGACAACAGGGACAACCACACCGCTATTTTCGTGAGAGTGCAGGATATCCTCAACACCTCCGACCGCAAAACATCGGATGCTTCGCTCGCTCCGGGCACGGTATTGAAGAGCGACAACTACACCTACCACATCGAGAAGGTGCTCGGAAGCGGCGCTTTCGGAATCACTTATCTCGTCAATACCAACGTCTCCATGCAGGGACAGCTCGGCACTATCCACACGGGAGTGAAGGTGGCGCTCAAGGAATTCTTCATGCACAAGGAGATGAAGCGAGAAGGAGTGGAACTCGTGCCTATATCCGACAATTCCGATGTCAAACTGTATGCCAACAAATTCAGGCGAGAAGCCTCCAAACTTGCCATGCTTTCGCATCCCAACATCGTGAAGGTGCTGGAGGTCTTTGAGGCAAACAACACCATCTACTACTCGATGGAATACCTCCCTGACGGCACTCTCGACGACTACGTGGACAAGAAAGGCGGACTGCCGGAGAAGGAAGCGATAGGCTGCATACGCCAGATTGCATCCGCATTGATGTATCTCCACACCAACAAACTCCTGCATCTCGACATCAAGCCTGCCAACATCATGCGCATCGAGAGCACGAATACGCTCAAGATAATCGACTTCGGACTGGCCAAGAGATACGAGAAGAACGGCGACCCCGAGTCAAGTGCCAACCTCGGCTTCGGCACCACCGGCTATGCACCGCTTGAACAGGCGGACGCAAACCTGGAACATGAGTTTTCTCCCGAACTGGATGTCTATGCTCTCGGTGCCACTTACTACAAACTGCTCACCAATCATGTGCCTAACACAGCCATCGACGTGCTCAACAGAGGTCTCAACACCATGCCGCTGGTCAAGAAAGACGTGAGCCAGAAGAGCATAGATGCCATCAAGGCCGCTATGGAACCTACCAAGGCAAAGCGCCTCAAGACCGTGGAAGCCTTTCTCGATATGCTTCCGCGCATTGACGACGAGACGATATTCAAACAGGAAGAGGACCACAAATTCCAGTTGTGGATGGTCATCATCCTCGCAGTCATGGTGCTGGGATGCACCTTCGGCATCATATTCGTGCACGACCGTGACAGGGAAGACAAAGCCCCCCTCACCGTAGCGCCGGTCGCCAAGCGGTTTGAAATGCCGATGGTGGAAATCAAAGGCGGCTCTTTCACAATGGGCGCTGACACGAAAGCCGACCCTGAAGCGGAGGAAGACGAGGCTCCACGGCATCTGGTGACAGTCGGTTCATTCAGGATGGGCAAGTATGAAGTGACGCAATCGGAATGGAAACAGGTGATGGAGAATACCGAAGCCACAAAGAGCAAGAACGGGAAATACCCGATGATCAACGTGACATGGGAGGAAGTGCAGACCTTCATCTCACGTCTCAACGAACAGACCGGCCGACATTTCCGTCTCCCTACCGAGGCTGAATGGGAATATGCGGCGCGAGGTGGCTCCAAAGCCGGCGCTGAAGCAAGCATATATAGCGGTGGCGACGACCTGAAAGCCATGGGATGGTATGCTGACAACAGTGGCAACCGTCCGCACCCTGTTGGAATGCTCGCCCCGAATGCCCTCGGATTATACGACATGAGCGGCAATGTGTGGGAATACTGCTCCGACTGGTATGGTGATTACGAGACCAAAAAGCAGACCAATCCGCAAGGTCCTGCCAACGGTGATTACCACATCATCCGGGGCGGAAGCTGGAATTCCAGCAGCCATTGCTGCCGTATCACCTACCGTCAGGACAACTCCCTCATCTCCCCTACTCCCGACATCGGCTTCCGTCTGGTGGAGAGCATGGAGTAAAAACCAGTGAAACGCCACTGTATTCCGCTGGATTCTGACAGCGGAAAAATGGAACAAAAACGTGAGAGAAAAGCTATTGCGGAGCGATAGCTTAGTTATTACATTGCAAAAGCATAGATATTACAACGCAAAAGCATAGCTTTCAGGCTGTAATATCTATGCTTTTACAGTCTAAAAGCTATGCTTTTACAACGCTTTGATTATCAAATCGTTACCACGCCACTTTCTTATCATTCTCTGAAAGTGGGAAAATCGGACAATTTCACGCACCGGATGGCACACGGAATGTGCGGATCATGTCGCTTCTTCGTCCGTGGCAAAGAGCTTGTCCAAGTCGGCTTTGAGACGCTTGAACGGCGCTGAGCGCATATATCCCGTGTTCTTCTTCAGCATCTGGGCGGAGTCTGTGACGGAATGCGTGTAGGCAGAAAGCTCGTTCTGGCGCTGGATGTGATGGCACGCTTTCTGGCGTATCTCGTTCTCACGCTCCAGTCTGAGTTTCTCGCAGACGCGTGCCACCACCGGTGCCACTACGCTGTCGAAGATGTGATGACCCTGTATATATAAATAGGTGTTCTGCGGAGTGACACCGAGAGATGCGAGTTCTCCCTGCAATGCTTCATATTTCTCCTTGTTTCCCGGATGGTTTCTGCGCACTTCCCCAAGCTTTGACTTCACCTTGCGTGCCAGTTTCTCAAGTACAGGCTCCGGATTATGCAATGGGAAACGCCCTATCTCGATGACATGATTCATGTCCGTCATGGTGAAATTATGATAGTCTCCGGTGCGGTAAAGCAGGATATTCCAGACGAAGAGCGGATATACGATTTCGGAGAATGCCGTGAAGAAAGCCACGAAGTCGAAGATGGCATGGTCATTGAGCGTAGCCATCACGCACGTGTTGTGCAGGGATGGGGCATAGCACTGGTAGTTCTCTATCGCATATACGTAGGTATGAAAGACATAGGGATTGCTGATCACCGTTCTGGAAGTTTCGGTGCAACCCTGCAACAGGTAGTCATAGTCGGCATCGACACAGGCTATCATATTCTTTCCTCCGCCGGAAGAGAGCATCGACATGATGGCTTTCTTCTTGCCTTTCGAGAGGGATTTGCGCGTGGGAAGCATCACTTCAAAATAGCGGTGCTCGTCCTCGAAGTCGCTGAGCACGGTGCGCCAGAAGAGCACATCATCGTAGCTCTCCACGTAAGCCACTATCCTGCGCCTTTTCCCTTTGCCATGCAATGCGTTGGCGGCAGAGATATAATTGGAGGTGACGGTCAGTTTTGACATTTGCTTTCAGATTATCAGAGGTCAAACATTCACGCTGCGCTTCTTTCCTCAGCATTCATATAACACGAGACATCATTTGGAATCGGTCTGCGGCACTTCAATCTCACTGACTTCGGTGACGCTGTCCATCCAGCCATTCATTATCAATGCCGGGGAATGCGTGGTGAGAATGATCTGTGCATTGGGATTGAGAGTGGTGATAAGCTCGATGAGCTGCTGCTGCCAGTCGATGTGAAGGCTCACTTCCGGCTCGTCCATCAGGAGCAGGTAAGGCTGGTTGTCCTCCACGAGTACGGTCAGCAGGATGACGAGCATCTGCTTCTCACCGCTCGAAAGCTGGTAAGGAGTCAGCTCTTCGCCTATCTGGAGGAAGCGGATTTCATTGGCAGTGCGGATTATAGTCTTGCCTGTCTCGGCAAAGAGGCGGTCTATCATGTCCTGAAACTTAGTCTTTACAGCCGACAATCTCTGTGCTTCTGGCGCATTGCCATTTTGCAAAGCCTCTATCATACGGTTGGCTATATTGACCTGATAGTCCAGATAGCGACGCTGAAGCGTATATATCTGAAGGTCAAGCTCTGTAGCCACCTTGAAATCTAGCTGTGAAGCTATCTCCGCATTGATCAGCGGACGGTCTATAGAGCGAATCACATCAAAGCGGATATGCGTAGCATCCTCAGGCACGGTCTCTATCTTCACGCCGTTTCCATGCGGTATCTCGCCCTTATTTGGAAATTTCAGCGGAGCGATAAGCTTATTGAGAATGGTGCTCTTGCCCACACCATTCACGCCACTTAGTATGTTGACCTGTCTGTCCAGGTTCCATACTATGTGTTTCCTGCCACTCCAAAGGGAGTCAATCTCTATTTTCTTGATGTATTCCGCGTACTTCATTGTCAGGTCATAATAATGATTAAGTATGCAAATATACTAACAAAATCGCAAGATTGGAACAGGATAAGGAGTAAAAAGCACTTTTTTTATCACTTTTTTAACAAAAAAGTCCGTTTTTTTATTATTTTTTTGTTCCTTTGTATTCGGTAAGTGACGGTGAAAAAATAAATTGGTATGATTTGAGCCTCATATTTTTGAGATATTTTCTTCACTCGAAGAGGGAGTATAGCGGGCTATATGACCGATGAGAGGGAAGAAAATAGCCAAAAAGATGAGGTTGAGAACAAATTGATATAGTACATTTTTCCCTCAAATCGTACCAAGTTGGTTTTTTACCGTCACTAAACAATAACCTTCAACCCACAACTATAAATTATCATGAATTTCTTAGAAGAAAAGATTCTGCTCGATGGCGTAATCAAGGAGGGTAACATCCTCAAGGTTGACAGTTTTCTCAATCACCAGATCGACATAGACATCATGCGTCAGATGGCGTATGAATTCAAGCGTCGCTTCCGTGGTGTCGAGGTCAACAAGGTGCTCACCATCGAGGCAAGCGGTATCGCCATTGCGACACTGCTCGGTGACCTTTACGACGTTCCTGTGGTTTTCGCAAAGAAAAGCGAGACAGCCAACAGCACCGACGACAAGTATGTATCACAGGCTTACTCCTTCACCCACAAGAGAATGAACAATGTGTTCATCTCAAAGCCTTATCTTTCCGCCACCGACAAGGTGCTTATCGTCGATGACTTCCTGGCTGACGGCGAAGCGGCTCACGCCCTTATCGACCTCGTGCATCAGGCTGGAGGCGAAGTGGCAGGCATCGGTATCGCAATAGAAAAGGGTCAGCAGAAAGGCGGCGGCGAACTCCGCAGCGAGGGTTACCGCGTGGAATCCATGGCTATTGTGGAATCTATGGACTGGCAGACGCAGACCATCAAGTTCCGTGACCAGCCCGTCCTTCCTCTGGAGAACACCAAGCTCAAGCTCATGTAATCACGTGCCGCCACTGCGTTGCCCCGCCTCACATAAGGCAGCCCGCAAGTAGCCGCCACTGTGTCGGGCGCATCATAGCAGGAAACACGACCAGAAGGCGCCACTGTGTCGGGCGCGTTACCGCCCGATCCTCCCCACAACCAAAACAACCCACACACCCAAAGAAACAATGGAAGATAACAATCTCTACCAATTAGACGGCAGGGTGCCCCTGCTAAGGGCCATTCCGTTCGGACTCCAGCACGTGCTGGCCATGTTCGTATCCAACATCACCCCTATCATCATCCTCGCCGGAGCAGCCGGCCTCGGCAGCGAACTCAGCGCCATCCTTATCCAGAACTGCATGATAATAGCCGGTATCGGCACGCTCGTGCAGCTCTATCCCGTATGGAAAATCGGATCCAGACTGCCCATCGTGATGGGTATCAGTTTCACATTCCTATCCCTCGCCATAGCGATAGCCACGACGCAGGGCATGGGAACCCTCGTCGGTGCTGTCATCATAGGCGGCCTTGTCGAGGGAATGCTCGGACTGTTCCCTGGCAAATGGACCAACCTCATCCCCCCTGTAGTGGCGGCCACCGTCGTTACTGCTATCGGTTTCTCCCTCCTTCCCATCGGAGCAAACAGCTTTGCCGGCGGTGTCGGCGCTGCTGACTTCGGCAGTATGAACAACTGGATCGTAGGCACCGTGACCCTATTGACATGCCTTCTCACGCAAGTCTTTGCCAAAGGCTTCCTCCGTGCGCTGTCAGTGCTGATGGGTCTCATCGTGGGCTACATCCTTTCCCTCTGCATGGGCATGATAGACTATTCCTCCCTCAGCGAGGTAGGCATCATTTCATTGCCTCATCTCATGCCTTTCACCCCCGAATTTCATTTAGGTCCGATCCTTGCCATCATCTGCGTGTACTTCGTTTCCGCCACCGAGACCATCGGCGATACATCTGCCCTCTGCTCCGGAGCGCTGGGACGTGACGTGCAGAAGAAGGAGATGGGAGCCTCTGTGGCTTGCGACGGCTTCGTCAGCACCATAGCAGGATGCTTCGGATGCACACCTATCACCTCGTTCTCACAGAATGTAGGTCTTGCGGCAATATCCAAAGTGGTAAACCGTTTCACCATCGCCGTGGGCGCAGGTATCATGATTATCGGCGGATTGTTCCCTGCCGTGGGCAAAGTCCTTACCACTATCCCTCAGGCTGTCTTGGGCGGATGCACCATTATGATGTTCGGTTCCATCATGTTTGCCGGCTTCGGCATGCTTGCCAAGGCAGGTTTCTCCAACCGTAACATGATTATCGTCTCCCTCTCGCTCAGCGTAGGTCTCGGATTCACCCAAGCCACGGAGATGTTTGCCATCTTCCCGCAGATAGTCCAGACCGTCTTTGCCGAGAACTGTGTAGCAGTGGTATTCCTCCTTGCTGTCATCCTCAACCTTGTTCTCCCTAAGGATGCGGAATAAAGGCACCAACAACCCATAACCAACAACCAACAACCCACAACCAACGACCAATAACCCACAACCCCACACTATGGAATTCAAACCTCAACAAGGAATAACCAATGCCCGCGAACTGGGCACTGGAAAGTTCACTATCCTTGGCATACAGCATCTGTTTGCCATGTTCGGAGCAACGATTCTCGTGCCGGCACTGACCGGTCTCTCCGTTTCCACCACGCTCCTGTTTGCCGGCATAGGAACACTCCTGTTCCATTTCATCTCCAAGATGCAGGTGCCGGCATTCCTCGGTTCCAGTTTCGCATTCATAGGAGGCTACCTCTCCGTCAAGCAACTGGGCGTGGAACAGGGCATGAGCGAGACTCTTGCGCTCGACTATGCCTGCATCGGCGTGATGTGTGCAGGAATGTGCTACTTCATCATGGCTGCACTCATCAAGGCTTTCGGCACGCAGAAGGTGCTGAAATTCTTCCCTCCAGTCGTGACAGGTCCGATGGTAATCGCCATTGGTCTGACTCTGTCAGGCTCAGCCATACAGAACTGCACCAGCAACTGGCTCCTCGCCATCGTGGCTATCGTGGTAGTCATCCTGAGCAGTATATGGGGAAAAGGCATCATAAAGATTGTTCCGATTCTTCTCGGTGTCGTAGCATCCTACGCTCTCGCTGCTGCAATGGGCGAAGTGGACTTCTCCAGCGTGAATGATGCTGCATGGATAGGCTTGCCTTTCAGTCGTGAGACGAGCGTTTTTGCCGTCACTGACGACTTCAATGGCTCGTTCCTTCTCAGCAGTATCATAGCTATCGTGCCAATCGCTTTCGCCACTATCATGGAGCATATCGGCGATATGTGTGCCATCTCTTCCACTGTGGGCAAGGATTTCCTCGCCAAACCGGGACTTCACCGCACACTGATAGGCGACGGCCTTGCCACTGCTCTGGCAAGTATCTTCGGTGCGCCTGCCAATACCACATACGGAGAGAACACCGGAGTGCTCAATCTGACACGCGTCTTCGACCCTGCAGTCATCCGTCTTGCAGCCATTTTCAGCGTCATCCTGAGCTTCTGCCCTAAGTTTGCTTGCATCATAGGCCTTATGCCAGCCGCTACCATCGGTGGCGTGAGTCTCATTCTCTATGGCATGATTTCATCTGTAGGTGTCAGAAACCTCGTGGAATCAGCAGTTGACCTCTCCAGTTCGCGCAATGTCTTTGTGGCAGCCCTCATCCTTGTCCTCGCTATCGGTGTGAAATATGGTGCCAATGACAGTGTTGCCATCGGCAGCATCCACCTCTCCGGACTTGCCATCGCTGCACTCGTAGGCATCTTCCTCAATGCCGTACTGCCTGAACAGCTCGGCATGAAGGTGAAGAGCTTCAACGGAAAGGAGAAAAAGCATCAAGAAAAAACCGAACAATAAATAGATATCACATAAACTAATTACATCCAATAAAAAAAGAAAAATGAAAAAGTTATTCATTCTCCCATTCATGCTCTTGGCAGCATTGTGCGTACAGGCACAGGACATCCAGGTACATTATGACTTCGGTCGCAACCTCTATTCCGACACAGAGGCTGGACGACAGAAGGTTACTGTCACCCTTGAGCAGTTCAAGGCCGACCAGCTCGGTTCATGGTACTACTTCGTGGACATCGACCTCAGCCGTAAATTCACTGAGGGTGCCTACACGGAGATTTCCCGTGAGTTCAACATCGGACAGAAAGGCTTCGCTGCACACATGGAGTATGACGGCGGTCTCAATAAGAGTGGCAGCTTCCAGCAGTCTGCTCTCGCCGGTATAGCATGGAATGGACATAATGCAGACTTCTCCACCACCTACTCCATCCAGGCTCTCTACAAGCATTATTTCAAGAGCTATGACTATACCAACGCTTACGCTTCATGCCAGTTGACTGGCGTATGGAGCGCCACATTCGCCAATAATGCTTTGACATTCTCAGGCTTCGTAGATCTCTGGCGTGGCGAAAAGGCTAACCGCCACGGTCAGTTGGTATTCCTCACAGAACCACAGATATGGTATAATGTGACAAAGAATTTCAGCATCGGTAGTGAGGTGGAGATAAGCAATAACTTCGTCTATAACACTTACAATGATGATTCTTTCTTCATCAACCCTACTATTGCTGTTAAGTTCAATCTCTAATACCATACTATAAATGGAATTCCTGACAAAATTCTTCGGCTTTGATGCCTCAAAGATGAGCATCCGCAAGGAAGTGATGGGCGGAATCACCACTTTCCTCACCATGGCTTACATCCTTGCCGTCAATCCGAGCATCCTCGGGGATGCCGGTATGGACTCTGGAGCGGTGTTTACAGCCACTGTCATCTCGGCCATCGGTGCCACTATCGTGATGGCTGTCTATGCCAAACAGCCTTTTGCTCTGGCTCCTGGAATGGGTCTCAATGCCTTCTTTGCCTACACTGTAGTGCTGACAATGGGTTACTCATGGCAGTTTGCGCTCACAGCTGTCTTCATCGAGGGTGTCATCTTTATCCTTCTCACCCTCACCGGACTTCGTCAGAAGATAGTAGATTGCATGCCACTGCTGCTCCGCAGATCCATATCTCCTGGTATCGGACTCTTCATCGCCTTCATCGGACTGAAGAATGCCGGCATCGTAGCTGCCAATGAGTCTACATTCGTCTCTCTCGGCAACCTGCATTCTCCTGCCGTCCTCTTAGCTTGCTTCGGCATATTGCTTAGCGCTGTGTTGCTGGTGCGCAATGTCACAGGTGCTCTCCTTATCGGAATCCTCGTCACCACCATAGCAGGCATACCGCTCGGAGTGACTAATTTCTCTGCCGTAGTGGATGTGCCACCAAGCATCGAGCCTATCTTCTGCAAGTTTGAATGGCACAACGTGCTCAGCGTGGATATGATAGTCTGCGTATTGACATTCCTCTTCATCGATATGTTCGACACTATCGGCACCCTCATCGGTGTCAGCAACCGTGCCGGAATGGTGGACGAGAAAGGTAATATCCCTCACCTCAAGGACGCTTTCATGGCTGATGCCATCGGAACCACACTCGGAGCTATCCTCGGTACATCCACCGTCACCACCTATGTGGAGAGCGCATCCGGTGTCAATGTAGGCGGACGCAGCGGACTTACTGCCTTCAGCACCGCTGTCTGCTTCCTTCTTGCCCTCTTCCTTGCCCCTCTCTTCCTCTCTATTCCTGCCCAGGCCACGGCTCCTGCCCTTATCCTGGTAGGCGTAATGATGATGCACGACATACGCAAGGTGGATTTCAGCAAGTATATCACAGCCATTCCATGCTTTATCTGCATAGCTTTCATGCCGCTCACCTACTCCATCTCTGATGGAATATTGATGGGACTCATCAGTTGGGTGCTGCTTCACATCTGCAGTGGAAAGTACAAGGACCTCAATATAGGCTCCATCATCCTCGCAATGCTCTTCATCCTGAAATACGCATTTCTGTAAGCATACACTCAAACTCCATAACAACAAAAGTCCGTGGCACCACACTATATCTGGTCCACGGACTTTTGTTGTTTTGTTGTCTGGTTGTTTTGTTGTCTGTTGTTTAGTCTGTCTTCCAGACAAATCCTTATGAATGAACACCCTTACCTGATTTCCTTTCCGAAGTAGAAAGTGGAGAAGGCATCATGGGCATATCCGTCTTGATCCACCTTGAAACTGGATGCGCTGGCTCCCTTTACCTTTTCTCCAAAGTAATAGACATCGAAGGCATCCTTGCAATAGCCGTCCTTCAGGAGACGGAACGAACTGGCACTTGCACCACTTATCTTCTTGCCGAGGAAATAGACGTCAAAGGCATCCTTGCCATAACCATAGCCCAAGTCCTTGAACGAAGAACTGGAAGCACCCTGCAACCTTTTCCCTGCATAGAACACTTCGGAATTAGAGATGATATATTTCTTGAAATGCTTGTTGCCCTTATTGCAGTTCGGTCTCTTGTTGCCGCCATTCCATCCGTTGTCAGGACGGTTCTGCCCTCCCCCATGATTAGGTCTGAAGGTGTCATGTCCATTATTGCAGTCCCCTCTTTTGAGAGAGAAAGACTGTGGATCCACCCAAGGGAGCACCTTTCCGTTCAGATATACATTCTCGCGGTCTTTGGCATAACCATGTCCGAGCACCACGAAAGTTCTGGCATCAGCCTCGCGTATCTCCTTTCCATCATACAGAGCCACGTTTCCCATGATGCGATAACTGCCGCTCTCATTCCTCTGTGCATCCACCGTCGCTGTGACTGACAGCATCATTGCCGCCATCATCACTTTTACAATCATTGTCTTCATATCCTAAAAGTTTTATTGTTCTGGGTGCAAAAGTAAAGCTTTTCCACGTCAATCTCTCGGAGAAACATCTATTCCCTTGTAGGGATTTCCCTATAATTACATTCTCTTCCTTACCGAATGATTATGGTATTATCAATCTTTACATCCTACAAGACCTTCATTCTGTACATCATTCCCAATTCAATGCGGTTGGTGTTGTAGTCGGTAAGCCATCCTATCATCTCTACCCTAAGGTAACGGTTTGCCATATGTGAGTTCCATTCTCCATTGCGCGAGTCATACATGGTCTGGTTGCTCATACCATAGTTGAAGTACAGTTTCAAAGCCTTGCTCTTCTGTTCGTGTTTTGTCACCATCTCGTATAGCGACTTTATGTCGATGTCGTCGTCGCCAAGTCCGTCGTTGGTGCCTTGACCCATAGCGTGCATTGGCATTGCAGCCAATAACGCCAATGCTATTTTAGTATAATCTGTTCTCATCTTTAGTTGTCACAGGAATTGGATGATAAGATAGCCCACGCCAATGGATACGAACGTTGTGATGAATCCAGCCAACTGGAACGAGTGGTTTACAACAAATCGGCCTATGCCTGTCGAGCCAGTTCGGTCGAAGTTGATAGCAGCCACGGTCGTAGGATAGTTGGGCAGGAAGAAGTAGCCGTTTACGGCAGGGAACATAGCGATAAGCGCCAGAGGTGGAATGCCGAGTCCGATGCCACCTACTCGGGCTCTTTTAAAGATTAGTGCCACTACAATGGCCAATTGTAATAAGATAATAGATGTAGTCATTGGTGTTGTTTGTTTTTTAGGTTTAAGTTATTAAAGATTCTTTGTTTGTATTATCACGCTGCAAAATTAAGTAAAAATAATGGTTAAGCGTTTTAATTTTTATGACAAAGTTTTGTAAAAAAAGAACCAAATGGAAAAACATCTGTTGAATGAGGATCCTTCTTAGCTTTGTCATACTTGGTCTTGAGCTTCTCTTTTTGAGATACAAGTTTCTTGTTCTCTTTTCGAAGACGTTTCAGCTCCTAATGAAGAGTCTCTTTGTCTTGGCGTGAATCTGACTTTTTCATTGATTTACATACTTTGAAATTACATACAAAGTTACTAAACATCAATGAGATATGCAAGAACTATCTCGTTGATTAAAACGTTAAATTTCAAAGTGTTGTATTAACAACTTGACGGGTGATTTCAGCATCTGTTTTTCGGAACATCCAACTATACACCCTATCTGTTTTCTGGGTAATGTCCACAGTTTAAGAGCAACGAATGTTTTTATTCTGTTTAACGTCGTATCTGTTTTTGTCTAAAACCTACCCATCATAATAATGCGTTCACAATGCAAAACAAGGAAATTCACGCTTTTTATGCCGTGTTTTGAGAAAATTTCGTAATTTATGGTGTTTTAAGAATTATTTTTCGTACCTTTGCAGCGAAATAAACATTATAATGTCATCGTATGCTGATAGATTTTACAATTAGAAACTTCATGTCTTATAGGGATGAAGTTTCACTTAGTATGGTTGCCAGTACGACCGTAAAGGAGTGCGAGGGCAATAATGGTACGTCCAATGTGTCTGTCATAGACAATAACAAGCGTATTCTCAGAACTGCAGCCATTTATGGAGCTAATGGTTCTGGCAAGAGTACGGTTATTGCCGCTATGGATATTTTTAAGGCTATGACTTTGCAGTCGTTTGTTGACGAAAACATCGTAAAGCGGCTCTCAAACCTTTATTATCATTTCGATAAGGCTTCTGTAAATGGACCTATTTCCATGCAAATGATATTTGTATGTAACGAAGAAAGATACAGGTATGGCTTTGAGATTAAACAGGGGAAAGTTCTGACTGAATGGCTTTATGTGTTGCTGAAAGGCAGCACTAAGGAGAGTTATTGCTTCAAACGTGACGGACAAGACATCAAGGTTAACTCCAAGGTGATGAAAGGGACGAGAGGCGTAACTTCTAAAACAAGAAGCAATGCTCTTTTCTTGTCCACTTCCGCACAGTTCAATGTGGAAATGGCTATGAATGTAAAGGAATGGTTTCGCAAGCGCTTCAACATTCTTTCCGGTCTAACCGACAACACGTTGGCTTACACGGCTCATGCTTTCATGCATAATCCGTTAATCCGAGAACAGATTTTACAAATGCTGGGGGTAGTGGATTCTTGTATTAAAAATGTCAATATACAAGAAAATATCAAGGAGGTCAATACGCAGGATTCTTCATTTGATGTTCTTTCAAGATTGGGTATCCATCTCCAGAATGATGCGAACAAACGTATCGAACAGCGTGAACTTGACATTCAGGCAACACATGATATGTACGACAATGGTAATGTCGTAGGTGATGCTTCTTTGAATTTCAAGTTTGAATCTCTTGGTACTACCAAACTGTTTGCCTTACTTGGTCCATTCTTTGACACAATCCATAATGGTGGTGTTCTCGTTATAGACGAATTTGGTGCAAGTTTACATACGCAACTATCGGTTGAACTGCTCAAACTGTTCTATAGTACAATGAACAATGCTGGTGCACAACTTATCATTACAACACATGATACAAATCTTTTGCGTAAAGATTTGTTGCGAAGGGATCAGATATGGTTTGCTGAAAAGAATAGCGAAGGTGTCTCAGATTTGTATTCTCTTGTTGAATATAAGGTAAATCAAGCGAATAGTGTGCGCAACGACGCTTCATTCTCCAAGGATTATTTGCTTGGTCGATATGGAGCCATTCCTTATTTCGGTAATTTGGATAAATTCATTATGGAGTATGGTGGCAAAAAAGAAGAGTAAATTTGATAACAAGTTCAAAAGCACGACTCCTGCTGACTGCCGTACTGCCAATGTACGAACCGAACGAAAGGTCAAGGATGACTTGCCAAAGTTGTCTCTTAATTTCAAGGACTTTGATTTTAATCAGTGTCCTCCAGGACAGACTTTTGAACAATGGCAGAAAGAGGGTATGCTATCTGTTCTTATGCAGAAGTTTGTAGATGTCTGTTCCAATAATATCATAGAAGCAAAAGAAAAAAGACTGCTGAAAGTATATGGCGATTTCCCGACAAATAGTAAGTTCTCGAGGCCTACATATATTACTGGGGATGTACAATGGGGTACTATTCAACGAATCGGTGGACAAATACCAAGATTGGCGGGCTATATCATCGGTTCTGTCTTCTATCCCGTATTTTTGGACAAAGACCATCAATTCTATCTGTCAACAAAAAGATGAAAGCAAAGTCTTATTAAACCTCTAAATCAGTTAACAATGGCATTAGCAATCATAGTCGTTCCTACACTTCATGGAGAAGTAGCCAAGAAAGTGGAGGCTGTTGTCAAGAAAGTGGAGACTAATTCTGGAACTCAGGATTATAGCAAGAAAGCAAAAGTCGTCAAGGAGTATCTACAAAAAATAAAGTTGTAAATTATTGCTGTCCGATAAAAACTCGAAATCACGTTTTGGGCTCTGTAACTTGCTCTAAATTATCAACAAATAAGAGAAATGAAGAATGTGACAACGAATATGCATTTCAATTTCTACAAGGATGAACTTAACCTGGAGTTTCTGCGCCATTACTGCATAAATCACGGAGAAGTACGCTTAATGAGGCGTGGCGAGACATTTGAAGAGACTGGCAAGCCGTCTCTGTATGTAGCCTATGTGGAGCGTGGATGCTTCAAGTACATGGTACATAACGACGATGAATATAAAGACTACTGCACGGGCTTCGCCTTCGAGGGTGAATTCGTGGCTGATTATCCGAATTGTCTTTCCGGCAAAATATCAGATGTAACCATTGTGGCAGGAACACCTTGTAAGGTATTCCAAATATCAGGGAAAGAACTGGATAAACTTTTAATTTCCTTAGATGCAGAAGGTATTAAACAAGCTATATCCGATAGTCTTTTTACTCAAGTTTATGCACAATATCTCGACACTTACCGTATGACAACCAGAGAACGATACAAACGTTTGCTACTTCGTTGCCCAGAATTAGTCCAAAGTATCAACTTAAAGGATATCGCTTCTTATCTGAAAGTTACACCAACAACTATAAGCAATATACGCAGGGAAATCACTTTCGGGGAACAAACTCTCAAAACACTTTGAGAGTTTGTTCCTACGATGGTGTTTTGTATTAGAATCCATATTGTATTTAATAATCAAGTATTATCTTTGCAAAAAAAAGTACAATATGAATATAGTTATAATCGGAGCAACATCGGGTATCGGCAAAGCTCTTTTTCTAAAATACGCTAATGCTGACAATCGTATAGGTATCGTAGGTCGTCGATTAAACCTGCTTAATGAATTAAGTCAACAGCATCCTACCAAAACCATTGTTGCAAAAGCAGATGTTGCCAACGTAGAAAATATTGAGCAAGCGATAAACGCACTTCTCAAAGAGTTGATACAATTCGACCTTGTTGTCATATGTGCAGGCATTGGTGACATTAACGCCACACTTGACTATGAAATTGAGCGTTCAGCCATTGATACAAATGTCGTTGGCTGGACTTATGTTGTTGATAGATTGTATTGCATTTTTGAACAACAAGGCTTTGGTCATCTTGCAGCCATAACTTCTGTTGGCGGATTACGTGGCGAACCGACTGCACCAGCCTATAGTGCAACTAAAGCTTACCAAATAAATTATATGGAAGCAATACGCAAAAAAGCTTTCAAGAACAGCGGTTGCATAACCGTAACAGACATCAGGCCCGGTCTTGTTGACACAGCCATGGCAAAGGGAGAAGGTCTGTTTTGGGTTATGCCGGTTGAGAAAGTAGCCAATCAAATCATTTCAGCCATTCGCAAAAAGAAATCCAAAGTCTATGTCACCAAACGATGGCATATCCTTGCTTTTATCTACAAATATTTGCCATTTAGCATTTTTAAGAGATTGTAATTCAATACCCCTGCTTGCTGATTTATCTGGTCAGACCCTTCCGACTACTTATGCACGTCGAGGTATCAGGCTTACAGCTTTTTGGAAGTCTGCCTCTCTTTGCTTTGCGAGATTTCATTTTTTCGGTACTTATCCCATCACCAGTTCGTCAATGATGTTCTTGACGCTTGTGCTGTTGATCTGCTTGCGGAAGTGGACTGTGAAACCATTATCTGCCATTGCCTTGAAGAATTCCTCTGCACACGAAATCTTCGTATCCTCATCAGGTGATATATGCGACTCCTTATCATACGCCTTTGTCTCAATCACGATGTTCAGTTCCTTGGAACCGTCGGATCTCTTGACCACATACATGAAATCGGGACTGTAGTTGCTTGATGCCACAGTTGGAATGCAGATGCTATGTGACGGTATCTTTCCATATACGATGACTTCGTCAATATCTGCCCTGATATTCTTGAGCTCCAAGTCAGAATCATGAGCATAAGCATCATAGAGATACTTGACAGGAGGTTCGCCTGGTACGCTCTTATTGCCGATGTATGTCTGAACTACTTCATCCTTCACTGTGCCATCGGCATTGGTGAGCTTTGTTTCTTTCATCGTGTAATTGGCTTGCTTATAGCGCACCAAACCCACGAGTTGGTCACATTTCCAGTCATCCACGGCACCAATCAATCTTGTCAACGAACTGTCGTTAAACATTTCGTTGGTGAGTTGGCAGCCATCTTTTGCAGTTTCACATATAGCCTTGTGCAATATATGAACAGGGATATTGGTATGCCTTGAAGCACGCTTCAGAAAGTCATTATATCCATAATGGCGGTCGTGCAATGTCAATTCTGCATGAGAACCCTCATTGGCTACTGCTACATTTCCCTCGAATTCAAGAATTCTGCGGGATGACTCTACGGTTTGAAAAGAGAACACACCCTTCTCCTTAATGACGGAAGGCAGTTCGGCTTCTATCTTCCTGTCTATCTCCTTGTCAAAATACAGGACATATTTCCTGTTCAATTTAGCCCATAGCTCTCGCAGTTCCTCAAACCTTGCCTTGCGGATACGAATCTTTTCACTGCGATTACTGTTGCGGTTGGTGATGCGACCGGCATTCACGCCACCCGTTATATCATTGAACTCAGGATATTCCATCAGCAGATCATCGAACTTCTCCGGTATTACTTTCTTGTCGAAATCGACATACCCCTTGGTCATCAGTTCAATAAAGAACTTGTTGACTTCTATATTACGCTTCTCTGCCACCTTGATGATATCTTCCGCAGTAATTGAAAGCGGGCTCTTCTTGTCGGCATCAAGTTCACCATTGATTTCCGCTACGAGCTTGTTGGCAAAGTCCTTCTCTGTGAAGTCAACGATATAGTTGAGCATGAAGGATGAATCGCTGATGCGGTTTCCTGCACTGTCCACAGGCAAACGCAGACCACGTCCTACCTCCTGCAACTTGCTGACCTCTGATCCACTTGAGCGTAACTTACAGATGGTAAACACATTCGGATTATCCCATCCTTCCTTCAATGTCCATTTGGAGAACAGGAAACGAAGAACATTCGGCTTGCCTTCTGCATCAGTAAAGCTCAACAGTTCCTTCTTGCCATAAAGAATTGCATTCACCTCTTTGGCTATGTTCTCATCTGTATCGTTATTGTCCTGCGAGAAATATCCTGCACACGAAGCATCAATATTGTCGAGTGTTGCCTGGAGATAAGCCTTATATTCTGGAGTGTTCTGGCGCATCAGTTCTTTCTCCACTCTTGCCTTCAGCATATCTATGAACTTCTGTCTCAACCAGCCGTCATTCTTGCCTTCCGGTCCACGGAAACTTTCTATGTTGTCAATGAAGAACAATGCCAGAGTCTTGATAGGCAGTCCTTCACGGCAGAAATTCTCGCGCTCCGTCTCGAAATGACGCATCAAGGCGAGTTCAATCATACCCTCCTGATAGGACACACCATACTGATCTGGAAAGAACTCTTCTCCTGTCTGCTTCTCCTGACCATTGCTCAGGCTGACGCTGTTCTTGCTGATGGCATCTACGACAATGCCCTCCAGATCATTGTCAATAGAGCCAAGACTCTCACCTAAATGGAGCGTGAAGGTCTTACCTGTATTAGTGGTATTTGTCAGTTTCATGCTGGCACTGTCACCCTTCACGGTTGAGAGCACCTTGACCTTCTTCTCCGCTTTCTTTCCTCCAGGCAATTCCAGATGCTCTTTGGCAACGCCCTTGATAAGTCCTTGATTAAAGGAATCTGCTGCATTCAGGTCATATATCAGTTCCTGATAATCCTTCACAGAATGCTTGTTCTTGCCCTTGCCCACCGTAAGTTCCGGGAAGGTGGCACCATAGCGCAATACCAGTTGAGGACGGAAATTCTCAATAAGCGCAGCATACGATTTGCCACCGCGCTCCATACGATGTGGCTCATCAATGATCAGCACAGGCTTGGTGTCAGCAATAGCATCCACAGGACGATGGAATTCGCCCAGCATCTGGTCATAGTCCTCACGAGTCAGCAGCTTACCATTGGTGATGAGCTGAGCGTTAAGCAGTAGAACATATATCTTATGCTGGACATGGTGGGTTCCATAAAAGAAATGTCCTACAGAAGACGGCATGTTCAGACGACCCTTCTTCTGCTTCTTCTGAGGTTCCAGCAAGCATAGTTCTATCTCTGCATTGTAGTTGCACACCATCTCGAAATGGCGCTTCACCTCCTGTTCCTTCAGGAACGCTGCAGTTCCTGCCTTGATCGGTAATGTCGGAACGGCAATGATGAACTTATTGATGCCACAGCGTTTATGCAATTCAAACATGGTTCGTGTATAGACATAGGTCTTGCCCGTACCCGTCTCCATCTTGATGTCGAGGATACGATGGTATGGCAATTCCTTAATCTTGTCCGAGAGCATATAATGAGTCACCCTTTGCTTGGTAGCTTTATCCAATATCTTGGATTTCTGCCGCACGAGGCATAGTGCCTCGCCATCGAGCTGCCGCTTCAGCAATGGGTTCTGGTGGCTTTGCCTTGCCGGTTCCTGTATAGATGCCTCTACCACAGCGGCAACGCCTTCGACGGGCATTGTCTGGTGTGCGAGGTTGTTTTCGAGTTTCAGTTCCATGCAATTACTTTTTCCAATGATTGTAACGCTCCTTTATTTCATGAGGAACTTCGTTGAAATCCTCGAGGTCATACCCATGATACTCCCAATTCCCACTATGCATGAACTTAACATAGTTCTCATTCCGAGAATCCCATGTATAGATGGGAGTCGGAGGCAAAGTTGGAGAACCGGAATCTCCAAAAGCTTTGTCCAGAAGTTCTATCGCATAACTTTCATCATTTGGATTCCATGCTTTGAAGGTGGATGCAATCTTACCACCACCTATATTTCTTGTTTGCTGAGATATATGCTTTGCTTGTCTCAATTTAGGATGGTTATGAGCAAAAAAACGCTTGAGACTTTGACCATTAGATGTAATAACCAGACTCACATTCTTTGATGAGCATCCGTCTGTTATGGTCAAATCCTTATCAGTAGTGCCATTAGGTCGGGCAACGGCCATCTCATATATCTTATGAGGAGGTTCAGCCAATTGCAACATAGAATAAGTTACATTTTCCGTCTCATCCTCTTCGTTGAGGTTAAGTCCTTCCGAAATGTTTGGTGAGAAAGTGATATGCACGCCTACAGGTCTCTCACGATAAGAAACCTTATGGACATTTCCCAATAAATTACAGATGAGCCATGAACTATGATGGTTAGAGCTGATTACATCATAAATATGATCCGCAAATAGCACTTTCAAATCTGTTCTGTGCTTTGCGAAACCAAGTGAATCTATAAGCATTGTAGAATCACTTTCCCATGCTTTGATATCAATTGCTACTTGCCAGTCCATACTATCTATTTTCCATTTGCAGATGAATTATATTTTTGAAATCATTCTCTTGGCTGTCCATAAATCCCGCAGGCAATGGTTCTGAGAACAGTCCTTTTTCCGTCAGTGCGCAAGAGAGGTATTCACTATGTCCTTCTTGATTGCTGACGAAACAAACATTGACATCTCCTGTATGGATGCTGTCATGCTTTGCCAACAACAGGCGCATACGTGTCACAATATGATCGCTATGAGTTTCTATGATTACTTTTCTACCATGGACAATCAAATCTGCAAAAAAATTGACAAGTTCTGCCTGAACACTGGGGTGCATGTGTGCATCTGGATCTTCTACTATCAGAACTCCATTCTTGGGTGTCAACAGACCTTGTGTTATTATCGGTAAAATTTGGCTTAATCCAAACCCCGTCTGATCCAGGTCCACTTTCACTTTAGATTCATTACGAACAATAACACGATAACGCTTATTAGCATCACGTTCTACACTGAGTTCCTTAGCCAAGTGCATACGTTCGACAAGCCAATAAGTAAGAAGTGATATCACCTTATCGTCATACCCTTCAACGATTTCATTCTTATGCTCATTGATCAGGAATCTTGAATACTCCCCATCAATGCCCACATTATCGTAGGACAATCTTGAATATGTTCTTGCCAAAACAGGCTTCACCCTTTGCGGACCAATATAGCTAATTCTTTTAAAGAGTGTGTCAAGAGTATCACTTATATCTTTTATAATCGTTAAAGATATAAATTCATCCTTTCGTTCACCATAGAATGGTAAAAATCCATATTTGTAAGAAAGAGTATAACCTGTGCTGATATTCTTATCTTTTACTCCATTATTATTAACCATTGTAGCTTTTGAGAAAGTCACGCTATGTGTATCTTTTGTAGATGGACTATACACGCGGAAACTCTCCTTGCGACCTTCTTCGCCATACCATAGTTCAAGTTGAAGGCTGTCAAGTTTAAACGATTTATTGATAGAAAAATCCAAGACAATATCTAACTTATCGAGCAACTCTCCATCAGGAATATACTGACTATAAGTGTCAACATTCTCTATCTCCCCTTTCTCCAGACTAAGCACATAATGAAGTCTTTTGCTCTTGTCTTTATTATGAATCAGGTCTAAAGGTTCATTGGCATGAATATAATCTCCCGTAAAATTGAGTACATCAATAGAATTTGACTCGTATGTCTGCTTGAGTAGCAGCAACGCCTGAATGAGGGATGACTTACCACTACTATTAACACCAGCAAGCAATGTCAACTTTCTAAAATCGAAGTTTTCAACATTGCTGATTGATTTGAAACCAGATACTGTTAATTTCATAATTGTATTCTCAATTTTAATATCTTACATCAATGTTCACAGTCAAAGTCTTGTTGCCCTCCTTCAGCGTGCGGAGGTTCTTCTGCAGTTCCTCACGATGGGTGAAGCCGAAGCTGTAGCCGAAGATTACGATATTGTGAGGAGAGAATGGCTCTCCATTATACTTGTCCATCAAGGCTGCGATGCTGCTTTCGTTGAAGTCATGGTCTGGATTGATCATATAGAGGTGGTCATTCTTCCAGTAGGCCTTGTAATTGCCCAGCATCACTTCCTCCGCATCCTCGGTCAATCCATAGCCGTCTGCCACGAGCCATGTGCGGAGAACGGTCTCCAAGCCGAAGTCATCCACATTCAAGGTTGTGATATTATTGGATATAGGATCAAACTTCTCCATTAACAGCAATGCGTCCTCTTTCGGTTCCTCCAAGGTGTAATGCTTGAAGCCAAGGTCACCGGCAAAGAGAGGGTTTTCTGCCTTTATCTTCTTTGCGGCTCGCTTGATGCGCTCCATGCCGACTTGGTCAATGGTCTTGTAGCCTGCTTTGGCTGCTTCTGAATTCTCTGAATATAATTCAGGAATTTGAACAAGAATGAAATGAATCTCATTTCCCATCGTATTTAGTTCCATAACAGCCTGGGCTGTAGTCGATGAACCACCGAAAAAATCAATGCAAATTACTTCCTTAGCACATGTAGGTGCAATTCCCTGTTCAATGATTTGTCTAACATAATCGACAGGCTTCGGGAAATCGAAATAATCTTTTCCATCAAAAAGTTCAATTAATTCTCGGGTACCTTGACTACTATAAACTGTATCAAAGAACGTACTAAAACCCGTAAATTCACTTTGTACATCCTTTAAAAATTTCTTTCTTCTGGGTCTTCCATTTTCATTCTTTGGAAAAAGAACTTCCCCATTTTGCATTAACTGCTCCATTCTGGATCGCTCATATCGCCATCCTGTTGGTGGGCATTTATAGGTAATACCAGTTTGGGGATTAGTCAAGTCATAATGTAAATTAGGTCTTTGAGACTCTGTAGCCAGTCCAACCATATTATCGCTCATCCAATCACCTCGTGGATCATTATCCGGATTTGAGTATTTTGATTTGTCAGAATACTTTCCTCTAATTCTTCCTTCTTCCTCTTTGGAATAGCAAAACAAATAATCTTGGTCCCTTGAAGCTCCATTTGTTGTACGGCTATCTACTTGCTGTCTTTTTTTCCACAAGAAAGTTCCAATAAAGCATTGTTCTCCAAACACCTCATCACAAAGCCTCTTCAGATTAGCCTGCTCATTATCATCAATAGAAATAAATATCACGCCATCGTCAGTAAGCAAGTCACGGGCGAACGAAAGACGAGGCAACATGAAAGTGAGCCAAGCCGCATGGCTGGCACTGCCACGACGGGTCATGGAGAGAATGCGCTCCGCACGCTCAAGACTTACATCCAAGCGTTTGGCAAGTTCCTCTGCAGTAAAATTGAACTTGTCATTATATACAAAGCCATCTGAACCGGTATTGTATGGCGGGTCTATATAAATCACCTTCACCTTGCCACCATACGACTTCACCAGATGCTGAAGAGCATCCAGATTGTCACCGCTGATATACACATTCTGGCTGTCCTTGTTCTCCGGCTTTGCATTATGCTCCTCGTCCGGACGGATAAGTGTGGTAGTGTCCATATTGGTAAGCATACGGGCATAGTTCTTGCCAAGCCAGTTGAAACCGCTTGTCTCGTCAGTGATGGTGGTTCCTCCAGGCAATGCTGCCTTGAAAGCCTCTATGTCAAACTCGCCATCTGCATGGAAGCACTGAGGGAAATACTTCTTCAGCATCTCCATCTCCTTCTGTCCCGCTGCAGCATCAGCGTTGCGATTCATTATGTCTTTTATCATATCAATATCCTTAATGCTCTTATTAGTTTTCACCCACCAGACACTTATGAGTTTTTATCGGTTAGAGTTTACGAGTATTTATCGGTACAAAGTTATTAGTTTTTATCCGATAATCCAAACTTTTTGCCCTCTTTTTAATTTGAGAGTTAAAAGCGATTAAAAAATTGCGCAAGTAAAAAGAAAATCACTATATTTGCACCACATTTTATCAACTCACGCAATATTTTCTGCAAATTATGACAGTATGCTGTTTTTATTTAGAAGGAATTTCAAACATTAGCAGTCTTAGACTGAATGTAGATAGTTTGAATGCTCTCATAGCTCCGAATGGTTATGGCAAGAGCAACGTGCTACGTGCCATAGGCTTCGGCATGGAGTATCCTGCAGCCACTGAGCAGGAGAAGGCGCAAATGATGAGGAGTCGTTTTATCCCTCTCAACAGCAATATATATAGGAAGGACTTTCGTTTTGAGGTATCTGGCTCCATGAAAGAGAATGGTCTGGAACTTGAATATCAGTATGGCTATTCATTTCGGTGGGCTACTGAGGCCAACGAGGGACGTATCACCAACGAATGGCTGAAGGTAAAGCGAAGTACAGATCAGCGCTTTAAGCAGATGATCAATCGCACATCTACTGATGAATGTCTGATAATGCCTTCACCCACAGGTCGTTGCACCAAAGCGTTTGATGTTTCTTCCTGCCAGTTGGCAGTATCAGCCATTGCCGTCCGTGCCGACATGTATCTGAATGGTATAGCTGCACAAATTTGTGAGATGTCAATCCCGAACCTTGAGACGCTGGATAATCCGGAGTCTTATTTCTCGGTTGATGGCGAAAAGGGTATTCGTATGCTCGATGGTGATACATTAAGCGCCTATCTTTACAAGTTGAAAACTGCTGATGAGGACAACTATGCCATCCTGATTGATGGCTTGATGCAACTTCTGCCTGGAATTGAAGAATTCTCGCCCGAAATGATTACATTGGCCGATGGTCAGAGCAAGATTTATGACATTCGCATAAAAGAGAAATTCAACGTACAGCCCACCAGCATACGCCAGCTGTCGAGTGGTAGCAAACGCATCATCTTCCTCTTTACTCTCTGTGTAGCTGCCCAGAAGAAGAATATTCCTCTGATTATGCTCGAAGAGCCAGAGAACTCCGTTCATCCTCGACTGATGGAGAATCTGCTGCTTGCCATGCAGAACTATGCTTCAGACACCAAGATTCTTATCACCAGCCATTCACCCTACCTAATGCGTTACCTGCAGCCACAGCAGATGTATTTCGGCCTGCCTAAGGCTGATGGCATGGCACACTTTGCACGAGTCAATCCGTCAAAGATGCGTTACCTCTACCACTATGCCGGTGATATGGAACTGACTTTCGGTGAGTTTATGTTCGACTTCATGCTCGATATTGAGAATGATGCCGAGAAAATCACAAATTTCTTTAAGGAGAACTGAACATGACAAAGCAGAAAGGAAAAAAAGCCCAACGCATTGTCATCTTTGTGGAAGGTGATACCGATGAAGTATTCTTTAAGGAAATTCTGGAGTATTACAAGCAGGTCAGCAAGATGGAGCTTACTCCATGCGAAATCTGCAACTTAAAGGGAGAAAACGGCAATGCAAAACTCTGCGCCCTCTACTCAAAAGCTCGACGCACATACAGTAAGGGATATGCAACACGTGAAATGATCAAGGCGCTTAATTTCGATAGAATCATAGCAAAGCGAATGGCTGTTCTGAAAGAATTAGAAGAGGTATTAGGTGTAAAAACAGAACTAAAATTGACAATACGAATCCATTAAACTACCTTTGCACCATCATTTGATCTTTTTAAACCAAAAGCTAAAGAGGGCTGACACCTCATGAGAAGTATCAGCCCTCTTATATTGTTTTTATTTTTTCTTATTTTTATCTATTGATATTTCATCGCTATTGATATTTCATGTCGATGAGTTCAGCAGTTGTCTATTTCTTGTTCTGGGCCTTGTCGAGGCTTTTCCTCATGCGCTCATTCTCGGCTTTAAGGTCTGAAATCTGTGCGTTGAGGGCATCCAGTTCTGCCTGATGGAGCATATTTACCGCATCGATATCCACGCTCTTTCTCCATCCTGCCTTGCTGAGATTGATGTTGACACCCATTTCCAGATAGAAATTGTTGTCATGGTTTCTCCATAGACGGTTCTCTTCCGACTTCGGCAATGACTTGCCGTCTGCATCATGCTCGCTCTTCAGGAGTCCGAATTCGGCATATACATTGCAGAGCTGACTGACTTTCCATGAGGAATGCAGACCGAAAGAGATAGACATGGCATTGACTTCTGCCTTGTCGCAGTAGTTGACACCGGCTCCAAGGAATGCGCTCATGTTCCACACTCTCGTGCCTTTATATCCACAGAACATATTGGTGAGATTGAACATCGGCTGCAACTGTAGATTGATGTTGCTGTTCTTGTTGTCCTCTGAGGATGCGGAAGCCACTGTCTTGCCCCAGAATCCCTGCATCTTCAGACGGAGAGAGAAGTCCGGCGTGATGTTCTTGCCCAAGGCAAAGGAGAGAGCCGGAGTGGAACGGAATGACTTGAACGGGCTTTTGGATAGTCCGAGTCCATGCTCTTCATCTGAATAGAATGCGCTCCAGTCGAGTCCTGCCTGGAAGAACCAGTTGCTCAGGAAGCCATTTGTCGCCACACTATGCTGGAGGGTAGGATAAGCCTCCATGCCTTCACCAGGCACCTGGGCAAAGATGGAATCTGCATTGCCGAATTCCTCTTCGGCGGAAATAGTGAAATCAGGATCTATATCCTTGTCTTTTTCTATCTGGGCGAATGCCGGGAAGAATGCAGTCGCAAGACACAAGGTGATGAATATTTTCTTCATATCGCGATATTATATTAAGTTTTACGTTCAAACAATGTGGTCATCAAAACAAAGAACCGATGTAACTATCCTGTATAGTGGCAGTTATCGGCTTGCCATTGTAGGTGTAGAGGAATGACTTGCACTGCAGGAGCCTATCCACGAGGTCGTCCATTTCATCACTGGAGAGCACCTGCCCGTAAGGTATTGCAGCCTTCTCAGCCAGTTCTTCGGCAAGGATGGCATTGACTTCTTCCTCCACCTTGGAATATCTGTTGACGGCAGAATCGACAAGTTCGGTGACAAGGCGCACAGGATCAAGCCCATCAAGACCTGCAGGATAACCGGACAACTGATAACTCATGCCTCCCATATCCGTGATTTCAAAGCCGAGGCGGGACAGATCAGCCACTATTGACTCTATCTGCTCACTGTATGTCTGAGGGAAAGAGACGATTTCAGGGAACAGCATCCTCTGCACATGAGTGGCATTGTCGGCTCCCGACTTCATATATTCCTCATATCTGATCTGGGCATCAGCCCTGTGCTGGTCGATAAGGACGAGTCCCACCGGCGTCTGGGTGACGATATACTTTCCGCAATAGAGCAGATACTCATGCGAACGCTCAGCCAGAAGACTGCCGATGGTCTCGTTTCCGTCCGATGGAGATGAATTTCCTTCCACTGGTTCGGACGGGAAAAGGTCGATGGTATGGGTATGCGGCGCGTTTGCCTCACGTATTCCTTCATACAGTTTCTCCCATTCTCCAGCCTGGTTTGCAGCCTTTTCCGCCCCGATACCGAGGGAAGCAGACCGCGTGTTGCCCCAGCTGGAATGCGCCTGGGATGGATTATACTTGGGCGCAGCACTGGAATGGCGGGATGAAGGCACTGGTATCTCGTCCGTTTCCTTTCCTTCTGCAAAAGGATTGTAGTCGGTATCTACCTCCCAAGTAGGCTGGGTGACGTTCAGCAAGTTCTCCGGATTGAAGACCGGAATATCGGGACGGCCCTCTGTATCAAATTCAAGTTCGGTGACAGAAGAGTTCTGCCCTATCGCATTCTGCACGTTGGCAAGGAGCAACTGCCATATAGCCTGCTCGTTGGTAAACTTTATCTCCGTCTTGACAGGATGGATATTGACGTCTATATCCTCCGGATCCACGGTGAGAAAGATGAAATAAGGAATCTGCTCACCTGACGGAATGAGCCTTTCCACCGCCTTCTGTATGGCCTTGTGGAAGTAAGGATGCTTCATGAACCTTCCGTTGACGAAGAAGAACTGCGGTGCTCCGCTCTTCTTGGAAGACTCCGGTTTGCCCACATATCCCCTGATACCGCATATCGTGGTCTTGTCCTCGATAGGCAGGAGCGACTTGTTTATCTTCTTTCCGAAGAAATCCACGATTCGCTGCAGTTGGGTAGTGGCAGGCAATACCATCACCGGCTGTCCGTTCTGATAGAGTTCAAACTTGACATTGGGATAGACGAGCGCGATTCTCTCGAAGGTCTCGTTGATGTTCTTCATCTCCGTCTTGTCGCTCTTGAGGAACTTTCTTCTTGCCGGCACGTTGTAGAAGAGGTTTTCTACATTGAAATTACTTCCAGGAGCGCACGCTATCTCCTCCTGACTGGTCACATTTGATGAGCCTGCAATCTTCAGACAAGTGCCGAGTTCTTCCTCTTTACGGCGCGTCTGCAGCGTTACCTGCGCCACAGCGGCAATGGAAGCCAAGGCTTCACCACGAAATCCCATGGTATGAAGCGTGGCAAGATCAGAGAATTGCGCAATCTTTGACGTGGCATGGCGCTCGAAGGAGAGGCGAGCATCAGTATCGGACATACCACATCCGTCATCAATAACCTGTATTGATGTCCTGCCGGCATCCACGACAAGCACCTTTATCGTCTTGGCTCCGGCATCTATAGCATTCTCCACCAGTTCCTTTACCACGGAGGCAGGGCGCTGGATTACCTCTCCAGCAGCAATCTGGTTGGCTACATAGTCAGGAAGTAACTGTATTATGTCCATTTACCTTTAAGTAGCTGGTCAAAAATAATTTTACAATAAATGATATTTTTATAGGTGGGAATTTCCCTTTTATGAAGAATCAGCCTACCTATTTATATATTACTGAAGTTTCGCAAACATCTACCAAGCTGATAACCTGAAATAAAATATCAATAAATAAAAATAAGCAAATATATTTTTTTTCTATTTTTTCTTTATTTTTCTTTATTGATATTCTAAACTTCCCCACGACAGTGGGGACTGAGGGGCAATTTTGCTTGTGAAAGATGAGCATATTATATTTTCCTCTTAGGCGGGTCACGTCGCTTCTCTTCTTTCAGCACGGCATCGTTGCCCTTGTCTCGCCAGATGAATATATCATCCTTGTTCTTTGGACGGATGAAGTCAAACCATGCGAAATTAGGCAGCTTATACTTGTCCGGCGGTATCTGAGTGATAGGATACATGGTGCCTTCTGCACTGCAGGTCCATATATGGTCGAGCTTCTTGTCTGGCGTGAGGTACATCTTCATGGTGTCGGTCTCCAGATAATTGAGCCCGATGAGGGTGGAATCTGCATCATCCACGGGATAATAGATGGTCTGGACATTGCCCACGGACCATGTCTGGCGAGGGTTTCCTTCCTCGAAATACACCCTCATCTCCTTGGCTGAGATCTGATTGTAATGCACGGAATCCACCTTTTCGACGCTCAAAGCCTGCCCTATCACGTCAGCATAATGGATGGTGGAATCCTTCATATAGGCGTGCATCACCTCTCCGAGCACCTGTCTGCCCATGTTCCAGACAATAGGATCGCGATACATGGTCATACATGAGTCGAGTGAATTATAGACCAGTGAGTCGCATACCGCCTGGATGTCGTTGCGATAAGCACGCACCTTGTTGAACGCATGTATCTGGCGATAGACAGAGTCCGTCTCGATATTGAATGTGTACATCTTGATACTGTCCCCATGCAGATAGAGAGTATCCTTCTGGGAATAGTCCATCACAACGGCAGAGTCCGTGGCATAGCCGTAGCCGGTCTTCTCCTCATAGTAGATATGATTGCCGAGGAAGATGTTCTTGTTTAGCGAATCCACATAGACCACGTTACCGAAGCCCTCATTGGTGTTGGTCTTGTTGTTGGTATAGAGGCTGTCTGCAGTGATGGTCTTCGGTCCGTTATAGACTGTGGAGCGGCCATAGAGCTCAGAACGCTCGGTGGATGTGTTGTAATAAGCATCCTTTGTGTGGACGACACCATTCTCGGAATGGATTACAGACGGTCCCACGACATGGGAAAGCGTGGCTTTCGTGTCGTAATACATGGTGTCTGAGGTCATCGTAAACTGCTTATTCTTCAGTTTTACGTTGTAATAGAACACCGACTGGCGTGTTTCCGTATTGTATTGTCCCCAGTCAGAAGTCAATGTACTGCCGTTATCCACGAGTTTTCCGCCCTCAAAGAAATAGGCAATGCCATACATACGGTCATAATTCAGGGAGTCACAGTAGAGCGTTGACTTCCTATGCTTCAGCACTACATTACGCCTTGCCTCAGCCATCTCATCGTTGCCGTCATACCATGCGTACTCGGAATTGAGCGACAAGGTGTCTCCCTGGCGCATCTTGACGTGGCCATAAGCCTCGAAACTGTTGCTCTGCTCATAGAAATAAGCACTGTCACAGGTCAGCGTAGCGCCCTTATGACGGAATGAAACCTTACCTTTCGCAATCTGAGCATCAGGATGCGGACCATAGATGTCATAATACAATTCGTCGGCATGGACGAGATAGATTCGCTCATCGACATGCTTGACGCCCTTACGGTGACGTCGCGGCTTGACGGAATAGGCGAGACTAATTCCAAAAAGGCACAGGACCATAAACAATATGATTCTGTGCCAGTTATATTTCCTTATTTTTTCAGTCGTATTCACTTTACCCAACCTTCGTATTCAAAGTTACAATTCTTGTAGCGGTCATCCATTCTGACGTAAGTGTCTGCCACTTTCTTCTTCACCCATTCATGGATTACCTTCTCACGTTCATGGGCGAGAACGACATTACGCATCACCTGGAAGTCCTCTGTAATAGTGGCTCTGTGACCGTCGATGCGGGTTTTGAGCTTGACAATAGCGCATACTGTCTTTCCCTTGTCATTGATCATGGTGAATGATTTGGAAATCTGACCCACCTTCAGAGTGTCAACGACGCGGGCCACCTCGGTAGGGAGGTCTCTCATCCTGAACTTTGAGGTGCGTCCGTCCTCGTTCTGGATGGACATGAGTCCGTAACTGTTGCGGGTATCCTTGTCGTCAGAGATGAAGGTAGCGCCGTTCTCGAATGTGAATTTCTCAGCGCGGATGTCATCAGCGATGGAGTCAAGACGGAGCAGACCTGCATCAATGGAAGCCTGTGGCACCTTTGGCTTGCGCAGGATGTGGCGGAACTTGATCTTGTCGCCACGCTTGTCAATCAACTGGATGATGTGGAAACCGAACTCAGACTCCACTATCTTACTGATTTTCTTAGGGTCTGTGAGATTGAAAGCCACGGCTGCAAAGGCAGGATCGAGGTGTCCACGACCGGTATAGTCCATCTCACCACCCTGGCGAGCGGTGCCCGGATCCTCGGAATAGAGGCGTGCCAACGTGGCGAAAGTGGTCTTGCCACTGGTCACGCGCTCGGTATAGTCACGGAGATCGTCCTTCACCTTGTTGATATCCTCGATAGGAATGCGTGGAGCAGAAGTGATGATCTGCACCTCCACCTCAGTAGGAACGAAAGGAATGCTGTCCTCCGGGAGATTGCGGAAATACGCTCTCACGTCAGCAGGCGTCACTTTCACGTCCTCCACGAGTTTCTCACGCATCTTCTGCACGAGCTGACGGTTCTTGAAATCATCGTGAAGATCATGACGCATCTTGGAGATGGACTGCTTGCGGTAGTCCTCCAGCTTCTCTCTTGAGCCAGCCATCTGTATCCAGGCATTGATCTGCTGGTCGATGACCTGTGACACCTCAGCCTCACTGACCTCGATACTGTCAATGGCAGCCTGATGGAGGAAGAGCTTCTGGACAGCCAACTGCTCTGGAATACGGCAATCCGGGTCACCGCCAAAGTCGATGCCTTCCTGCTCGCCCTGCAGTCTCATCATCTCAATATCGGAACGCAGGATGGCCTCATCGCCGACTACCCACACCACTTCGTCAAGGAAATTGACGCCGGAGAGGTCTATTGGCTTTGGGATATCCTTGCTTACGCTGTCGGTATCTTCCTTATCACTGGAGTCTGCTTCCTTTACGATGCCGCTTTTATTCCCGGATTCAGATGCCTGCGAAGCGAAATGACCCATAGAGCGACTTGCGAAAGAAGTCACTCCGATGAATAAAAGGGAAGCAATTATATAGTATATTCTTTTCATTATCAATGTTTATTGACTGTAGATACTACGTCCTTGTTGACTACGACCGGGAACTTCCTGCGAAGTCCGTCAAGCCATTTCTTTTCCATAGCATCCTGATAGTCGGATGTCACCTGTGAGCGAACGTCGCTCATCTCCTTTGGAGCCTTCAGCATCTTGCCGTATGTGGCAAAGTAAGGGTAGCCCTTCTTCTCTGCCGGGATGGTATCCACTCCAAATTCATATTTGTCCACGAGGACATTGTCACCCTTCTTGAAGAGTCCTTTCTCCACTCTGATTCTCAGCACGGAGTCGGAATTGAAGGTGGAGCGGAGCACTTCCGCCCATTTGTCGAAGGAAACGCCTTTCAATGACTTCTTCACTGCAGCGATGTCCTTTTCGTCTTTGGCATAATAAGCAATGCCCTTGAAGCGTGGGGAATCCCACTTATAGTTCTTCTTGTTCTTTTTGAAGAAAGCCTTCAAGCCCTCTTCATCCTTGCTTGCCTTGTCCCATACCTCGCGATTGCATATCTCATAGAGGAGCAGGCCATCGTGGTATTCCTGGAAAAGATACTTCGTGTCCAGGTCGATGGCGGCGAGAGAGTCGGCACGCTGGTTCATTATTTTCTCAGGAGTGGTGTTACCCTGCTTGGCAAGCGCCTCAATCTTCTCATTGATGACAGCCTCACGGAGTCCGCGAGCCTCGATAAAGTTTCTGATATCATCGCGCAGAGAGTCGTATGGCGCAAAGTCGGAATGCTTTATCATCTTGATGATATGATAGCCGACAGGCGACAGCACCGGTTTGGACATTTCACCGTCCTTCAATGCGAAAGTGGCATCCTCAAATTCCTTCAGAGTCTGCCCTCTGCTTATCTGACCGATAGAGCCACCACGCTGTGCGGAACCCGGGTCTTCACTGTATTTTCTTGCCATCTCAGCAAAGTCAGCGCCTGCAAGAAGCGCATTGTAGATGGAGTCAGCACGCTGCTTTACCTTGCTCTGCGTCTGGGCATCAGCCTGCTGGGTCAGGCGGAGAAGGATGTGGGCAGGCTCCACCAGTCCGTCAGGACCTATTCTGTCCTTGGTGGATTGATAGATCTTCCTTGCCTCAGCCTCAACGTCTGCATCGCCAATGAGAGTAGGACGAATCTGCTGGTCACGATATTCCAGATACTCCTTGTTGAAGGAAGTGAGAGTATCATAATGCTCATCGAGGGCTGCTGCCACCTTCAGTTTGTAGTTGGCAAACAGTTCCACATATTCCTCCACGGTCTTTCTGTCTATGACACCGTCGGTATTGTTCTTGTTGTAGGAATATTCAAACTCGGAACGCAGTACTGGTTTTCCGCCCACTGTCATGATGACAGGGTCATTGACCTGTGCATTTACCGCCAAAGAGCATAGCAGTCCAGCTACGGACATTGCAAATTTCGTCATTTCTATTGTTTGGTTGCTTTGATGATTCTTATCTTGTCCAACGGTAGAAGCCGTTGGCACAGTGGCGAATTATGGTGTTATTATGATAGTTTGGTGGTCTTGCTGGTTTGCTGTTTTGCAATTGACACAAGGCAAAGCCTAAGCATTGCCATTGCCATCAACAGGACAACAAAACGACAAAACCACCAAACAAATATCTATTACTGTGGGCGGCTGTAGTTAGGAGCCTCGGAAGTGATGATCACCTCGTGTGGGTGGCTCTCAAGGATGCCGGCATTGGTAATGCGGGTAAACTTGGCATTGTGGAGAGACATGATGTCTTTCGCTCCGCAATATCCCATACCTGAACGGAGACCGCCTACGAGCTGATAGATGACTTCCTGAACAGTTCCCTTGTAAGGCACACGACCTGCGATGCCTTCCGGCACGAGTTTCTTGGCCTCTTTTACGCCACCCTGGAAGTAACGGTCGGCAGAACCCTTCTCCATAGCTTCGAGAGAACCCATGCCACGGTAGGACTTGAACTTACGTCCGTTGTAGAGAATGGTGTCACCAGGAGCCTCTTCCGTTCCAGCCACGAGGGAACCAATCATTACAGAGTAGCCACCTGCAGCCAAAGCCTTGACAACGTCACCGGAATAACGGAGACCTCCGTCAGCGATGAGAGGCACGCCTGTACCTTCGAGTGCGCAAGCTACGTCATAGACAGCAGACAACTGTGGCACACCTACACCGGCAACGATACGTGTGGTGCAGATAGAGCCAGGACCGATACCTACCTTTACAGCGTCGGCACCAGCCTCAACGAGAGCCTTTGCAGCCTCTCCGGTAGCGATATTACCCACCACGATGTCCACGTCAGGGAAGGCAGCCTTAGCCTCGCGCACCTTTTCGATAACGCCCTTGGAGTGTCCATGAGCGGTATCAATGATGATAGCGTCAACGCCAGCCTTGACGAGAGCTTCCATACGCTGGAAAGTATCAGCGGTAACACCTACGCCAGCAGCCACTCTCAGACGACCCTTCGCATCCTTACATGCCATTGGCTTGTCCTTGGCCTTTGTGATGTCCTTGTATGTGATGAGACCGATAAGATTGTTATTTTCATCCACTACAGGCAGTTTCTCGATCTTGTGTTCGAGAAGGATGGCAGCGGCGGAATCGAGGTCAGCCTGCTGATGTGTGACGATAAGATTGTCCTTTGTCATTATGTCAGAAATCTTACGGTCCATATCTGCCTGGAAACGCAGGTCACGGTTTGTCACGATACCCACGAGCTTGTTGTCCTTGTCCACCACTGGAATACCTCCGATGTGATATTCAGCCATCATATCGAGGGCGTCCTTCACGGTTTTCCAAGGGTTGATGGTAACAGGATCGTATATCATGCCGTTCTCGGCACGCTTTACGATAGCCACCTGACGAGCCTGCTCCTCGATTGACATATTCTTATGGATAACGCCTATGCCGCCTTCACGGGCAATAGCGATAGCCATAGGAGCCTCTGTGACAGTGTCCATTGCTGCTGTCACGAATGGGATTTTCAGGTCAATGTTACGGGAGAACTTGGTACCAAGAGATACCTCACGAGGAAGAACCTCCGAGTATGCCGGAATGAGCAATACATCATCGAAGGTGATACCTTCCATCACTACTTTGTCTGCAATAAATGAAGCCATGATTTTCTTGAATATTTTATATTGCGTGCAAATTTACTACTTTTTTTTCACATATTCGCTATAGTGTCCGCATTTTCTTACTGCATTAAATCAATTTAACGCAAACAAGGCAAAGCAAATCGACCAAGCGCCACCTGGAGCGGCAATAGCGTGGCTTTATGGCTGCAAAATGATAAACGTCACTGCGACTGCACATTATGCCTGCGCGACGTCAGCATTATCAGTTGGCAAGTTCTGACAGGAACTTGATGCGCACCAGTCGCACTTCGTCCTCTTCGTATTCGCCTCCCAGTTCGTCCATCGCCACGGAAAGCTTGTCTGTCTCGCTCTCCCTGAAATAGGCATAGATATCATCCACGACGTCATCATCCATCACCTCATCGAGGAAATAGTTGATGTCGAGCTTCGTGCCGCTATAGACGATGCGCTCCACTTCCGTGAGGAAGTCCTCGAAATCCATGTTCATGGAGTCCGCGATATCATCGAGCGCCATCTTGCTGTCGATGCTCTGGATTATCTTTATCTTTCTGGAATTCTTGGCTACGGTACGTATCCGGAGGTCTTCCGGGCGCACTATCTCGTGCTCGGCACAGTGTTTCTTGATTACCTCGCAGAATTTCGCCCCATAGCGCATCGCCTTTCCGCGTCCTACTCCCGGAATGATGGTGTAGAGTTCCTCCAGCGTGGTAGGATACATTGTCGCCATCTGCTCCAGCGATGAGTCCTGGAACACCACATAAGGCGGCACATTATGTTGCTTTGCCACGTCCTTCCTCAGATTCTTGAGCACGGCAAACAGTTCCGGATCGAGCACAGCTCCAGTGCCTTCTGAAGAAGAATCATACTCTTCCTCATTGAATTCATTGTCCTCCGTCACATAGAAAGGTTCCGGATTCTTCAGCCATTTCTTTCCAGCGGCGGTAAGTTTCAGCGTGCCATAGTCCTCTATTTCCTTCTTCAGGAAGCCTTCTATGATGGCATATCTTATGACAGGACCCCATAGTTTGTCCTTTTTCTCTTTCAGTTCGTCGCCGCAGCCGAACTCTTCCAGCTGGTTGTGCTTGTGCGACACGATGTCATCCGTAGCACGTCCTTTGACGAAGTCGATGACATACTGCGTGTGATAACCGCCTTTTATAGCCTTTACTGACGAGAGTACACACTCCAACTGCCCCGTAGCCTCTATCTTCACCTTTGGATGGAGACAGTTGTCACAGTTGCCGCAGTTGTCTTTCTCGTATGTCTCTCCGAAATAATTGAGGAGCAGTTTCCTTCTGCAGAGCGACGATTCCGCATAAGCCGCCGTCTCCTGAAGCAAATGACGACCGATATCCTGCTCTGCCACCTGCTTGTCAGCCATGAATTTCTCCAGCTTCTGCAGGTCCTTATGTGAATAGAATGCGATACATTTTCCCTCGCCGCCATCACGTCCGGCGCGACCAGTCTCCTGATAATAGCCCTCAAGACTCTTTGGTATGTCATAATGTATGACGAAGCGTACGTCTGGCTTGTCGATACCCATACCGAATGCTATCGTAGCTACGATGACGTCGATATTTTCCATCAGGAAATCATCCTGCGTCTTGCTTCTCACGACAGCGTCGAGACCGGCATGATAAGGCGCCGCCTTTATGTCGTTGGCAATGAGGATTGCCGCCAGTTCCTCCACCTTTTTCCTGGAAAGGCAATAGATGATGCCACTCTTTCCTGCCTCTCCCTTGATGAATTTCACTATCTGCTTGTCCACGGCATTGGTCTTCGGACGCACCTCATAGTAAAGGTTCGGGCGGTTGAACGAACTCTTGAACTCCGTGGCATCCACGATGCCGAGGCTCTTCTTGATGTCCATTCTCACCTTGTCGGTAGCCGTTGCGGTCAGGGCGATGATCGGTGCCTTGCCGATACCATCGACGATAGGGCGTATCTTCCTGTATTCCGGACGGAAATCATGTCCCCATTCCGAAATACAGTGTGCTTCATCGACAGCATAGAATGAAATGTTGACACTCTGGAGGAATGACACATACTCATCCTTTGTCAAGGATTCCGGTGCCATATACAGCAGTTTGGTGACGCCTGACTTGACATCCGCCTTCACCTTGTCTATCGCAGCTTTGTTCATCGACGAGTTAAGGCAGTGCGCCACACCGTCATTTTCGCTCATGCCGTTGATCACATCCACCTGATTCTTCATCAGTGCGATAAGCGGTGAGATTACTATTGCTGTTCCATCCATGATGAGGGAAGGCAACTGATAGCACAGCGACTTGCCTCCACCCGTCGGCATGAGCACAAAAGTGTCATTGCCGTCGAGCAGATTGCGGATTATCTTTTCCTGATCGCCCTTAAACTTGTCAAAGCCGAAGTACTGCTTCAGTTTTCCTAAAAGGTCAACGTCTTTCATATTATATTAGTTGTCGATGTAAAGGTATCTCCACCTTTTCCTTACGTTTCTACAAGAGAGGATACTTTTAGTATCAATAATGTTTCTCAAGCTGCTCCACAGCATAGTCTCTGGTGACTTCAAACTTCTTCATTCCCTTGCCAGGGCATTCATACATGGCATCCGTCATCACGCTTTCCACGATGGAACGGAGTCCGCGGGCGCCGAGCTTGTACTCCACCGCCTTATCCACGATATACTCCAATGCCTCCGTAGTGAAGGTGAGTTCGATATTGTCCATCTTGAAGAGCTTGATATACTGGCGCACGATGGAATTCTTCGGCTCCACCAGTATTCTGCGAAGCGCCTCACGGTCGAGCGGATTGAGATAGGTAAGCACCGGCAGTCGGCCTATTATCTCCGGTATGAGTCCGAACGACTTCAGGTCCTGCGGCTGCACATACTTCATCAGGTCCTTCTGGTCTATCTTGCGGACATTCTGCACTGAGTTATATCCCACGGTGTGGGTATTCATCCTCTGCGCTATCTTTCTCTCGATACCGTCGAATGCTCCACCGCAGATGAAGAGGATATTACGCGTATCCACATGGATATAATCCTGGTCCGGATGCTTTCTGCCTCCCTTTGGCGGCACATTGACCATCGTTCCCTCAAGGAGTTTCAGCAGACCTTGCTGCACGCCTTCACCGCTCACGTCACGCGTGATGCTCGGATTGTCGCTCTTGCGGGCTATCTTGTCGATTTCATCGATGAAGACAATACCGCGCTGGGCAGCCTCAAGGTCATAGTCAGCCACCTGAAGCAGGCGAGAGAGTATGCTCTCCACGTCCTCTCCCACATAGCCGGCTTCGGTGAAGACCGTAGCATCCACTATTGTGAAAGGCACTTTCAGGAGTTTCGCTATGGTGCGGGCAAGCAATGTCTTACCCGTTCCGGTAGAGCCTACCATTATGATATTGCTCTTCTCTATCTCCACGCCGTCCTCGTCTCCCTGCTGCTGAAGGCGCTTGTAATGGTTATACACCGCCACGGAGAGATATTTCTTCGCCTCGTCCTGGCCGATGATATACTGGTCAAGATAATCCTTTATCTCTGAAGGCTTCGGCACATCGGTAAGCTTGCCATACTTGGCATCCGCCTTTTTCTTGCCCTCAGCCATGGTCTGCGCCATCACTATCTCGTATGCCTGCTGCACGCAACTGTCACAGATGAATCCGTTCATTCCGGTAATGAGGAAGTTCACCTCATTCTCCGTGCGTCCGCAGAAACTGCATTGTCTCGTTGTCTTCTTTGCCACCTTATTATATATATAGGGATTCTTGTTTCTTATCTTTTCTTCTGCAAATGTCTCTCCCTCTTACTTCTTCACCAATACGGCGTCTATCATGCCATATTCCTTCGCCTCTTCCGCTGTCATCCAGTAGTTGCGGTCTGAGTCTGCCCACACCTTTTCGTATGGTGTATGCGAATGATTGGAGATAATGGTGTAGAGTTCCTTCTTGAATTTCTGTATCTCCTTTGCCTCAATCTCGATGTCACTTGCCTGACCCTGAACGCCTCCGAGCGGCTGATGGATCATCACACGGCTGTGAGGAAGAGCAGAACGCTTTCCTTCCTGACCTGCCACAAGGAGCACTGCGCCCATGGAAGCCGCCATACCGGTGCAGATCGTTGCCACATCACTGGAGATAAACTGCATGGTGTCATAGATACCCAAGCCTGCTGTCACGCTGCCACCAGGGGAATTGATGTAGATTGAGATATCCTTGCCTGGGTCGGTAGAGTCAAGATAGAGGAGCTGGGCCTGGATAGTATTGGCTGTATAGTCATTTATTTCCGTTCCGAGGAAGATGATTCGGTCCATCATAAGGCGCGAGAACACGTCCATCTGCGTCACATTCAACTGACGCTCTTCCAGAATATAAGGATTAAGATACTGCGCCTGCGCATTCATCACATCATCGAGGGCCATTCCGTTCATGCGGAGATGTCCGGTAGCATATTTTCTAAAATCGCTGGTAATATTCATATTATGATATTATTTTTATATTATTTCAAACGGCACGCTTAAGCCCAAAACAGCTTAATCAATACAAAATTACGAAAAATTATCATTTTCTACAAGAAATATCTGTTAAAAAATAAAAACAGCCCACCCTCCCCAGCCGCCAAAACCGCCCTTCCTCCACACAAGCCAACCGCAAGCACCCCCAAAGGTCAACCGCCCCTAGTCAACCGTTTCAAAGGTCAACCGTCCTTGGTTGACCGCACATGGTTGACCGCCACAAAGCCCCCACCCCGTCCGCCCAGTCTTCCCACCCCAGCCCAAAAGCAAAAAAATGTCCCATTTTCCCGGCACCAGCGAACCAAAACAGTCCACCACCACATCTCATTGATTATCACCCACTTGCAATAGCATAGCTTTTACCGCCTAATAGCATAGCTTTTACCGCCCAATAACATAGCTATCACCCTCCAATAACTATGCTTTCACGCCCCAATAACTAAGCTATCGCAAAACGACACCTAAGACCCCACCTTTTTGTTCTATTTTTCCGTCCTCTCAACGCCACCAAAAGCACACCCAAGATTCCCGATACCCTCCATCCGACCCCCAAAGTATCTCTCGCGCACGTACATTATATATATGCACCGTAGAGTCCCTTTATACGGTCCCCAAAATAAGCCCTCCCACCACCAAGCCACTGTGCCAGCCGCGTTACCGGCTGGTTCCGTCCCTATCGCCCTGCCCTTCATCCAGCCACTTGCGCTCCCACGCTCCCCTTCCCCCCTCACCCAAACAGAAAAAGCCACTGTGCCAGCCGCGTTACCGGCTGGTTTCGCCCCTATCACCCTGCCGTCATCATCAATCACCCGAGCACCCCCGAAATCACCAAAAACCACCCCAAAAACAAGGAAAATCACAAAAAATCACCCCAAAATGCAAGTTTTTGAAAAAAAACAGCGAAAAAATTTGGAGGATTCAAAAAAAGTCCGTACCTTTGCATCGCTTTTGAGAAATACTTCTCTTTCGGGCGTTTAGCTCAGCTGGTTTAGAGCATCTGCCTTACAAGCAGAGGGTCGGCGGTTCGAATCCGTCAACGCCCACCAAACTCTTCATCAAGCCTTGGTCCGATTCCAAGATACATAACAATCGGGCGTTTAGCTCAGCTGGTTTAGAGCATCTGCCTTACAAGCAGAGGGTCGGCGGTTCGAATCCGTCAACGCCCACCTCTCTCTCTCACACTGATTCCGTCGATAAGCATTTGCTTAGAGGCGGAATTTTTTTATGTTAAAAAATAGACACTTTCCTTGGTAAGTAGAAATAATTTCATTACCTTTGCACACAATTAAGCGAGAAAATAGTTAAAGACAGCAACATAACTGTCGGAAGCAACAACATCACACAATAAATTCTCTTGATACAGCATACAGCATTCCAGAAATGACATCATGACAGGAGGGAAACAACATCGCCCATCCATAATTGATACCAGTAGCTTGCAGGATTAGAATATATCATAGAAAAAATACCAAAACAGAATATAACAAACCATAGGAAAATGAATCTTGACATTTTGACAGCCATCTCACCAGTCGATGGCAGATACAGAGGAAAGACGGAAAGTCTTGCCGAGTATTTCTCCGAGTTTGCACTCATCAGATACAGAGTGCGCGTAGAGATCGAGTATTTCATCGCCCTCTGCGAACTACCACTTCCACAACTTAAGGACTTCGACAATGCCCTTTTCCCACAGCTCCGCGGAATATATCAGAATTTCACAGAGGTGGACGCACAGCGCGTGAAGGACATAGAGAAAGTGACAAACCATGATGTCAAGGCTGTTGAGTACTTCATCAAGGAAAAACTTGACGAAATGGAGAAAAACGGTCTCGGCGAAGGATATTTCGAGCAGAGCCGCGAATTCATACATTTCGGACTCACTTCACAGGATATCAACAACACAAGCGTGCCCCTCTCTGTCAAGGAAGCACTCAATGAAGTATTCATTCCACAGGTGGAAGAACTCATCGCACAGCTCCAGCAGTATGCAGAAGAGTGGAAGGACGTTCCTATGCTCGCAAAGACTCATGGTCAGCCAGCCTCCCCTACACGCCTCGGAAAGGAAGTCATGGTCTTCGTATATCGTCTCAACGAGCAGCTCAACCTGCTCAAGGCATGCAAGCATACAGCAAAGTTCGGTGGCGCTACAGGCAACTATAACGCACACCATGTGGCATACCCAGAGTATGACTGGCGTGCTTTCGGAAACAAATTCGTAAGCGAAAAACTCGGACTGGAGCGTGAACAGTTCACCACACAGATCTCCAATTACGACCATCTGAGCTCCATCTTCGACGCTATCCGCCGCATCAACACCATCATCATCGACCTCGACCGTGACTTCTGGATGTATATCTCCATGGAATACTTCAAGCAGAAGATCAAGGCAGGCGAAGTAGGCTCAAGCGCAATGCCTCATAAGGTCAACCCTATCGACTATGAAAACTCTGAAGGCAACCTCGGCATAGCAAACGCCATACTCCAGTTCCTAAGCCAGAAACTCCCTATCAGCCGTCTCCAGCGAGACCTTACCGACTCCACCGTGCTCCGCAACATCGGTGTGCCTCTCGGTCATTCCGTCATTGCCATACAGAGCACTCTCAAGGGACTCCGCAAGCTCATCCTCAATGAAGAGGCTCTCCAGCGTGACCTCGACAACACTTGGGCTGTCGTGGCTGAAGCTATCCAGACCATACTGCGCCGTGAAGCTTATCCACACCCTTACGAGGCACTCAAGGCTCTCACACGCACCAACAAGCACATGGACGAGAACACTATCCATGAGTTTATACAGACGCTGGACGTCAGCGACGCTGTAAAGGCTGAATTGATGAATATCACTCCAGGAAACTACACAGGCATTTGATCTGTTTCAGATAAACGAATATCCCATGGATAAGGCATCGCCTTTCCATCGGATAATTCAACAGAGAACATTTTATCCAGATTTAATTTTAAAAGATTATTTTTCAAAAGTAAAGTTAAAGTAAATGGAAACACAAAACGAAAACATTGAAAAGGCTCAGAATACCAATTCTGGCGAGACAACCCGTGAGGGCAATTATCAGGAAGGTGGTTACACTCCACGTCCACGTCAGCGTGTGCGCATCGGACAGCGTGCGGCATATTCTTCTGACCACGGTCCACGTCAGGGCTACCGCCCACAGCGCAGCAATGACGACAATGAGTTCCGTCCTGAAGGATTCGGCGCAAACCTCATGAACAATCGTCCACAGCGCGAAGATAGAGGGGGATACCAGCCACGTGAAGGCTATCAGCAGCGTGAGGGTTACCAGCAGCGAGGCGGATATGGCCAGCAGCGCGGTGGATACCAGCAGCGTCAGGGCGGCTATCGTCCACGTTATCAGAATGATGGTGAATACCAGCAGGGGGGCTATCAGCGTAATCAATATCGTCCACAATATAATAACAACAACGAAGGTGAAGGCTCTGAAGAGCAGATGAACAACGGTTACCAGCCACGTCAGGGCGGATATCAGCAGCGCGGTGGTTACCAGCAGCGTGGCGGATATCAGCAGCGTGGCGGATATCAGCAGCGTGGTGGCGGCTATCAGCAGCGCGGTGGTGGCTATCAGCAGCGTGGCGGTTACGGTCAGCAGCGTGGCGGTTACGGTCAGCAGCGTGGCGGTTACGGTCAGCAGCGTGGCGGATATGGTCAGGGTGGCTACAATCAGCGCCGTCAGCATTCTGCAGATTACGATCCAAATGCCAAGTACTCAATGAAGAAACGCATCGAGTATGCTGAGAACAACATCGACCCTACACAGCCACTTCGTCTCAATAAGTTCCTTGCAAACGCCGGCGTATGCTCACGTCGAGAGGCTGATGACTTCATCGAAGCAGGCGTAGTGACTGTCAACGGACAGGTAGTGACCGAACTCGGCACCAAGATTCTCCGCACCGATGAGGTTCGTTTCCACGACCAGCCTGTCACTCTGGAGAAGAAGGTTTACGTTCTCCTCAACAAGCCAAAGGACTACGTCACCACTACTGACGATCCTCAGCAGCGCAAGGTGGTAATGGACCTCGTAAAGGACGCTTGCCCAGAGCGCATCTACCCTGTAGGACGTCTCGACCGCAACACTACCGGCGTGCTCCTCCTCACCAATGATGGCGACCTCGCAAGTAAGCTTACTCACCCTAAGTTCCTGAAGAAGAAGGTTTACCATGTATATCTCGACAAGAACGTAACAGCTTACGATATGCAGCAAATCGCTGACGGCATCACCCTCGACGATGGTGAAATCAAGGCTGACGCTATCGAATACGCTTCTCCTACCGACAAGAAGCAGGTAGGCATCGAGATCCATTCCGGCAAGAACCGTATCGTGCGCCGTATCTTCGAAAGCCTCGGCTATCACGTTACCAAGCTTGACCGTGTCCAGTTTGCTGGTCTTACCAAGAAGAATCTGCGTCGTGGCGACTGGCGCTTCCTCACTGAGAAGGAAGTGGATATGCTCCGCATGGGCGCTTTCGAGTAAAAGGAACATCCATATCAGGCGCATCATAGCCCGACATAACAGCAACAAGCCACTGTGTCGGGCGCGTTACCGCCCGATATAACAAAAAAAACAAAACCAAACAATGAAAAGAACAAAGATAACAGATGCTCTCAAGAGCACTGCTTTCGGTCAGCCCATCGACGTAAAGGGATGGGTGCGCAGCCACCGTTCAAGCAAGGCTGTTGACTTCATCGCTCTCAACGATGGTTCCACCATCAAGAACATCCAGGTCGTAGCTGACGTGGAGAAGTTTGATGCTGAGATGCTCAAGCAGATCACTACCGGTGCATGTATCCACGTGGAAGGCATCCTCGTGGAAAGCCAGGGCAAGGGTCAGACTTCTGAAATCCAGGCTTCTTCCATCGAAATATACGGTCTCTGTGGCAGCGACTACCCTATGCAGAAAAAGGGACAGTCATTCGAGTATATGCGTAAATATGCCCACATGCGCCTTCGCACCAACACTTTCGGTGCAGTAATGCGCATCCGTCACAACATGGCAATGGCTATCCATACTTATTTCCATGAGCATGGCTACTTCTATTTTCATTCTCCTCTCATCACTGCATCTGACTGTGAGGGAGCTGGACAGATGTTCCAGGTGACCACAAAGAACCTCTACGACCTCAAGAAGGACGCGGACGGCAAGATCATCTACGACGATGATTTCTTTGGAAAGCAGACTTCACTCACTGTTTCCGGACAGTTGGAAGGCGAACTCGGTGCTACTGCACTCGGCGCTATCTACACCTTCGGTCCTACTTTCCGTGCTGAAAACTCTAACACTCCACGCCACCTTGCTGAATTCTGGATGATTGAGCCGGAGGTTTGCTTCATTGATATGGACGACCTCATGGACCTTGAGGAAGACTTCATCAAGTATTGCGTGAAGTGGGCACTCGATAATTGCCAGGACGACCTCCAGTTCCTCAACCAGATGATTGACAAAGGACTCATCGCACGTCTCGAAGGTATCCTCAAGGATGATTTCGTTCGTCTCCCTTATACCAAGGGCATCGAAATCCTTCAGGAGGCTATAAAGAATGGAAAGAAGTTCGAATTCCCATGCAACTGGGGCGACGACCTCGCAAGCGAGCACGAGCGTTTCCTCGTAGAAGAGTACTTCAAGAAGCCTGTCATCATGACCAACTATCCTAAGGCCATCAAGGCATTCTACATGAAGATTGACGATAAGAAGCCTGTCTTCGACGGTAAGGAAATGGAAGAAACCGTACAGGGCACTGACGTCCTCTTCCCACAGATTGGTGAAATCATCGGCGGTTCTGTTCGTGAGGAAAACTATGACAAGCTCCTCAACGAGATTAAGTCACGCAACATCCCTATGAAGGATATGGAATGGTATCTCGACACCCGTCGTTTCGGTAGCTGTCCTCACGGTGGCTTCGGTCTCGGATTCGAGCGTCTCATCCTCTTCGTAACAGGTATGCAGAACATCCGCGACGTGATTCCTTTCCCACGTACTCCTAACAACGCTGAATTCTAAACGAAGTATCTACATATAAAAAAGGCTCATCCAATCAGGAGGGCACTGAAAAACCTCTCAAATTCTTTTATGTCTAAAAATAATGCTCATATGTAGGTCGTTTTGCTTGCATAT
>CAKQPF010000008.1 GCA_934256705.1 uncultured Prevotella sp.
TTACTCTCGTTGGTTGCAACGAGGGAAGTCGTGCATGGGGAAGTACGACAAACCTACCTGAGTAGTTACCAACTTTTTGACTACAATTCAATAAAAAATATTTTGTCGAAAGATATTCCACCCTTCCACTTTGGTGATGATATATGCTTGACATTCAGCGCGTTGAGTAAGGTGGAATTAGGGGTGGAATTAGGGTGGAATTACATGAAATTCCACCCCTAATTCCACCATAATTCCACCGCACGCAATCCTTTGATTATCAAAACGATAACTGCCTGAAGGTGGAAGGGTGGAATTTCAAACGACAAAAATTATTTTTCTTGGGAAGGGGCGGAAAAAGTATTAACAACCGTTAAAAACCGAATAAAAGAGGGTTTTCTTCAGTAAGGAATCCTAATAAATACTCTAAAAGAAGAAAGAAAATAGTGTTTTGTCCCTAATTGCATATCGTTATCAGAATCTAGATATACTGTAAAAAAGGGAGAAAAAGAAAAGGTCGCACCAGTGATGTGATGAAAACTCCGAGTAAATAAGATTAGAGAGTCTCCCGTCTTTGTAATCCATCGGCAACACTGCTAACTCAATGTGATATCACCCGAAGTGTTTATGCCACTGAGCTTAATGGCCCGCCATTAACAAAGAGACTATCTCGGTTTTCAGAAAATATTGATGAGTATCCCTATCGAACCGATGCGACCTATATTTTTATTTTGATTGCAAACTTGTCGAAGACTCGCAAGAAAGAAATAGGGCTTATCGCTCGAAGAGCGGTGCCCGTCTCTGATTTCTGATTGCAAAACTTGTCGAAGACTCGCAAGAAAGAAATAGGGCTTGTCGCTCGTAGAGCGGTGCCCGTCTCTGATTTCTGATTGCAAAATTAATATTTTTCCTTTACACTGCAAAATTATTAAGAAGTTTTGTTTATAGTTTTGGTTAAAACATGGTATTACGTAGCAAAAGCACAACTATTACAAGGTAATAACATAGCTTTTACAACGTAATAACATAGCTTTTACAACGTAATAACATAGCTTTTGCAACGCAATATCATAGCTTTTACTATCACATTCTGTTTGTCAATGATTCATGAATACTTGTTATGTGACTATTTGAGGTAAAAGGCAAACAGGCAGAACGGCTACTCCACCATTTCCTGCATCACCTGATTCATGCTTTCGAGCATTGTATTCATATTCTCCGGCGTCTTGCATACAGCGAGGAAGAGGTCGTTGAGGTCGATGTCGTCGGGCGTTTCCACTGGAGTATTATGGAGAAGAGTCTGCATGTTATCCACCAAAAGGCGGTAAATACATACGACATTGGCTGGCTTGGTGTGCGCTTTTACAGCCTTACGACCTGACTGGTAACCTCTGACCACAGCCATTACGAGAGCTCGGATGGCTGTCTCTTCAGTCACTTTTCCAGCCATGAGCGGACACATATCTTCATTTATCACCTCATAGTATTCCTCCTTGGTCATCACATGACCGGAGAGAAGGGCATAGAAATTACGGCGATATTCGTCAGCCATCAGTAGGAAAAGCTTCTCAGAGCGGCACGCATGCTGCATGAGTGTCATCGCATCAAGCGTCTTTGGGTCGGCTTCACGCAAGCGCTGTTCGAGGATTTCATGCGATGGATAGTTGACGATGGCAAGCGAATTGAACACGCTCTCATACAGATACTGCGCCACTTCCTCATAATGATTAAGGAGAAGTTGCTTCATCTGGCGCGGTCCGACCTTCTGCGGATGGTCAGACTCCGGCAGACTGCCTTCCACTATTCCTTCGACGAAGGAGGTGAAGAAGGCTCTTACTATGGCTGGGGTTATTCTTGGAGAATTCATTTGGTTATGTTGTCTGGTTGTTTTGCTGTCCAGTTGGTCTGGTCATTTGAAGTATTCACCGTCACTAAACTGACAACGAAACACAATTCTGATTAAGTTACGACTACTATTCTGAGCGAAGCTTGATAATGCCAACGTAGCCGAGGAGCACCACATTCATCATCAGGGCATAGATAATGGCTGGGATGGCGATGCGTCCGTCATTGAAAACGAATGGACTTGACGCAATGGCTATAGCCTGTGCAGCATTCTGCATTCCGACTTCGATGATGATGGTGCGACGCACATTCTCCTTCAGACGGAACACCATGCAGGCTATATATGCCACAAAGATGGCGAGAAGGATGAGGGCTGTGGTGACAAGTCCGAGAGTAGTGAAGTTTTCCTCGATAGTGGCACGATGCTGAATGAAGAATATTGCCGCAAGTAACATGAGCGCCGGGAAGGCACACTTGGTCAATACGCGTTCGATATTCTTCGCTGCATTATGGAAATATTTTCTCACTGCTATTCCAGCAAGTATCGGAATGAGCATTGTGAATACGTTCTGGATAAGGAGATTTCCCACTGGCAGGGTGATGCCGGCTGACTGTCCCACATGTGCTGTCACCCAATTAAGGATGAGAGGGACGGTGAAAAGGGTTATCACAGAACTGAGTGCTGTGAGCGATACGGACAATGCCACATCGCCTTTTGCAAGCATTGAGAATACATTGCTGGAGGATCCGCCCGGTGAACACGCCACAAGGACGAGTCCAATGTAGAACAATGCTGGCAGGGAGAAACCTTCCGACAGAGCAATGGCTACGATAGGGAGAATCAAAAGCTGTCCTACGAGTCCTACAAACACTGCCTTCGGACGCTGGAACACCATGAGGAAATCATTTGGTCTCAAAGTAAGTCCGAGGTCAAACATAAGGAGTGTGAGAATTGGGAGGACGATAAAGATAGTGTTCATTTTTCTTATTGAGATTTTTAAGGTTTAATTTAATTCATAATGCATAATTCACAATGCATAATTCATAATTGTATAATTCACAATGCATAATTCATAACGGCTTGCGTTTGCGAGATGTTGACTGACAACAAGACAACTAAACAACAAAAATGCCGCTTTAATCAAAGACTTTAAACTCATATCCCTCGCTAATCATCCATTCGATGGATTCCGGGAGGGCGGTCTTGAGTTTGTCGATACTCTTCAAAGAGTCGTGGAAAGTGATGATAGAACCATTGCGTGTGTAAGTCTTGACATTGTTTACCACGTCTTCAGCGGTAAGGAGTTTGGAGTAATCACGTGTCACCACGTCCCACATCACAATGGTGTATTTCCTTTTCAGCCACAGATAAGCGACATGTCTCATCCATCCATGAGGGGGACGGAAGAGGTGAGAGTGGATAAGTTCATTCGCTTTACGCACATTCTTCACGTATTTGTCGAGGCGATGACGGAAACTTCCCAGATGATTGAAAGTATGATTGCCTACCTGATGTCCCTCTTCCACGATTCTCTGGTAAAGCTCCGGATATTTTCTCACATTGTCTCCTACCATGAAGAACGTCGCTTTTATCCCGTAATGCGCAAGCGTGTCGAGGATAAATGGAGTGGATTCCGGTATCGGTCCATCGTCGAATGTCAGATATACCGAATGCTCTTCAGCGTTCATACGCCAAAGAGCCTTCGGATATAGCCAACGTAACCACATAGTGGGTTGTTCGATGAGCATTTCTTTTTCTTTGTTTTTTTCTGGTTGTTTAGCCGTTGTGTCGTCTGGTTGTTCTGTGATTCGGTGGAATAAGCCGAACCGCAAGCGCATTCAGCCACCAACTAAACAACAAAACAACCAGACAACGAAACAACGACTTAGCAGTTATTCATTTATCAATCTGCCACCTCGTGATGTATATGCCTCGATGAGCTTCTGCAATGTAGCATAGTTCTCCATCGCAAATTTCTCATCATACTGGGCGCAGATACTGATAAGGTTCTGCATAGCATACAACTGATACATACAATCACGCTGTGACTGGAAGAAGCGATTGCTGTCGAGAGACAGATACCACTTCATGTATTGCACGGAATTATCAAACATGGCCTTGAATGCCTGATGCGCTTTATCCTTCTGGCCGAGACGATAGTATGCCTCAAGATACTCAGCTCCACCTGCAATGAATGTCAGAGGAACATTGTAAGTAGGCATCTTCTTCTCCAGATAAGCCAAGCACTTGGCAGCCTTGTCCTTCTTTCCTTCATCGAGAAGCTTGACGAGCAGGCGACCGAACAGACGGCGGTGGGTGTAACACATACGCATTACAGTCTCGTCGATGTAGAGTCCCTTGGTCTCAAGACCTCCAAACTTGAATCTGTTCATCACCACATCGTAAGAGCGGTCAGCGTCAAAGTTTGTGCTGTCATTGGTAGCAAACGGAGTGATACGATTGACAAGACCTTCCTGTATGAAGTTTTCTCCGAGGTTCATGAAGTTCTCTGCACCTACAGTAGCGGCAACATAGAGAGGACGTGTCCAGTTGGCATTGTTGATCATCTCAAGCATCATGAGGTCGTTCTTGTAGAGAGCGCTCTTGCCTTTGAGCGAAACAGCCATCTTCTCAGGTATCTCCATGCCGGCAGGAATCTTCATTCCGCTCTTGAGGACAGCGTTCTTGTCGATTGTGACATAGACTGTATCTGTAGGAATGACGTGCATCTCGTCCTTGCCACCACGTACCCAGTACTTCATTATGTTGGTAAGGTTGAACGGATCATCGCCATATTGCTCGGCTGCAGCCTTTGGATTCTGTGCATAATACTCCAGTATCTGGCTCTTGAGCTCAGGGTTTACGGTGATATACTCATTATTACCAGAGCAATAGTCGATACGTTTCCATGTAATCGGCAGTGCTGGAGAGTCGTAAGCAGGGCGCACCATCTGGTCGATATACCAGTCAGTCTGGAGATAAGAGAGGTTGCAGACACGTGCATCCGTGCCAACTCCCTCCACATCCTGATTATACCAGAGAGGGAAAGTATCGTTGTCACCATTGGTAAAGATGACTGGATTGGTGCCTTTCTGCATGGACATGAGATAGTTCTGACCGAAGTCACGGCATGTGTAGCGTCCAGAGCGGTCATGGTCATCCCATGTCTGGGAGGCCATCTGCACCGGCACGAGCAATGCCAACGCTCCTATCACGGCAGCGACGGCAACGGTTTCCTTCTTGGTAAGATAGCGGTTTACCATATTTATGATGGCAGCCACGCCCATACCACACCATATTGAGAATGCGTAGAACGAACCTGCATAAGCATAGTCACGCTCACGAGGCTGCATAGGAGTCTGGTTGAGGTAGATAACGATGGCAAGACCAGTCATGAAGAAGAGGAAGAATACTACCCAGAACTGCTGTATTCCCTTCTTTCCTTCTTCCTTCTGTCCCTTCTTGCGGTTGATATGGTCATAGTAAGCCTGCCAGAAGAGTCCGATAAGACCGAGCAGGAGCGGGAGACAATAGAAGACATTATGTCCCTTATTGTTCTTCAGGTCATCCGGAAGTTTGCTCTGGTCGCCCAGCATTGCATTGTCAATGAACGGAATACCTGTGATCCAGTTGCCATGTTCGAGTTCTCCATTGCCCTGAAGGTCATTCTGTCGTCCGGCAAAGTTCCACATGAAGTAGCGCCAGTACATGAAGTTGCACTGGTAAGAGAGGAAGAATCTGATGTTCTCCCACTGTGTAGGCATATTCACAGTCATAGCCTGACCGCAGCGATCGTAATCCACCGGGTAAGTGCTTATTCCGCCCATCCAGTCCTGATAAGACTTTTCATGGTTGGAATCATGCATACGTGGGAAGAGCATATTCTGCGCATAGACGTATGAATCCTTAGTGCGGACAACGAAATACTGGTCCTTCTCGTTCGGATCCTTTTTCTCCACACGCTGGATTACCGGTGCTCCCTTCTTCTGGACAGGACGGCAATAGTCGCCATCTACAGTGAGAGCGACCTGTGAACTGAACGCCTGACCGTAGAAAAGCGGGCTGTCGCCATACTGGTCACGGCTCAGATAGCTTCCGAGAGTGAAGATATCCTCCGGTGAATTCTGGTCCATCGGTGGGTTGGCAGCGGAACGCACTACGATAAGGGCATAGGAAGAATAGCCTATCATGAGCATGAGCATACATGTAAGGGCTGTATTCTTGATTCTAGAAGTGACGTAATAAGCCTTTGTCTTCTTGTTCTTGAGCTGGAGAAGGAAGTACAATATCGCGAGCACCACCACGCCAGTGAAGAATGCTGTCCATCCGAATCCATAGAAAGGAATACCCAGCATTGCGATGGAAAGGAGGAAAGAGATGTTGACGCGCTTCATGCTCTTATCGACATAGCTCTCATATATAGCCCATACCACAATGGCAATGAGGAGGAAGATATATACTATCTCACCTGTATTGAACGGCATTCCGAGGTCATTGACAAAGAACCACTCGAACCATCCGCCCACTGTGATGATGCCTGGAACGACACCATAGAGGACAGCAGCGACGATGATGACGCTGACAAGGAGGGCTGCAAGCGAACCTTTGAGGTCTGCATTCGGATATTTCTTATAGTAGAACACGAGCACGATGGCTGGAATACAGAGCAGATTGAGCAGGTGAACGCCGATGGACAAGCCCGTCATATAGGCGATAAGCACGAGCCAACGGTCAGAATGCGGGTCATCTGCATGGTCTTCCCATTTCAATATAAGCCAGAACACTACGGCAGTGAAGGCACTGGAGTAAGCATACACCTCACCTTCGACAGCAGAGAACCAGAAGGTGTCGCTGAAAGTGTAGATGAGAGCGCCGACCATACCTGATGCCTCGATGGCTATTGTCTTGACAGGTGTAAGCTCTTCCCATGAGTCAATGAGAAGACGGCGCACCAGATGCGTGATGGTCCAGAAGAGGAACAGGATACATGTGGCTGAGAGGAGCGCACTCATTGTGTTCACCATGCGAGCTACGTCAGAAGGGTCGCTGGCAAACTGTGAGAAGAGATTGGCGGTAAGCATGAAGAATGGTGCGCCAGGTGGGTGTCCCACTTCAAGTTTGTAGCCAGTAGTGATAAACTCAGGACAGTCCCAGAAGGAAGCTGTCGGTTCAATGGTAGAGCAATATACGAAGGCCGCAATGAAGAAAGCGACCCATCCGAGTACATTGTCTATCAATCTGTACTGTTTCATTTGGTTGAAATTTAATATATTGTTATTGTCTTATTTCTATCCTATTGCCATGTGCAGGCTATCCTTTGCCTACATGAAAGGCCAAGCGATAATCAAGTATCTCATCACTTTTCCGAGCGTGATGCTTATGAGCGTGATGATGATATTGGCACGCATGAGTCCGAGCAGGATGCTTATCGCGCTGCCGAGTATGGGCAGGAATGCGAAGAAACCCATCCAGGCTCCGTGTCCTCCCATGAATCTCTGCGCCCTGTCGAGGCTTTCCTTCTTCACGTGGAGATACTTTTCTATCCAGTCGAGACGTCCAAGTCGGCCTACACCGTAATTGAACATCGAACCGGCTACATTGCCTATGGATGCCGTAACGACGAGTTCCCAAGGGTCAACACCCGCTGCAAGCATTGCAAGCATCACTGCTTCGCTTGAGAATGGGAATACGCTGCCTGCTATGAAGGAGGCTATCAGCATTCCTATAGGGCCGTAATCTACGAGTATATCGAGCATAATTATATGACGAAGTCGTACTTGTTTTTATTTTATCTGTGCCGAATCATTTTTCTTTCAGCACGTTTTTCCTGAGTCACAAGTGCCGGATTATCCGTTTCCAGCACCTTTTTACCTTTGTTATCCGTGCCTGACCATCACGTTCCGGCACGCTTTTTCCTTTACCTATTCTATCACGATGTGGATTCTGTCAAGCCCTAACGGAACCTGAAGCCAGTCTGTTGACACTCCGATTATCGTCACTGCGACCACCAACACGAGCATCACGATGAACGTGATATTTGACAGTCTCGTCTCGGTAAGCGTGATAAAGTGCGCCACAAGCGGACTGACGCTGACTATCATCACCGGCAGCAGGCTGTCAGCAAGCAGCGGAGCAATCGGGATAACCACCATCATGACGAGCGAAATGGCCACGAAAGCATTGAGGAACATCCTCGTGCGAATCTTGTCCTTATATGCCGTGCGGACGAAATGTATCCATCCTATGCCGGCAAAGATGATGAGGATGACGTATTCCGTCAGCATTCCCACCGTCACCTGAGAGTAATCGAACAGCAATTCCGTGTCTATCAGGTCGTCAAAATGGTCTATCAGCGGATCTATGTCCCCCATATATATAACGTAAGGGGCGACAATCCAGTATGGCAGCACTGTGGCGAGGACGACAGCGCTTATTCCTTTCCATGACATTGCATAGAGCGGACGCGAGAGAAGGCAAGCCAACAGCGGGACAAACCATAGCATCTGCACGAAAGCAAGGCTGGAAATGCTTATGAGAAGGAACGCATAGAATATGTAAGCTACGGCGAACTTGTTCTGGTAAGTATGGAAAATGGCGAGCAGAAAACCGATGAAACAGAGTTGGACAACCGCCTCTTCCACTCCGTAATTCTGGCTTAAGCCCATCAACGAGAGCAGGAGGAATGCGCTTGAGACCATGTTTGTCCTCACTCTGATTAGCGCATTGCGGTTGTTCACCTCAGCCATCAGATAGGTAGAGAGCGCCATCAGCAGGAAGGGAATCCACATATTGCGTGAGACCAAGCCTGCCGCCACCCACACCACTGCACCATATATGGATGCGAAAGGCAGTGAGAACCTGCTTTGTGCTACTCTATTCTGAAAGCGTTTCATTTTATTCTTTTGATGTAGAAATGAATTGTTGCATGGTCGATTGCTTGATTGGATGATTGTCAGATTGCGGAAAAACCACAAACAACTAAACAACCAGACAACAAAACAACCAGACAACAAATGCAGATGTTAATTGCTGTTCGGTCGATTGCTCGTTTGGATGATTGTCAGATTGCGGGAAAACCACAGACAACAAAACAACTAAACAACAAAACAACAAGACAACAAATGCGGATGTTTATTGCTGTTCGGTCGATTGGTCGTTCGGATGATTGTCAGATTGCGGAAAAACCACAAACAACAAAACAACTAAACAACAAAACAACCAAACAACAAAAACACACTTTTACAGATCTTTTCCGATGTCGCGTCTGAAATACTTGTCGGTGAAAAGAATCTTCTGAGCCTCTTCGAAAGACTTCTTCAAAGCCTCATCCTTATCCTTTCCATAGGAACTTACAGCGATGACGCGTCCGCCATTTGTCACTACCTGATCGTCCTTCAGCGCTGTTCCGGAATGGAACACTATACTTCCATTGACATTTTCGATGCCTGTGATAGGATAGCCTTTCTTGTATTCCTGTGGATAACCACCACTTACGAGCATTACGCAGACAGCGGCCCGCTCGTCAAACTCAATCTTTCTCTCATCGAGATTGCCCTCTGCCACGCCTTCAAAGAGGTCCACGATGTCGCTCTTGAGGCGGAGCATCACGCTCTCTGTCTCAGGATCACCCATACGGCAGTTGTATTCTATCACCATCGGTTCGCCCTTCACGTTGATAAGGCCGAAGAAGATGAATCCCTTATAGTCGATGTTTTCCTCAGCAAGTCCCTCTACTGTTGGGCGGATGATGCGGTCCTCTACCTTCTGCATCCACTCCTTCGTAGCGAAAGGCACTGGCGTTACGCTGCCCATACCTCCGGTATTGAGTCCTGTATCGCCTTCTCCGATGCGCTTGTAGTCCTTTGCCTCAGGGAGAATCTTGTAGTTCTTGCCGTCAGTAAGCACAAAGACTGAGCACTCTATGCCTGAGAGGAATTCCTCGATAACCACGCGGCTGGAAGCATTTCCGAACATACCGCCGAGCATTTCCTTGAGTTCCTTCTTGGCTTCTTCGAGAGTATCGAGGATGAGCACGCCCTTTCCGGCGCAGAGTCCGTCAGCCTTGAGGACATAAGGAGCCTGGAGTGTCTCCAGGAATTTGAGTCCTTCCTCCAGATGTTCTCCGTCGAAAGTCTCGTAAGCGGCAGTAGGAATACTGTGACGCTTCATGAAAGCTTTGGCAAAATCCTTGGAACCTTCGAGCACGGCACCTGCCTTTGACGGACCGATAACAGGGACAGAGCATGTGCGAGCATCATTCTTCAGGTCATCATAAATGCCTTTCACGAGCGGATCCTCAGGACCTACCACTACCATATCCACTTTATTATCAGCAATAAAACACTTAATTGCCTCAAAGTCATCAGCCTTCATTGCCACGTTCTCGCCGCAATCAGCCGTTCCTGCATTACCGGGAGCAATGAAAAGATTGTCACATTTCGGACTTTGAGCTATCTTCCAAGCGAGAGCATGCTCACGTCCACCGCTTCCAAGTAATAAAATCTTTGCCATAATCTAATTGAGTTTGTTGTTTTTATATATAGAACCAAGTTTCTGAAAACGACCATTTTGCCACATCACCGGCAGTCTTTCTGACTCTTGAAATGCAATGACTGACTGCAAGCCAGACACTGTTCAAGCTCATGTTTCCCCCGATGATGTGACAAAAGTCAGAATCCGAAAATCGAATTTTCAGATTTATTTCTTGCCGATAGGCTTGAGATAATCCTCGAAGTAGCGTGTAATTCTCTCGTGGAGGTGTACGCTCTTGTGTCCTGCCATGTTGTGACCTTCACCTGGATAAGCGAAGAAATCAGGCTGAGTGCCAGCCTCGCTACAAGCATTGAGGAACATAAGTGCATGCTGTGGCACCACGGTAGGGTCGTTCATACCGATGATGATCTGGAGACGACCTTTGAGATTCTTTGCCTTGTCGAGCAGAGAAGTCTGCTTGTAGCCTTCCGGATTGGTCTGTGGAGTGTCCATATAGCGTTCGCCATACATCACCTCATACCATTTCCAGTCGATTACCGGACCTCCGGCAACGCCTACCTTGAACACGTCAGGATAGTTTGTCATCAGAGAGATGGTCATGAATCCGCCGAAGCTCCATCCATGCACGCCGAGTCTGTCTGCATCCACGTAAGGGAGAGTCTTGAGGAAGTTGACGCCGCACATCTGGTCCTTCATCTCTTCCTGACCGAGGTGGCGGAATGTAGCCTGCTCAAACTCCTTACCACGGTTTTCTGATCCGCGGTTGTCCACGATGAATACGATGTAGCCCTTCTGAGCCATGTAAGTCTCCCAAGAGCGTGAAGCCCAATGCCAAGAGGCATCTACATTGTGTGCATGAGGACCTCCATATACGTAAACCACTGTAGGATACTTCTTTGTCTCATCGAAATCAGCAGGGCGAACCAAGCGATAGTAGAGGTCTGTCACACCATCAGCAGCCTTGATAGTGCCGCTAAGGAACTGTGGTATCTTGTATCCCTTCCAAGGGTCAGCAGCTGTGAGGATATTCCAAGACTTCTTTGTCTGGGTATTGGTGAGCTCCATGTTGTGTGGAACAGTAGGCTCGGTGTAGTTATCTACGAAATAAAGTCCGGAAGCAGAGAGGGAAGCATTGTGTACGCCACGTCCATTGTCGAGGAGAGTGCGCTTGCCTGTCTCAATGTTTACTGCATAGACATTCATCTGAAGAGGATTAGCCTCATTGCTAAGGATAATCACAGACTTTGTCTTTTTGCAGAAACCGAAGATTTCTCTTACTACAAACTGACCCTTAGTAATCTGCTTGAGCATCTTGCCTTCGGTGTTCATGAGATAGAGGTGCATATATCCGTCCTTCTGGCTCCAGAGAATAAACTTGCTGTTGTCCCATGGGAGGAAAGAAATAGGATGCTGTGGCTCTACATATTTCTTGTCGCTCTCTTCGTAGAGTGTGCGCATTTTCTCACCTGTAGTAGCCGAATACTGGTCGAGAGTGGCGTGGTTCTGGTCGCGGTTCACCTCAAAGAGATAGATTGACTTGCCGTCAGGAGCCCACTCTATGTTAGTGAAATAGCGGTCAGTAGGGTCACCTACCTTGAGATAAATAGGCTTTGCGTCAGCACCGGCATTGATGTCATATACTCCTACTGTCACCTTGTGGCTTGTCATGCCTGCCATAGGATATTTATCAGGAGCATACTGAGCGCAGCGCTGGAAGAGGTCCACCTGTGGATAGTCTGTCACCATGCTCTGGTCCATGCGGTAGAAGGCAATCTTCTGTCCGTCAGGTGACCAGTAAGTGCCCTTCTTGATGCCGAATTCATCACGGTGAACTGCCTTGCCATATACGATTTCACGGCTTCCGTCGTGATTGGAGAGTTCCTTTGTGGTGCCATCTGCAAAGGTGAGATAGAGGTTATCATCCTTGAGCATCACGTCAGCACGGCTCTTCTCATTCCATTCCAGCGAACCTCTACGGTCCTGGCTCCACACCAATTTCTTGGCTTTGAAGTCCACGAGAATACGATTCTTTCCGCTTGGCAGAAGCACGAGTGGCTTGTCAGCGTATGGGAAACGGCTGTAGAGCAGTGACTTTACCTCGTCCTTGCCTGACAGATTTGCCCAAGCATTGATTTCATTGAGGGTGAAAAGCTGCTTTTGGGTGCCTTTCACCTTATTTATAATAGAGACAGACTCCACCTCCTGGCGAATGAGTTCGTCGCCCCACCATGTGAGATAGCGGGTCTCAGCACGCATATTCCAGAAGTTTGTGCCGCCAAAGTTGAGGTCTTCGAGCGTAAAGAGCTTCTCATTATTCACCTGTCGGCTGTCTGCTGCAGAGCCGGCTCCTGCATTTTGCGCCATAATCATACCTGAGGTACAGAGCATAAGAGTGGCAAGTAATGTTTTAATCTTCTTCATTATCACGGTAATTAGATTTGTATTTTCCATCACGCTTACCGCCCTTGCCGCCGAAAGGTTTTCCTCCACGGCCTCCATCGCGCTTGCCATACGGCTTTCTGTCGCCACGGTCGGAGCGGTCATACTTCTTGTCTTCACGGTCAAAGCGTCTGTCACCACGGTCGAAACGCTTCTCGCCACGGCCTTCCTTATCATCACGTGAGAAGCGCTTGCGCTCGTTTTCCTTGCGTTCTGCTTCCCTGCGGCGTTCCAATGAGAGGAACTTGAATGAGCGGATGTCCTGCTCATTGTTTTCTTCTTCCTCGTCAATGCGTTTCAAGAACTCACGGTTCTTGCGGAAACGGTGCTTTTCTGCCATCTGGCGCTTTTCCTCTTCGGTCTTCACCACGCCGCCTTCGGCACGGAATTCCTTGTAACTGCCGTCGAAAAGGCTGTACTTGCGGAACTCGCATTCCAGCGAACCGTTGTACAAAGGCACCTTGATGCTTGGCTTGAGACGTATCTGCTCGAAGCACTCCTGACGGTAACTGAGAATCCATGCCTCGTTGTCCTTGAAGTTCTTCTTCAGTTTGTCACCGATCATCTTGTAGAAAGCGAGGAGGTTTGGCGTAGAGATACGCTCGCCGTATGGTGGGTTTGTCACCATGATAGCCTTCTCAGGATGTCCTTTGAAGTCGTTGAAATCAGCCTGCTCGATGCTTACCTCATTGGTAAGTCCGGCTGCACGCACATTGATGGCAGCGGTATTGACTGCCTTCATATCGATGTCGTAGCCGTAGATGGTATGCTCAAACTCGCGCTCCTTTGAGTCATCATTGTAGATTTCATCAAAGAGGTCAGCGTCAAAGTCAGGCCATTTCTCGAAAGCGAACTCCTTGCGGAATACGCCCGGAGAGATATTGCGGGCTATGAGAGCCGCCTCGATAACGATGGTGCCTGAACCACACATCGGGTCAATGAGGTCACACTCGCCCTTCCAGCCAGTCATGAGTATCATACCAGCCGCAAGTACCTCATTGAGAGGTGCTTCGACGCTCTCCTGACGATAGCCTCTGCGATGCAGTGACTCACCACTTGAGTCGAGAGAAACGGTAGCCTCACCCTCTGAGATATGGATGTTGATGCGGATATCCGGACTGGTCACAGAGATATTAGGGCGTGTTCCGGTCTTCTCGCGAAACTGATCCACGATGGCATCCTTCACCTTATAGGTCACGAAGCGGGAGTTGCGGAAGTCGTCCGAATAGACAACGGAATCGACCGAGAATGTCTTTCCCTCGCCGATGTACTCGCTCCAGTCTATCTTCTGCACCTCATCATAGACCTCCTCTGCCGATGTTGCCGCGAATGAAGCTATCGGCTTGAGGATGCGGATTGCAGTGTGCAACTGGAAGTTGGCACGATACATCATCTCCTTGTCACCGGTGAAACTCACCATTCGGCGACCTTTCTCTACATTGTTGGCTCCAAGTTCGGTCAGTTCCTGTGCCAATACATCTTCCAGACCCATGAAGGTCTTGGCTATCATTTTAAATTCCATATATGTTTTTTGGTTTCTTCTTTTTAGTCTCGTGAAGTCTTATATAGTTTTGATTCCGGCATCACGTCCTCCGTCACCCATACGCTTGCACCGATGACAGAGCCTTTTCCTATCGTAATCCTGCCCAGTATCGTGGCGTTGCTATACACCACCACATCGTCTTCCAATATAGGATGGCGCGCAATACCCTTGATAGGATTGCCGTAGGCATCGAGAGGGAACGACAAGGCTCCGAGCGTTACGCCCTGATAGAGCTTCACATTGTCGCCTATGATGCAGGTAGCTCCTACCACCACACCTGTTCCGTGGTCGATAGTGAAATGATGTCCTATCGTGGCACCTGGATGAATGTCGATACCTGTCTCGGAATGAGCAAGTTCGGTAATCATCCTTGGGATGAGCGGCACGCCGAGAAGGTACAGTTCGTGCGCCACTCTGTAATTGACGAGTGCCTTTATGACAGGATAACATGATATAATCTCACCGAAACTTTCCGCCGCCGGATCGCCCGTATAGGCGGCCTCCACGTCTGTGGCAAGTACCGAACGTATCTGCGGAAGTCGCGAGATGAGTATGTTGGTGATTTCCTTTGCTTTAGCTCTTCTTACCTGCTTGGTCTGCTGTTCCTCTTCGTATTCGTCGGAGAAGCACAGGCCCGCAAGCACTTGGTCGCACAGTTTCTTGTGCAACCTCTCAAGGTCCACACCGATATGGTAAGGCAATGTCCTCCTGTTGACCGACGATTGGCCATAGTAACCGGGAAAGAGGATTCCTCTTGCCAACTGTATTATCTCGGACAGCGCATCATTTGACGGCAGTGGATTGCCCTCCTGGTGCTGGTGAAACAAGCCTTTAAGTGACTCATCGGCTGACAGTTGTGACACTGTCTCTGTAAGTATATGTGTTGTGCTGGTTGGTGCCATTGAAATACAAAACGATTTTTCAGGTTACAAAGGTACAAAAATATATGAACACAAGAAAGCATTCAACGGAAAAAATAATTATTTTTCCGATTTATCATGATAATTTTATTATCAAGGGTGTGGAAAAACGGGGTTTGCACGCACTTTTCCCATCATTTGAAGCCGCAAATTCCGTTTGGCGAAAAGAAAGCGATATCCTTTGGCTGGCAACGAGAAGAAAATGGAAAAACAGAACAGTTTCAATTTGAAAGCAAGCTTTTCGACCTGAGATTACCGCCTTTTCAAACGCCACAAATCGCCTTATTACGATGCAAAAGCATAGTTATTACCTTGTAAAAGCATAGATATTGCATCCTAATATCTTAGTTATTACCCTCCAATATCATAGCTTTTGCCTCCACACAACGCAAAAATCGCCTTTTTACAGCATTTCCACAGAATACCGGAAATCACGCATCCCGAATTTGGCACCTTAGAGCCATTCTAACGGGTTCAACCCCTTTTCTGGACCACTACTCCACCCCAACCCTTTTCGACGGTGATTTTGACAGCCCATCTCCAGTAGTGCCGAAGTCCTATTTTATGCTGTGGAAAAATAGAACATTTCGGTTTTCCGCTTTCAATCAGAAACAACGATACTAAAAGAAGTCGTCAATCTGCTCTCTCCGCAGAAGACGCTAACCTGACAGAAGGACGGCAAACAAGCCAAGAGGCTCATGGTATAGGTTCCAATTCCGGCAGTATCACAGGCTCTTCACGCAGTCCATTATCAAGAAACATACAATAATATATAGGCAGGTAAGTCACGCCATTTCTGCAAAAGACCTCCCGTTCATTTGAAAACACTATCGCATTCTTTATACCATATTCAGGCGTTTGAAGAAAATTAGTCAGAGCACTGTGCTCGGTATAGTCCTTTCCCGACTTTATCTCCAATGGAAGTGCCGTCAGATTGTCGTAATCATCAATCAGAAAGTCAACCTCGCCTTTCTTTTTATTGTCGTAATAATACAACTTAAAACCATGTGCGGCAAGTTCCTGAGCAACAACAGATTCATACACAGTGCCAAGATTGATGCTCTTGATGTCCATCAGCACCGCATTCACATTCAAATCATAAAGGATATTCGTCAGCAAACCTACATCATTAAGATATAATTTCATAAGTTTCTTCTGCTCTGATTCCACAAGAGGAAAGCGCGGATTGCTGATGGCAGACACCTCCAATGCAACACCGGAATTGGTCAGATACTCAAATTCATCGGCATAATCCGAATAAGACTTTCCTGTTTTGCCTTCGATATTCTTATATACGATGCGCTTCTTCTTGTTCTCCAGATTACTTGGAACCAAATCATAAATCTTCCTTATCTTCAGTTTATGCTCCTCATCATATTGCGATGCGTCAATACGATAGAGATTATGAATATCACTGTGAGTCCTCCTGACACGGAGCATATTCCTGTCTGCAAGGTAATTATTTACCGCTTCCGGCAATCCGCCTACGAGAAGATAGTACTGAAAGCGCTTCAGCAGAAGATTATGCGTGTTCTCATCAAGCGACTTTCGGCAAATGTAGCTTTTCCGTATGTTGGCTATCCACTCCTTGCCTACGCCTGTAGCCCACAGGAATTCCTCAAAATCAAGAGGATACATCTGCTCTATCGCCACGCTTCCAAGCGGCACCGAGGGCGTCTGAGCCAAGGCTACGCCCAACTGAGAACCGCTTGCTATAAAGCGGTAACGGGACTCCTGATTGAGAAATTTGAGCATTGTCATCAAGTGTGGATAACTCTGTATCTCATCCAGAAAGACCAACGTATCGGTATTGTCGCCTAAAGGCGTAGGACAGTAATTGCTCAATCGCATATATAAATCATCCGTGGTGCGCACATCTGCAAACACCTTGTCGCCTTCGATGTCCTCTTTGAGATTGATTTCCACAAAATGAGGGAACAATTTCTGCCCGACGTAACGGATAAGATAAGACTTTCCTATCTGTCGCGCTCCGTTTACGAGGAGGATCTTATTGCGTTCTTCTGTGAGAAACTTTGTCAGGTACGAGGTGAATTTACGTTCAAGCATAGTCGGATTGTTTATATTGATTGCTACAAAAGTACGATTTTTCTTTTAGAAAACCAAGGATAAATCCACTTATTCCGATTATTTAACATCATTATTACCCACTTATTCCGTTCCTGAAGCACCATTTTTACCCACTTATTCCATTTTTCAAGCACCGGTTTCACCCACTTATTCCGTTTTTCAAGCGCAGTTTCCACCCACTTATTCCGTTTTGATGCAGAAAAACAACCAGTTGCTTTGGCAATACAAAAGTATATAATCCCATGAGAGAATGGATTCTTTCGACTATCGATTCCTACAAAGCAAGCCTCCGGGAAGGGACAAATGGCGTTCCTGCCTCTTCGCTACAGCTCAAAAATCATTTAACACAAGCAAAAATGAAACAAAAAATCAATGTTCCACATCTATAAATTTAGTTAAATCCTCTCCTCTTTAATAATTTATTATTATCTTTGCAGAGTATTTTTCAACCTGTGACGGTAAAATATAAATCGGCATGGTTTTACCCGTCACCCAAAGATTTGGCAAGACAATGAAATTCGCAATAATAGCAGCTGGCGAGGGCTCGCGACTCGCAAATGAGGGAATCAACGCTCCAAAGCCACTCGTGGAAGTGGGCGGCGAAAAACTTATCGACAGGCTCCTACGCATCTTCACCGACTGCGGAGCATCTGAAATTGACGTCATCTGCAACGATATCACGCCGCTGGTAGATGAACACCTCAAGGAAATCGAGCTGAACGGACTCAACGGAAAGCGCATTCCGCTCCGTCATATCGTCAAGACGACTCCAAGTTCAATGCACAGTTTCTTCGAGCTTTCTCCCCTTCTCGGCGACGAACCCTTCGTGATGACGACGGTGGACACCATCTTCCGCGAAGAGGAATTCCGCAATTACATCCAGTTCTTCGCCAATGCGCTCTCCGAAGGCAAGGCGGAAGGCGTGATGGGAGTGACTGATTTCATCGATGATGAGAAGCCTCTCTACCTCCGCACCGATGCCCAGAACGCCATCACAGGCTTTCTCGATGCTGATTCCGACCACGAATGCCGCTTCATCTCCGGCGGTATCTACGGACTTTCTGCATCTGCCATCAGCACGCTCAGACGCTGCATGGAAAGCGGACAGAGCCGCATGAGAAACTTCCAGCGCGGACTTATCGAGGACGGACGCAGCCTACTCGCCTACCCTTTCTCCAAAGTGCTCGACATTGACCATGCTTCGGACATCGAGAAAGCGGAACAACTCATGCATAATTCATAATTCTTAATGTATAATTCATAATGCACAATGCATAATTCATAATTGTTTTGTGCTTAATCCAAGACACTTACAGACCATCAAGAACTGTTTTGAAAAAAGCGACAATAATATATAGAGCGGAGCGATTCTCTCCCAATAATGTGGAAAACGACCGTAAAGTGCTCTTTCTCACCGCAGAAGCTCTCCGGCAGAAAGGCTACGACGTGACCGAATTGAGGGAAGAGGACATCGCTGAAGGCAAAAGGATTCCGGAATGCTCAGTCATCTTCACTATGGCAAGAAGTGGGGAAACGCTGCTCGACATCGACGGTTTCCTATGCAAAAGCGAAGATACCAGAGTCATAAATGCCACCTCCGGCATACGGAAATGCGGTGACAGACTGGCTCTCGCCGGAGAGATGACAGCGCTCTCCATCCCTTTTCCGCCTGAAGAAGGCGAGGAAGGATACTGGCTCAAGCGCAGTAAGGGAACGGCAGAAGTGGCTGCCGACACCGTATTCTGCAGGACGCAGGACGAGATCGACGCTGCTGTAGAGGCGTTCCATGAGCGTGGTATCCTGGAGATTGCTCGACAGGCACACATCAAAGGCGACCTTGTGAAGTTCTATGGCGTGGCACACACACCGTTTTTCCATCACATCTACCCCACCGATACTGGCAAAAGCAAGTTCGGAAACGAGGTAATCAATGGCAAAGCACACCACTATGACTTCTCTATCTCTGCGCTTCAGGAGACTGTCAACAGGCTTGCAGCCCACATCGGCGTATGCGTCTATGGCGGAGATGCTATCGTGAAGGAGGACAGTTCGTTCTTCATCATCGACTTCAATGACTGGCCTTCCTTCTCGCCTTGCCGTGAGGAAGCCGCCAAAGCCATCGCTTCACTCGCTGAATTGGATAAAATCTAAAGGGAAATACCAGTAAGTATTAGCTTTGAAATATAAATTGAATTTGTGGTTATGCCGTTTTGTGGTTTTGTTGTTTTGTTGAAAGCAAAAACGAAATAACCAGACAACAAAACAACAAAACAACAAGACAAAGCTGAGAAAACAGGCTTCCCCCAACATAAAAACATAAATAATGAAGCACTTAAAGAGCACTATACTCATTCTGATTCTCTGGGCTTTTGCCATGGTTGCGAAAGCCCAGATTACTGGAGTCGTGCTCGACGAGGCTACAGGTGACAGCATTCCGTTTGCCAGCGTGGCTTACAAGATGCGAAACATCGCCACCTCATGCAACTCATCCGGACATTTCTCCATCAAAAGGCATAACGGACTGATGCTCACAATCTCGGCTGTGGGCTATAAACCCTACCACATCAACGTCACTGACGACACTCCTAACCGCCTCACCATACGGATGAGAAGCGGTGACAACGAACTCAATGAGGTGGTAATCAAATCGAAGAAGTCAAAATACTCACGCAAGAATAACCCTGCCGTCGAACTGATGAAGCGCGTCATTGCTGCAAAACGCAGCAACAAACTGGAAAACAAGGACTTCTATAGCTATGACAACTACGAGAAACTGACCCTATCCCTCAACCGCATCTCTCCCGAAGCACTCAACGAAGGCTTTATCAGCAAGCGCAGATACATGAGGAACCAGGTGGAGGAATCGCCTCTGAATGACCAGCTTATCCTCCCTGTCTCCGTCACGGAGCGCGTCTCTCAGGTGCTTTACCGAAAGGATCCGAAGAAGGAACGCAAGATAATACTCGGTGAAAGGTCGGAAGGTGTCAACGAATTGATACAGACCGGCGCCATACTCAATGCCGTTTCAGCCGACGTTTTCTCGGAAGTGGACATCTATGATGATGACATCCGCCTGCTCCAACGCACGTTTCTCTCCCCTATTGCCAAAGAGGCGATAGGCTTTTACCGATTCTATATCATTGACACTCTGAAGATTGAGCGGGACTCCTGCATACATCTCACTTTCCTGCCAAACAACCAGCAGGACGTGGGATTCAGCGGAGACCTCTTCATTCTCAAAGATTCCACCTATCATGTCAAGCGTGTTTCCCTCACGTTGCCTAAGCGCACAGACATCAATTTCATCGATGACATGAGGATTTCACAGGAGTATGACCAGCTGCCAAGCAAGGACTGGGTGCTCACAAAGAATGAGATGATGATTGAGATGACTGTCAATCAAGCCCTCGGAAACTATCTTATAGTCAGAACTTCCACGAGAGACAAGTATGATTTCAACCCTATCAGCGAGTCGAAACTGCACGGATTGGAGAAGATAAAGACAGATCCTGACGCTGAAATACGCGATATGGCTTTCTGGGAGAACCACCGCAGAGTGCCACTGACAAGGTCGGAGGCTAATATGGACAAGTTTATCAAGGAGATGAGAATGTCTAACGGCTTCGGAATAATGCTCTTTGCCGCAAAGACTGTCATCGAAAACTTCGTCGAAACCGGCACTGAGAAACACCCAAGCAAGTTTGATATCGGACCAATCAATTCGATGTTCTCATTCAATAGTAGCGATGCCTTCCGCCTGAGACTGTCTGGTATGACCACGGCAAACCTCAACAAGCACGTGTTCTTCTCGGGATTCCTCGCTCATGGCTTCAAATCGAACAGCAATTACTATCGTGGTTCACTCACATATTCACTCAATGAGAAGAAATATCTGCCGTCGGAGTACCCTCAAAGGACTATTTCCTTGACCTCTTCTTACGACAGCGGGTCGCCAAGTGACAAGTTTTCATCCAACGACAAGGATAATGTCTTTACCTCAATGAAGTGGAGTAAGGTGTCGAAACGAATGTATTCAAACGCACAGCGCATCAACTTCAAATACGAAACCGAATGGGGTTTCAAGATTGATGCACAGGCTAAGGTGGAGGAAAACGAAGCTATCGGTGAACTTCTCTTCAAGTCTATCGGCGATTATGCCAAGGATGGCAAGGCTTATACTGGCGGACCGTGGGAGGATTACTATGATATTGACGAGAACAGTCTGCATAATGGCAAGATGAAAAATACCGAACTGTCTCTCGAACTCGAATATTCCCCTGGCAGAATATACACCAATTCCAAGCAGGGACGCATCCTTGTAAACCGTGATGCCACGGTCTTCACGCTCTCACATACCATTGGTCTGAAGGGAGTTATGGGCGGACAATACTCATATAACGTGACAGAAGCAGGCATATACCGCCGCTTCTGGCTCAACTCATGGGGCAGAATGACATGGAATTTCAAGGTTGGTTACCAGTGGGATCAGGTGCCTTATCCTCTGCTTATCACGCCAGCGTCAAACCTTTCCTATATTGTTCAGCAGCAATGCTTTAACCTTATCAACAATATGGAGTTCCTAAATGACCGTTATGCCTCACTGATGTGGGACTGGGACTTTGCCGGAAAACTGCTGCATCGCATTCCTCTCATCCGACAACTCAAGTGGCGTGAAAGTGCAGGCTTCTGTATTCTGTGGGGAGGACTGTCAGATAAGAACAATCCCAACTTGCCTCAAAACTGGAATAGCAATACTCTCATGGCGTTTCCACAAGGCTGTTACGTCATGGACACCAAGCGTCCATACATGGAATTCTCTGTAGGTCTGCACAATATCTTCAAGTTTTTCCGCGTGCTTTACGTCCACCGTATCAACTATAAGCACCTTCCTACAGCAGGAAAGGATGGCTTCCGCGTCGGCTTCAGGATGGAATTCTAATGGATTTCCAACTCTTACAGGCAATCAAAACGCCCATTTATGGCATCAAACCCATATCCACGGGCTTCCAGCCCGCTGGTTTCAAGAGCCAATGACTAAGGTTTTGGGCAAAAAATAGGTGGCACCCGTTTCACAACGATCACCACCCCATGACGAAAAACTAAGATTACTAAAATTCAAACCTATGATAAATGTGTTAAATCTATTTACTACTATTCTATTTATCTAATCTTTATTGTCGCCACAATAAACTATTATTTGACAATTGATTAGAGATTATCAGTCTCGATTCTGGCGGCGACGAGGACCTTCTTTCCTCATTTTCTCCATATCTTCCTGATATGATTTGTACTGCTCAGCAGTCATTATCTTCTGAAGTTCCGCATTGTAGGCTTCTATATTCTGCCCTCCAAAGCGATGACCTCTATCCTTTCGTTCTCCCATACCTTCGGCTTTCTTGCCTTCTCTGCGTGGGCGCTGTGCTGTACTGTCGGCTTTTTCCGGTTGCTGACCATGGCGTGGACGACGCATCATCGGCATTTGCTTCTCATTGAGAGCCAAGAGAGCGGCTGCCTGTTCAGCATTAAGGCCATATTTCTTTACCATCATTTCGGTACGGGCCTTAATCATCTCTTCACGATTGAAACGTGGTCGCTGACCGTTGTCGCCTTGAAATTGTGCGAAAGCTGACGCTGTGATTGCCAGCATTGCAATCAAAGATAGAATAAACTGTTTCATACTAATTAAAAATTTGTTTTTTGTTTGTGTGAATTACTTCTTCTATCTTTTCGACTGCAAATATACATAAAAGTTTAATAACTAAGAAAAAATTTGGGAAGAAAATCGACATTATTTGCATTTTTTTACTAACTTTGCGTCGAAATGAAGAAAATTCACCTTTATATATGTATTTTGTCTGCAATTTGCCTTATCTTTGTCGTGTCGTTCTTCCTGACCAAAGGTTGCACGCATGAAGCGGAAAAACCGGCAGAAGATACGGTAAGAATCGACACTTTAAGCGTCATGATTACGCAGATAAAGCGATGTTCACGTCTGAACACCGCCGAAGTCAAGGTGCATAAGATCATCACCCACGATGACGTGACCAACCTCTCAGGAAAAATACTGGGCAAAGAAATCTCCATCGACCTGCCTACCGGAAAGCGAAAGGTGGCAATTCCGCTCTACGCCACGATAAAGGCAAGCATCGACATGGGCAAGATTACCGACCAGGACATAGTGCGCGACGGCGACAGAATAGAGATTTTCCTGCCTCAACCCGAGGTTTCCATCACCGAGACGCACATCGACCACGACGGCGTAAGGCAGTATGTGGCTCTTACACGCAGCAATTTCTCTGACGCAGAACTGCAGTCTTACGAGAAAAAAGGGCGTGACGCGATACAGAAAGACATTCCGAAGCTCGGCATAAAGGAAATGGCAAGAGAGAGCGCCGCAAGGCAACTCGTGCCTATCATGCAGATGCTGGGCTTCAAGGACAGTAATATAACCATTTCATTCAGAACTGATGGCAAAAACAACACGATTATTCGAAGGAATAACTAATGGTATGAACAAGCTTACCATTATGCTTGCGAGCCTTGCAATCATAGCTGTAGTGGTCTGCGTGGTATGGTTCTGCAATGCCACGAAGGACAGTTCGCTGTCTTTTACCTCCAATGATGACATTGATGTCACCCCTACCATAGTGGAAAGGATGAGGAGCATCGGGCAGTGGGAGTTTCTCTCTGTCAGCGATGAGGAACTCATTGACACCGTGAGGACCGGTTTTTTCTCTGACGACGAACTGGTTCGCATCTACTATGGCACGCTGAGTCTGGGCATTGACCTGCGTGACTGCTCTAAGGATTGGATTTCATCAAAGGGCGACACCATCGTTGTCACTCTGCCGGAAGTGAAACTTCTCGACCAGAATTTCATCGATGAAGCCAGCAGCCGCTCATTCTTCGAGACGGGAAAATGGAGCAACAAGGACCGCAAGGCGATGTATGAGCGCGCCCGTCAGCGAATGCTCACACGATGTCTGACAGAAGAAAACCTCAACACCGCACGCCTCAACGCGAAGGACCAGATAGGCAAGATGCTCCGTCCTATCGCAGAGCCGAAGGTTATATATATTAAATAAGGTGTATTCAGGATTATTATCAGCATAAGGAAAAGAAAAATAACCAACAAAAAAACTATACAATGATCAGCAACATCACACCAACTATCAAGTACATCGGAGTAGATGATTTGGACATCGACCTCTTTGAAAGCCAATATGTAGTGCCAAACGGCGTTTCATACAACTCTTATCTTATCGAAGATGAGAAAATAGCAATCATGGATACCGCTGACGCAAGAAAGGGAAAGGAATGGTGGGCGAACCTTGAGGAAGCCCTCAACGGCAGAAAACCTTCATATCTCGTGGTTCACCACATGGAGCCTGACCACGCTTCTCTCGTCGCTGAAGTGGCTGGAAAGTACCCTGAAATAAAGATACTCACATCAGAAAAGGCTGTAAAGATGCTGGGACAGTTCTTCCCGGAGAAGAACCTTACAGCCAACATCGAGGTAATCAAGGAGAGAGACAGCGTCTGCCTCGGCGAGCATACCTTGACTTTCTATGCCGCTCCAATGGTTCACTGGCCGGAAGTGATGGTAAGTTACGATGCGAAAGACAAGGTATTGTTCTCTGCCGATGGCTTCGGCAAGTTCGGCGCACTCAGCGCTGACGAGGACTGGGCTTGCGAAGCACGCCGCTATTACTTCAACATCTGTGGAAAATACGGTGCTCCAGTGCAGAAACTTCTCAAGAAAGCAGCCGCTCTCGACATCGCTATCATCTGTCCGCTCCACGGTCCGGTGCTCAAGGAAAACCTCGGTTACTACATCGGCCTCTATGACACATGGTCAAAGTATGAGGTTGAGACAGAGGGCGTTCTCATCGCATACGCTTCCATCCACGGCGGCACGAAGGTAGTGGCAGAGAAGGTTGCGGAGATGTTCCGTGAGAAAAACGTAGGCAAAGTGGCAATCACTGACCTCTGCCGTGACGACATGGCTGAAGCCATAGAGGACGCTTTCCGCATGAATCGCCTCGTCCTTGCCGCTGCAAGTTACGATGCAAGCGTCTTCCCTCCTATGTACGACTTCATCCATCACCTTGAGATGAAGGCATACCAGAACCGCAAGGTGGGCATCATCGAGAATGGTTCATGGGCTCCTTCCGCTGCAAAGACGATGAAAAAGCAGCTTGAAGCATTCAAGAACATCGAGATAGTGGAGCCTACCGTCACCATCTGGAGCCGCTTGAAGGACAGCGACCTGCCTCAGCTTCAGGCTCTTGTGGACGCAATGGCATGATTGTAATTCATAATGCATAATTCATAATTCATAATTAGGTTAGACTATAAACTTTTCTGCTACACTAATTATGAATTATGAATTAAGAATTATGAATTACCCCCAAAAACTACTACTAATGAACAACAAAGACAAACACCAGAAATTCAGCCTGATAATTATGGCTAAATGGGGAAGCATAATGATTGCTTTCCTGCTCCTTTTCCCTCTCGCCCTTTCAGCCCAGACCATGTTCCAGCACCCTTGGCAGGGAAAGAAAGTGGCATATTTCGGCGACTCCATCACCGACCCCCGCAACAAAGCAAGCAAGAAGAAATACTGGACCTGCCTGCAAGAATGGCTGGGCATCACGCCTTATGTCTATGCAGTGAGCGGCAGACAGTGGGATGATATTCCGCGTCAGGCTGACAAATGCTTTGCCGAGCATGGCGATTCCATCGATGCCATCATCATTTTCATCGGCACAAATGACTATAATAACGGAGTGAAAATAGGTGAATGGTACGATGAAAAGGATGAAGAAGTGATGTATGGTCACGGACAAATGAAGAAGATGACGCCACGAAAGCGCCAATATCTCTGTATGGATAAAGACACATATCGTGGCAGAATAAACATCGCTCTCGACAAAGTGAAGCGTATGTACCCAGAGAAACAGATTGTCCTACTCACTCCTATCCATCGTCAAAACTTCCATGCCAATGATAAAAACTGGCAATGCTCTGAGGATTACACAAACCAATGTGGCGAGTATATAGAGGAATACATAGAATCCGTGAAAGAGGCTGCCAACATCTGGGCTGTGCCTGTCATCGACCTCAATGCCTTATGCGGTCTTTATCCTATGATGGATGAGCACGCCAGATACTTCAACAATGCCGAAACTGACCGCCTTCATCCTAATGATCTCGGCCACAGACGCATCGCCAAGACGCTGATGTATCAGCTTCTGACATTGCCTTGCGCTTTCTAAATTGTTCGATTTTTCCACTTTTGGGAAGCAATCAGAAACACCCATTGTAACGATTTAATACTCAAATCGTTACAAAAGCATAGTTATTAAGCGGTAAAAGCATAGATATTACCGCCCAATAACTATGCTTTTACCTTGTAATATCTATGCTATTGCGTCGCGAAAGCTTAGCTATCGTCTTTTGATAGCTATTTCATCACTGTTTTGTTCCATTTTTCTTATTCACAAATATGGTTGGAGCAACTGCCCCACTGGTTGATTTCGCTTAGCTCGCCCCATAGGCAAATGCCTGATTTTGCAGATAACAAATATCCGGATAAAATCATTTCACTTGTGGAAACGAAATCTTCAACACTCTTCTTTGGCAAAAATTCTGAAATATAAACCTATTTTTCCATAAAAGACTTAAAAAAGGTAAGCAAATCATCATTACTTTCCTTTTTTGTTTGCCATTAGGATGAAAATGAGTAACTTTGCAAGGAATAATGTAAAATATCAAAAAGAAAAATAAGAAAATTTATTGAAACAATATGACTAAAAAGATTTTCATTCCATTGATTGTCCTCCTTCTGGTTCTGGCTGGAGGATTGGTTTACCTCTTTCTCTCACTTGACGCAGAAAAGAAAGCTAATCAGGAAATGCTGGAACTTGCAGAGCTTGACAAGAAAGAAATGGAGAACGAGTATCAGGATTTCGCCAATCAGTACAGCGAGATGATGACAAAGATAAACAATGACTCCATCATCGCTCAACTTACTCAGGAACAACTCCGTACACAGCAGCTCCTCAAAGAGCTCAAGGAGACCAAATCTGCCGATGCAAGGGAAATCACACGACTGAAGAAGGAACTTGCCAACGTCCGCGCAGTGCTGCGCCAGTACGTCATCCAGATTGACTCCCTCAACCGACTCAACCAGCATCTCACCGCCGAGAACACCAAAGTGAAGGCTGATCTCGAAGCTTCAAACAGGGCTAACGAGGTGCTCAGCGCTGACAAGGCTTCGCTGACAGAGAAAGTAGCCATTGCCGCACAGCTCGATGCATCGAACATCAACCTCACTCCTATCAACAAAAGAGGCAAGACAGAGAAGAAGGTGGGAAAGGCAAAGCAGCTCAAAGTGGATTTCACCATCGCACGCAACGTGACAGCACAAAGCGGCATCAAGACCGTATATGTGCGCATCACCACCCCTACAGGCACCACTCTCGCTGCAGGAAACTTCCCTTATGAGAACAAGAACCTCCAGTATTCCATCAAGAAACAGATAGAATATAACGGTGAGAACACTCCTGTCACAGTATATTGGAACATCCATGAGGTGCAGTCTGCCGGCACTTATCGCCTCGCTCTCTTCTGCGACGGACAGATGATCGGTCAGAAAGCGTTCAACCTCAAATAACAATCAAATATTCTCAGCAGACGGTCCTGGGAGCAGGATTTCACCTCCGACCATCTGCCTACACCATAGGATATCATCATAAACAGATATATGAAGAGATTATTATCACTTATTGCTTGCACGATATGCATCATATCTCCTGCCTGTGCGCAAGTGCTGACGCTCGATTCCTGTCGCGCGATGGCTCTGAGAAACAACAAGCAGTTGAGCATTACGCGTGCCAAGCAGCAGATGGCCATGCAGACTCGCAAGGCAGCACGCACCAAGCGACTCCCGCACATCGACGTGGTGGGAGGATGGATGCTGTCAAGCAAGGAGGTTTCCATCCTTACCGATGACCAGAAAAGCCGTCTCACCAATCTCGGCAGCAATGCCGCTGGAAAGATAGACCAGAGCACTCTGTCGAATGCCTTGACGCAGATGGCACAGGGTGGCTTCATTTCTGCCGGCGCAGCACAGGGCTTCGGCCAGATAGCCCAGGGACTTGCACAGCAGCTTGAGGGCTTCGGCAATGCGCTCGGACAGGACATAAAGGACGCTTTCCGCACAAATACGCGAAGCATCATCGTGGGCAGTGCAGTAGTCAACCAGCCTATCTATCTCGGCGGCGCTATCACAGCAACCAACAAGATGGCTGATATCGCGGAGCAAATGGCAGGCACAAGCATCGATGCCACTGAGCAGAATGTGCTCTATGACATTGACCAGGCATACTGGCTCGTCGTTTCGCTCAAGCAGAAACAGCAGTTGGCAGAGAGCTATCTCAACCTCGTCAACAAGCTCAACAGCGATGTCCACAAGATGATAGACAATGGCGTGGCTACAAGAGCTGACGGACTGAAAGTGGATGTCAAGGCCAACGAGGCTGAAATGTCCAAGATGCAGGTGGACAATGGATTAAGTCTTGCCAAGATGTTGCTCTGCCAACTTTGCGGAATGCCTCTCGACACCGACCTGAAACTTGCCGACGAGGACGCGAGCGACGTCAGCGTAAGCACCGTATCACAGCAATATGACCATGAAATGGCTTCTGCCAACCGCCCGGAGCTTCGCCTTCTCGGCGATGCAGTGTCGCTCAGCGAGCAGAACACCAAGCTCATCCGCGCCACAAGACTTCCGCAAGTGGCTCTGACTGGTGGATATATGATCACGAACCCTAACCTTTTCAATGGCTTTGACAAGAGTTTCAACGGCATGTGGACCGTCGGAGTGATGGTTCGTGTGCCAGTACTCGACTGGGGCGAAGGCGCTTACAGAGTGCGCGCCACGAAGTATGCCACGAAGATGGCCCGCTACGAACTGGAGGAAGCAAGGGAAAAGGTGGAACTTCAGGTCACGCAGTGCGACTACAAACTCAGCGAAGCAAACAAGAGACTCCTCACAGCGGAGAAGAACATCAAGCGTGCCGACGAGAACCTGCGCTGCGCCAACCTCGGATTCTCCGAAGGAGTGATGGGCGTCACCCAGGTGATGGAGGCGCAGACAGCATGGAACCAGGCTCAGTCACAGAAGATTGATGCCCAGATTGACGTGCGTCTCAGCGAGGCTGGAATGAAGAAAGCTCTCGGCATAAGATAAGTACGGAAGCTGGATTGACCAAAGACAAAGAAAACTGAACAATAAACAAAGATAACAATCATAAAAAAGACAATATATGGCATCAGAAAAATCACAACACAAGAGCGTACTCATTGCCATAGCAGCATTTACCGCAATCATCCTGATTATAGGTATTGTAGGTTACTTTACCATAGGAAACGAACCTGAAGTTCTTCAGGGTCAGGTAGATGTATCTGAGTATCGTGTGTCAAGCAAAGTGCCGGGACGCATCCTTGAAATCCGTGTCAAGGAAGGAGACTACGTACATGTAGGCGATACTCTCGCCATCCTCGACGCGCCAGAGGTACAGGCCAAGAAACTGCAGGCTGAGGGAGCGGAGAACGCTGCCGCAGCTATGAGCGACATGGCACAGAACGGTGCACGCCAGGAACAGATCAATGGCGCATACGAAATCTGGCAACAGGCAAAGGCAGGACTTGAGATTGCACACAAATCCTATGACCGCGTGCAGCGTCTCTTTGACGAAGGCGTGATGAGCGAGCAGAAACGCGACGAGGCTTTCGCTTCATTCAAGGCACTTGAAGCACAGGAAAGAGCCGCCAAGAGCCAGTATGACATGGCAAAGAACGGCGCAAGAATGGAGGAAAAGCGTGCAGCAAAGGCCCAGGTAGCACGTGCCAACGGCGCTATACAGGAAGTCAACTCCTACATCCATGAGACTGTACAGATAGCACAGGCTGAGGGAGAAGTAAGCAATATCTATCCTAAGGTGGGCGAACTCGTAGGTACCGGTTCTCCAATCATGACCATCTCCATCATGTCCGACATGTGGGGCACATTCAATGTGCGTGAGGACCAGCTCAATGGACTTAAAGCCGGCGACAAGTTCATCGCCTTTATCCCTGCCTTCAACAAGGACATCGAGATGAAAGTGACACACATCAAGGACCAGGGAAGCTACGCTACATGGAAAGCTACCAAGAGCAACGGACAGTATGACCTCAAGACCTTCGAGGTGGAAGCACGTCCTACACAGAAATTTGAAGGCCTTCGTCCAGGCATGTCTCTGGTTATCAAGAAATAGAAATGAACATCATCAAGGTTGCCTTGCGCGAGATGCGCATCATTATGGACCATCATATCTATCTGACATGCATGGTCATGATGCCTCTGGTTGTCACCATTCTCTTCACATCATTGATGAGGGATGGCCAGCCGGAGGAAATGCCTGTTGGTGTGGTCGATAATGACAATACTACGACAACGCGCAAACTCATCCGCACTCTCGACTCTTTCCAGTCGTCGAAGGTAGTGGCTCGCTATCCCAACATCGAGGAAGCACGCCACGCCATGCAGAAAGGTGAGATCTACGCTTTCCTCTATTTCCCGAAGAACACTACGGACGACCTGCTCTCTTCACGCCAGCCGAAGATTTCCTTCTACTACTCCAACACATCCCTTACAGCGGGTGCGCTGCTGTTCAAGGAACTGAAGACCATGGCGACATTGGGCTCTGCAGCGGTGGGAAAAGCCACTCTGACTGCAAAAGGATACAGAGACGAGGTCATCATGCCTATTCTGCAGCCGATAGCACTTGATGTCCACACCGTAGGAAACCCGTGGGTGAGCTATAATATCTATCTCAGCACCATGCTCATACCGGGCTGTCTGCTCTTGTTCATCTTCCTTATCACGGCTTACAGTTTCGGTACCGAAATGAAATTTGAGACCACAAAGGAACTGATGGCTACTGCAGGAGACAACGTAGCCGTGGCTGTGCTGGGCAAACTCCTGCCTCAGACGCTGATATTCCTCACCGTGATGTATCTGCAGATGTTCTATCTCTTCGGCATTCTCCATTTCCCGGCGCCGGGAGGATTCTGGCATCTTGCCCTTTTAGGACTGCTTTCCGTCATCGGAGCACAGGGATTGGGGCTCTTCATCTTCGCTCTCATCCCTCATATGCGCATGGCTATGAGCGTTTGCTCGCTCTGGGGAGTACTCAGTTTCTCAATGGTGGGAAGCGCATTCCCTGTCTTTGCCATGGATGCACCGCTGCAGGCTCTGGCATGGCTCTTCCCTCTGCGCCACTACTATATGATCTATCAGTTGTGCGTATTCAATACATATCCCCTCTCCGACGCATTGCCTTACATCCTTATGCTGCTTCTCTTTGTAGCATTGCCTTGGCTTCTCTATCTGCGTTTGGGCAAGGTGCTCAGAAAGTATTATTACACATTATAACTGATATCGGGATGTGGAATGAAGAATAGGAGTGATTCTTCTTTATAACAAAGAAAAAAAATGGTGGTAAAGGATTGTCTGTGGGGCTGATATATGAGACCTGGAAATATCAACGAAGACAAGCAATAGAAGTATTTTTGTATGCTTTTATCCGTTGATATTTCATTTAACCAACTGCCAACCAGACAGCATAACCGCCATACAACATAACAACAAAGAAATGATAAGACAAATATTGGAAATATGGATGAAAGAAATCAGGACCCTCTTCAAGGACGAGGGCACGATACTCTTTTGCCTCATATTGCCATTGACCTATCCTATCGTCTATTCCTGGATATACAACAACGAGGTGGTCAGAGAGGTACCGGTCGTCGTGGTCGATGATTCCCACTCAGCCCTGAGCCGTGAATTCATCCAGAAATTCGACGCTTCGCCCGATGTCGACGTAGCTTTCCAGACCGGAAGCATAGAGGAAGGCAGAGACCTGATAGGACATGGCAAGGCTTACGGCATCCTCTATTTCCCTCATGACTTCGCTATCAAGGCCGGACGACATGAGCAAGCCTTCGTCAGCGTATATTGCGACATGAGCTATATGCTGACTTACAAGGCTATATTCCAGACAGCCACCGCCGTCTCAGGACTGCTGGGCGACGAGATAAAGACCCAGTTGGCTGGCAATTACACGTCCCGGGAAGAAGAGATAAGCGCAAAGCCGCTCGACTATGAGGAAGTGCCTATCTTCAATGTCACGGCTGGCTACGGCAATTTCATCCTTCCCGGCGTGCTGATACTCGTCATCCAGCAGGCGATGTTCCTCGCTGTCGGAATGCTTGCAGGCACTGACCGCGAGCGGAACTACCGCTCCATCCGTGGCGTAGTCCCTACCCTCCTGGGCAAAGGACTGGCATATTTCATGATATTCTTCGTCATGCTGTCGTACACCACGCTCGCTGTGCCGCGCTTCTTCGGCTTTGTGATGATGATGCATCTGTATGACTGGGTGCTGTTCATGATTCCATTCGTCCTCTCATGCGTGTTCTTCTCCATCACGTTGAGCGACTTCGTGCGCTACCGAGAGAACGTGATGCTCATCGTGGTGTTCACTTCTGTGCCTATGCTCTTCCTCTCCGGAATATCATGGCCACAGAGTGCTCTGCCAGGAATCTGGGCTACAGTGGCTGAATTCATCCCTTCCACCTTCGGCATCCGCGGATTTGTCCGCATGAGCAGCATGGGAGCACGCATCGGCGATGTGCTTCCAGAGGTGCGTTCACTCTGGATACAAGTCGTGGCATACGGTTTCCTTGCGGCTCTGGTAATCTACAGAAGGAGGATAAAGAAGTCACAGATCGCACAGGAACAATAATCCCTGCAATACAATTACATAGAGAAACCAACCAGGCAGCCGGACTGGATTATCCCGATGATGGACCGACAATCACGCAAACGGTTTCCTTCATTGCACGAACCACTCCAGCCAACTGCCATTATTTCACCTATAACAATGACCTACAGGTTGATTATAAACAACTGCATCGAGGAGATTGCCAAGCTCAATCCATTCGTGGAGAAGGTAAGCGAGGGATTCTGTATCGCACGCGATACATTATTCAAGCTCCAGCTCGCATTGGATGAAGCATTGTCAAACTCTGTCAAATATGCCTACCCGAAAGGCATTTCAGGCACCGTTACCCTCGAAGCGGAGAAGATAAACAGGAGTCTCATATTCCGACTGATAGACGAAGGCGTGGCTTTCGACCCTACAGAGCCGAGAGACAACATCGACCTTACTTCCAAAGCGGAAGAGCGTCCCATCGGCGGACTCGGCATCTTCCTCATCAAGCAGATGATGGACGACGTGAGATACGAGCGCCTGGAGGGACACAACATATTGATAATGAAAAAGAACATATAAACATCTAAAGTATAATCTCTATGACATTGGACATCAAGATAGAAGGCAATGCCGTCACAGGCATCCTCTCAGGTCGTCTGGACACGGCAACAGCAGTACAGTTCTCACGCGACATGACACCACTCATCGACAATGCGGACAAGCAGATTACGCTCGACTGCAAGAATCTTGAGTTCATTTCCTCAAGCGGACTGCGCCTCTTTCTCACCCTCCGCAAGGCCACAATAGCCAAAGGAGGCAAGATTATCATCACGGGAGTAAGTCCGGAAATCAAGCAGGTGTTCACCATCACAGGCTTCGCTTCCCTATTCGAATTCGCATAGGGCATAAGGAATAATATGCAGGGACATAACGAGTAATACTCTTATGTCCCTGATTTCATTTTCTTGCTATATGACAAGAAAAAAGCATGGTCTGTGAGATTGGTATATTCATTCTTTTTTATCACCGATTATTTTCCTAACTTTGCAAGCCGAAAGGGAACTAATCACAAAGAAATAGACATAGGATAACACAAGGATGAACAACGTAACAGACCTGAAAAAACAGCTCAACAGACTGGTATTCCCCATTCTGCTGGAGACTCTTCTCACCTTCCTCCTGGGAGGTGTGGACACATTCATGCTCAGCCAGCACAGCGATGACGCAGTGGCGGCAGTGGGTATGGACAATCAGATATTGCAGCTCGTCTTCCTTCTCTTCACCATCATCAATGCCGGCACATCGGTGCTCTGCTCACAGTACTTCGGAGCCAAGCTGCAGGAACGCTTCGTAGCCGTCAGCGGAGTGGCGCTGTTGCTCAATCTTTCCATCGGACTCCTGTCGAGCCTGTGCCTCTTCAGCTTCGCCGGAACCATACTTTCGCTCATGGGATTGCGCCCCGAACTGATGACGGATGGCGTTCCTTATCTTCAGATAGTGGGCGGATTCGCTTTCGCACAAGCCATCACCACCACCATCAGTGCCATACTCCGCAGTGCCAACAAGCCTATATATCCGATGCTGGTCATAGTGGTGGTGAATATACTCAACATCATCGGCAACTATACCCTCATCTTCGGCAAATTCGGAATGCCGGCATTGGGCGCTGAAGGCGCCGCTATCTCCACCAGCATCTCGCGCACCGTCTCCATGATAATGCTCATCGTGATGCTCCAGCGCAAGCAGATTCCGCGGTTCCCACTCCGTCTTTTCCGTCCATTCCCTTATCAGGAGATGCGCCGTCTGCTCAAGATCGGCTTGCCATCTGCCGGTGAAAACATATCCTACAACCTCCAGCAGCTGGTGCTTATCTATTTCATCAACATGATAGGCAACGAGGCTCTGACAGCCCGTATCTATGTGGGCAACATCGTGATGTTCGTATATCTATACGCCATCTGCATCGCCCAGGGCAGCAGCATAATGGTGGGACATCTCACTGGCGTGGAGAAGAACCGCGCCTCATACGTCATGGGCAAGTTCACATGGCATCGTGGCTCGGTGGTAAGTATGTTTTTCTCAGTCTTGTGTGCGCTTTGCGGACCGCTAATCACGGATTATCTAACGGACAATCAAGAGATTGCCCAATTAGTATGCTGGTGTTTCTGGATAGACGTACTGCTCGAAATAGGCAAATGTATCAATATCTGGGCTACCAACACTTTACGTGCCACCGGCGACATCTTCTTCCCTTTCTATGTCGGCATCATAGTGCAATGGATAGTAGGAGTCGGCTTCGGCTATCTCTTCGGCATCGTGTTCGGCTTTGGTCTCATCGGAATGTGGTTTGCCTTCGTCCTCGATGAGAACATCCGTGGCATCATCTTCGTCCAGCGCTGGAACAGCCTGAAATGGGTGGGCAAAGGATTCGTGAAATGAAGATTTAGTTGTCTGGTTGTTTAGTTGTTTGGTTGCTTGGTTGCTTGGTTGCACCCCATGTAGGGAAAAGGAAATATGAAAAAGGTAATAGGAGATTACACTTTCCGCTCACGGCTTCTCGCTATTGGAAGATTCTCAAGCGGACGCAGTACAAAAAGGCAGAACAATTCATGAGGATATAGCTCAAAACTTGCTCAAACGTGGACTTATTGAAGGTGAGGCTCCGCATTACAGTATTTCTCTTAGCATTGCAAAGAACACCCATCAACTTCCTGCTTATACAAAGACAAAAGGATTGGATAAGGAGAAGTTGCGTCAAATGATTCTTCAATATCTCAGCAAAGCAGGAGACGAAGGTGCCAAGCGAGATAGCATATACGAATATCTCAAAGATGTGCTACCTGCCAATAAGACAGAAGAGCAAAAACTTCGTATGCTCGGAGATTTGCTGAAAAACATGAGTAAAGAGTGTTTAATAAAAGCAGAAGGACGAACTTGGTATACCATGCCTCAATCATAAGAGGATATATTATAGCGACTTTTTACGGAATTATAGCAAAATCGTCATTATTATAGCGGAGAATCTTTTGAATTCGTCAAAAAAATGACGAGATTTATAGCGAAATCAACTGATTATAGCGAATTGTATCAAAACAACAACCGATGTCGAAATTTAGATTTATACGACTATGGAGCATAAAACTATTGACAGATTTAGAGGTTGCCTTTATGGTCAAGCCATAGGCGATGCACTCGGATTGGGGACGGAATTCATGACAGATGAGGATATCGCTTGGAAATATCCTCATGGATTACAACACTACAAGCAGATATACCAAGACAGACATCGGAAACGTTGGGAAATTGGCGACTGGACGGACGATACCGACATGTTGCTCTGCATCGCTGATGCGGTCATTGAAGACAAGGGTGTTAATTTTTACAACATCGCCCGACACTTCAAAGACTGGGCCAATGGCACTCCTATGGGTATTGGAGAAAATACCTATAAGGTGCTGATGATGGGCGACTATGTGGAGCATCCGTTTGATGTATCCCACAAGGTATGGGAAATGAGCAAGTATCAGTCTGCAGCAAATGGTGGGCTGATGCGTACCTCAGTAGTCGGTCTTTTTCCAAAAGAAGTAAGGACTTGTGCAGATAATATTTGTCGGCTCACCCATTACGATCCAAGATGTGTCGGCTCATGCGTAATAGTGTCCGAACTTATACACGCATTGGTTTATGGTATGCAACCACCGACATTATTTCAAATAAAAAGTTTGGCACAGTTATATGATGCAGAAATCTGCGAATACGTGGACAAAGCGTGGGGTGAACCAGATGTTAAGAATTTGGTAGACTATGACCACATGGGCTATACTCTAGTTACATTATCAGTGGCTCTTTGGACTTTCTGGCATACGACATCATTTGTTGAAGGGCTTCTCGCTGTGGTGAATGCAGGAGGCGATGCAGATACAAATGCGGCAGTGGCGTGTGCCATACTTGGAGCGAAATATGGTTATTCATCCATTCCTAACGAATATGTTGAAAGCCTTTTATATAAAGAGTCCTTGGACAAAACGATAGATAGCCTTTTGAACATTTGTATAAAATAAACAATATGACACCATCAAGCAGTTCCTGGGTTGCCCTCTCACATCCAGATGTAACCCAAGTTTAACATAGCTAAACCGTTTCTCTTGCAGTATCAGCCAGTTAGCAATTTCAATTTGCGTTACTGTGTACTACAAAGTCGGATTTTTCTAAAAGGCATTTTCTTGTAACCCAACTTGTCGTATATGTCTTCCGCCACCTTTGTCGGTTCACTGCATAAACGCATTTGCACTTTCTCTCCGAGGACATTCGTGCCCTCGGTGATGACGGCTTTCTGTGTGGACATTCGTCTTACAATTTCTGTCCAAAAACAACTTTCATCCTTGGTCTTCAACCTATATTCCTTCATGGCCTTTCCAGGCGAGTTTATCTCAAGATAATTTTTCTGAAATTAGGGTCGAAAAAGTATTAACAACCGATAAAAACTGAACAAAATAGGGTCTCTACCTCATAATCATTCTTGTGAAAACTCCAAGAAAAGAGGGGGAAATTATGCTTAATTCATTAGCTGGTACTGTCTTCCAGACAGCCGCTCTCCTCTTGTCTGTAGTCCCGAGACTTCGTCCCGGGTTACTCTCGCTTCGCTCGGTATTGCCTTCCAGGCAAAGCTTGCTTATTCGTTCAATTCGATAGATTCGTGTTCCCCTTCACATACGAATAGCACGAAAGTCTGCCTTTCGGCTTTACTGTCATGATATTTCTGTCAAGCACCTGGATAACGCTGATGGTTGTCAGTACATCAATCCAAATGCCCATAATGGAATGACATTGGCATATCCTGTCTCAATGTCATCCTTCACCACATAGCCATCCTTAACATCGGAAATCTGCTTCTGTCCTTTCTTTCGTCCGCCGATTTCGAATGTCATGCCATCCATCATGAAATCAGACACTGGCGAGCACTTCACGTCACCTACGACACGCATCTGATTCATAAAGAAAGTCTCACGCACATTGCCGATGTCAGCACGTTTAGGAGAGAGCACATAAATCAGATTGGTGTTATCCAGATAGACTTTTTCCGTCTTGCCAAGACCACGTATGCCACCAACAGCATCACGCAGTTGTGCAATCATTCCTGCACGCTCCATATACGTCAGGTAATCCTGTATATAGTTGCGGTTGATTCCTGTCACATCTGCCAATTTCTGCATCACAGGCTTGAACGGTACGCTCTCTGACACGACCATAAGCAGTTGTTTCAGTTTTCTGCCAACGGATACATTCGTATTGAGATAAAGTGGAATGTCACTTTCCATCGTCTGAGCCACCACCTGCATCAGTTCCATATCATAGGCTGCGTCTCTGCCGAACGGATAATATCCACGTCGCAGGTAGTCATGAAACAAAGGTAACGGATGCTCTACACCAGGAATCGCGTATTCGTGATTCAAGAGATTTTCCATACTTACCACGTCCATCCTTATGCCATGAAACAAATGAAGATATTCCCTGAATGAAAGTCCTTGCATTTCATATATTGGCACACGTCTGCTGAGGTCCGCCATGCCCTTGGTTATTTCAAGGATAGACGACCCTGATATAATCAACTGCAGGTCAGAGTAACTGTCATAAATCTGTTTTATCTCCGTTGACCAACCTTCATACTTATGAATCTCGTCAATAAACAAGTGTTTACCTCCCATCTTGTAGAATCGGTCTGCCAAATCGACAAGCGTATGCGATGCAAAATAGAGATAGTCTGCAGACACATATAATGTATCATTCAAATCAAGGTTCTTCTTGATGTATTGTAACAGCATTGTGGACTTGCCCACGCCACGGGGTCCGACAAGTCCTAATGCATGTCCGTTCCATTCTATCTCTCCATACTTGTAACGCACCAAGTCTATTGGTGTATCGTGAAGCCTACGTCTGAAATTTTCAAATAATTGTTCCATATATGTCTGTTTTTCGTGCAAATATACTAAAATTGCATGAAAATTATGCAGTTTTCGTGAAAAATCGCATGAGAATTATGCATTTTCGCCACAAACAGCATAATTCATAATGCATAATGGACAATTCATAACTAAAGTTTCCCATATTTACAAACATACTCAAATGTCTGACTGTCAGCAAATTGTAAAAATGTTAATTTCGATTAGACAAAATGCGTAGTTATTTCAAACAAGACTGATATTGAGCATCAATAGGTTATGAATCCTATTCCAAAGCATTAAAGTATATTAACCCAATGATGCAACACTCTGGATTAGAGATGTTTATATGCGATAGTTGAATTATAACCGATTGATTATCAAGAGTGGGAAACTTCAGTTCATAATTCATAATGCATAATTCATAATGCATAATTCATAATGCATAAGTTGGTACTGTCTTCCAGACAGCCGCTTATCATGCGGTTGTAATCCCGAGACTTCGTCCCGGGTTACTCTCGCTTCGCTCGGTATTGCCTTCCAGGCAAAGCTTGGTGTATGATTATATGTAGTCGGTATTGCCTTCCAGGCAAAGCTTGGTTGTTCGGTGGTTTCTATTCGATTCTGATCTGACGGTGAAACTTTTATCGGCGAAACGAAAAGACGGGGAGACAGTGGCAAAGTGTTAAAAAAATGGGCAACATTTCGCTTTTTATGCATTTTTTATACTCAAAAGGGTGAAAATAATACATAAAAGTTTGGTGCATTAAACATTTTTAGTAAATTTGCACCAAAATTAAACTAATACAATTAAATCTTGCTGAATGCAAATAAGTTATAGGTCTTAATCATTTGCATTATTACTTACAGCAAGACCAAAGGGGTTTTTCTTATGAAAAAAAGAAATTTATTTGTTTTCCGCAAACAGATGGCAAGGACTCTATACAGTCTGATGTTCATCTGTTTGATGCCTTGTCCTGTGCATGCCCAGGATAAGGAAATCACTCTCGCATTCCCATCCATGGACCAGTTGGATGGAAGTGCTGTCTATATCCAGCCGCTCTCCTGGAAGCTCAGCGTGCAGGCAATGCCGATGACGCAGGACGGAACAAAGTTCAAGGCTTCCGTGCCGGTGTCTGATGAAGGTCTGTACAGCATCTCGTTCGTGCGCAACAATGTGCAGAGCGTATCGACAGTGAAAGCCGAAGGCAATCAGCCTGCCACATTGCCGATGGAGTTCACCGGCAAGACACTGACAGCGACAGACTGTGAAGACAACAAGGCTCTCGGTGCCTTTGGAGTCTGTGAGACGGAAGGTCTCGTGGATCTCTGGATTGGTTCGCACGAGTCAGAAAGCCTGCGAAGCCTCATCTGCGGCTTTGAGCACAAGGCGGACTCTATTACGAAAGCCTACAGATGCAGTCCGGAAATCGCCCAATATATAAAGATGTGGGCATACACCACTGCCGGCAATGCCTGCACATCGCTTTCGCACATACTGAAATGCAAGCCTTCGGAGGTGCCTTTCAAGGTGGAGGACGTGCTCTGCGAACCGGGGAAAGTGCTTGATTCGCCACGTGCAAGACTGTTTACCAACACTCCTGTCGTAATCAGTGCTTTCGTGCCACGCGACCTTTCCCTGTCTGAGAGACTCGATTGGCTTCACAATCATTTCCAGTGTAAGGATATCATAGATATGGTGAGCAACCAGATGGTAAGCAAGTTCGTTTCTACTTTCAATTATAATGCAAAGTATGACGAGGGACTTGCCCTGATGAAAGAATTGACTGAGAAATACAATCTCGACAGGCAATATCTTGACAAATTCATTGCCAACAAGGCTACCATCAAGGGCAGCGCTTTTCCTGAGGGACTGACATTCCAGGATAAGGACGGCAAGACGCACACTTTCGATGAGTTCAAGGGCAAGTATGTCTTTATCGACCTCTGGGCTTCATGGTGCGTGCCATGCTGCAAGGAAGTGCCTCATCTCCAAAAGCTTGAGAAGGAGTTGCAGAATCCTGACGTAGTGTTTCTCTCCATCTCCATCGACCAGAAGAAAGACCAGTGGCTCAAGAAGATGGAGGCTCTGGGAATGCACGGCAACCAGTGGCATGATGCCAAGAGCGGCATTGCCAATGCTCTCAATGTGCGTGGCATTCCTTTCTTCGTGATCTACGACAAGGAGGGCAAACTGTATTATTACAATGCTCCCCGCCCAAGCCAACCTTTCATCAAGGAAATGCTTGAAGGACTAAAATAAAAATGTACTTTGGTGGACGCATATTTCGTGTCCACCGTATATAAACCCAGTATAACACCAAAAGCAAATGCAAAGAATCGTATTTTCATTGATACTTCTCATTGCGAGTGCAATGTCATCACAGTCGATGGCACAGGACAAGAAGTTCTCTTTTGACTTCAAGAATGAAGCACTTACAGAAGTAATCAAGAAGCTGGATGCCGTTTCCGACTACACATTCGTAGTGGAAGCCGATGCCAGCGCTTATCATGTGACAGGCAACCTGAAAGACGCGAGCTTGTTTAGTATTCTCAATTATGCTCTGGCCAATACGCCTTTGGGCTACTCTGTCAGCGGCAAGCAAGTCCGTGTGGCTGAAAGAAAGGCTGGAGACAATGCAGGTCGTATCTCCGGTGTCGTGACCTCAGCCCAGGATAGCGAACCATTGATAGGAGCACAGGTAAAGATAGCTGGCACCAAGAAGGCTGTCATTACCGATATCAATGGTGCTTTCTCATTCAATGAAGCACCAAAGAAGGGACAGAAACTCATCATTTCATACATCGGAATGAAGGAGATTACCGTCGCTGCAGGCGCTGGAATGCGCATCGCGATGGAGTCTGATGACCAGATGCTCGGCGATGTGGTGGTCAATGGTTTCTTCACCCGCAAGAAGCAGACATTCACCGGAGCAGCCAGAAGCATGTCAGGCGAGGAGATCCTGAAGGTCTCTCCTACCAATCTCATGCAGACATTGGCTTCCCTTGACCCTGCCCTCAACATAGCGCAGAACAATGCGGCTGGCAGCAACCCTAACGCTGTTCCTGACCTTGTCATCCGTAGCACAGCATCATTGGCTACGAGCAATCAGGTAGGCCTCAATGCCCCTCTCATCGTGATCGACGGTGTGGAGCAGAGCCTTACCGCCCTCTACGACCTCGACATCAACGACATCGAGCGTGTGGATATTCTCAAGGACGCCTCTGCCACTGCTCTCTACGGTGAGAATGCTGCCAACGGCGTTATCGTAATCGAGCGCAAGCGCGTCAGCCAGTCACCTCTCCGCATCCGTTACACATTCACCCCGGAGGTGAGTTTTGCGGATCTCAGCAGCTATGACGTCTGCAATGCAGCGCAAAAGCTCGAACTTGAGCGACTTGCCGGACTTTACAACTCGGCTACAGGCGACCTCGACCAGGAGTATTACGACAGATTGGCTACCGTGAAGAGCGGTGTGGATACCGACTGGCTGTCCAAGCCTATCCGCAACAGTTTCTCCCATGACCATTCCCTCTCCATTTCCGGACGCGGCTCTGGTCTCGATTACAACATCAAAGCCAACTATCAGTCGCAGAACGGCGTGATGAAGGATGACGGTCGTGACCGCTACGGCATGGAGGTTTACCTCTCTTATACCGCTGTTGAGAATCTCGTATTGACCCTCCGCGCTTCACATCAGCAGTTGGATGTCAACAATTCCAAGTACGGCAACTTCTCCGATTACTACAAGGCAAACCCTTACGAGTCACCTTATGATGAGAGGGGCAACCTTCGCAGCAAGTTCCCTTACGACGTAAACAATCCTCTCTATGAGGCTTCACTCAGCAGTTTCAGCAAGTCACAGAATCGCACACAGCTGATTTCCCTCGATGCGAGATACAATATCAAGCCTAATTTCTACATCACGGCGCAGGGTTCCTACTCCACAGCTCGTGGTACGTCCGACGTATTCGTATCTCCAGAGTCAAACGCTTATGCCACAATGCCAATGAACCAGAAGGGTTCATACACGAAGGGCAATACTGCTGACGACAGCTGGAGCGCAAAGTTCGTGGCCAACTACATCCATAGTTTCGACAATGACGGCACAATGCTGACACTCAACCTCGGTGGCGAGATAAAGCATCAGGACAACACTTCCAGCACATTGATGGGTACAGGCTTCCTTTCCGACCGTCATGCCGACATGGCTTATGCCACACAGTATCCTACAGGCGTCGCTCCTGCAGGCACACAGGATGTATCTGCCAGCTGCGGTGCATTCATGGCAGCCAACTTCATGTGGAAAAACCGCTACGTGCTGGACGGCTCCTACCGTGTTTCCGGTTCGTCAAAGTTCGGTTCCGACCATCGTTACGCTCCTTTCTGGTCAATAGGCGGTGGCTACAATATGCACAATGAGAAGTTCATCAAGGACTTGGGATGGGTCAACACCTTCCGTCTGCGTGCCAGCTATGGCTACACCGGCAGCGTGAAGTTTGAGCCTTACCAGGCAGTCACGACCTATAAATACACCACTGATTTCCTCGGTTACACCGGAGTAGGCGCCATTCCTATGGGTATGGCAAACCCTGACTTGAAGTGGCAGACCACAAAGAAATTCAATGTAGGTCTCACATCATCCTTCTTCGACGACCGTCTGAACATCAACCTCGATTACTATAAGGAGCGCACCAGCGACATGGTGATCGATATGTCCTTGCCACCATCTTCCGGTTCTACGAGTATCAAGGCAAACCTCGGTTCGCAGGACAGCCACGGATTCGAGTTCTCCGTATGGGGAAAGATCATCCGCACCAAGGAATGGGAATGGAATCTCTCAGCCAACGGTCTCTACAGCCGTTCCACCATCAAGAACATCTCCGAGGCATTGAAGCGCCGCAACGAGATGAATGCTTCGAGCAACATCTCTTCTTCCCCACTCCAGCAGTATCGTGAAGGCGAATCCCCATCTGCCATCTACGCAGTTCGCTCTGCCGGCATCGACCCTGCTTCCGGCAAGGAGATATACATCAAGAAGGACGGCTCATATACATTCAAGTATGACAGCAAGGACATGGTGTCATGCGGTGATACCAATCCTGACCTTCAGGGCAGCTTCTCCACGCAGTTGAGCTACAAGCGTCTCTCCATGAATATGTATTTCTCTTACCGTTTCGGAGGCGAGATGTTCAACTCTACTCGTATGTCAAAGGTGGAAAACATCAATCCTCGCTATAATTGCGACCTCCGCGCCTTCACAGAGCGCTGGAAGAAGCCTGGCGACGTAGTGCCTTATCTCGACATTTCCCTCACCGGAGGCAGCAGCTACACCTATAGCGACCGCTTCGTGGAGAAGGACAATGAACTCTGGCTCTCAAGCCTTTACTTCCAGTATGACGTACCGATGGACCTGCTCAAGCGCCTGAATATCCAGAAACTCTATGTAGGTCTCGGCACAGAGGACCTCTTCCGTCTCACTTCGGCAAAGTATGAGCGTGGTACTTCCTATCCGTTCAGCCGCACAGTGAATATGTCGTTAAGCGTAACCTTTTAATCAAGAACATAGAATAGAATGAGAAAACTATATATTTCCACCATCATCCTCATCAGCGGAATGCTGTTGACCTCCTGCGATGACTTCCTCGATGTACGTCCGGACTCACAGGAAGTGGAGTCAGACCTCTACTCTACGCCACAAGGTTTCGAAGATGCCATCTATGGTGTCTATGGTTCCATGCAGGTATCTTCCCTCTATGGCAAGGAAATGACATGGGGATTGACCGATATCATGGCGCAGGACCTGGACCAGAACATCACCAGTTCACGTGCTCTGGCACGCTATCAGTATAAATCAGACAATGAGTTGACCACCCGTTTCGACGCGGTATGGAAGGCTGCCTACACATCAATAGGCTATGCCAACAATGTGCTGAAAAACCTTGAAGGTCATAATGCCAACACTCTGCCACTCTTCAATCTATACAAAGGCGAGATGCTGGCAGTGAGAGCAATGCTCCATTTCGACCTTCTCCGCTTCTTCTGCTCCACAGATGAGACAAAGCGCGGAATACCATACGTCACGAAATACGCTATGGGAACCAATGAATTCAGGAAGGTAGGCGAGGTGTATGACCTCATACTCAAAGACCTCGACGAGGCAGAAGCCCTCCTCAAGAGCGAGGAAGCCGACATCACATACCCTCGCAACAACGCTTTCTACTACAAATTCCAAAACTATCGCGAGACGCATTGCAACTACTACGGTGTCCTTGCATTGAAAGCACGAGTATATTGGATGCGTGGCGACATGGCAAAGGCTGGAGAATATGCCGCAAAGGTGGTGGACAGCGAGAAGTTCCCTCTGGTGGAACCATCAGAAGTGAAGGATGTCTTTGCCGGTCGTCTGTCTGACCGCGAGACGATATGGGGACTTTACTCCAATTCCTATCTCGCCACAGCGCAGAATTACCTCTATGAGCAGCAGTCATTCAAGAGCTACGACCCTTACTATGACGCTACCGGAATGACACATATCCTGCCTTTCGAAGCTTTATACAAGCTGGACGTGGATGCCACAGCGCAGGATTACCGCTACAGCAACTGGTTCAAGATCAGCACCGCATCAACACGCTTCGTCAAGACTGTCGATGTATATTCCATCGAAAACAACATGTCTGACGAATGGCAGAAGCGCATCGAGGGCATAAATCTCTTCCACGTATCCGAGATGTATCTCATTGCGGCAGAGGCTTTCCTCGATTCCGACTACAACCGTGCCGTAGGTTACTTCAATGCAGAGACCTCTTCCCGCGGTCTTTCACCTCTGACACAGTCCGTGAAGCTTACCAAGGAGCGTATCTTCAATGAGTACCACAAGGAGATGTTCGGCGAAGGTCAGGTGTGGTTCAACATGAAGCGTGACTACAGCGACATCAAGTCAAATCTCGACAGCAAGGTAATCCCGGGAAATGAGGACATTTATGTCATCCCTATTCCGCAGGATGAATTCAATTACAGAAACTAATCATCAAGTTCTTTTATGACAATGAAAAATTGGAAAACCATACTGTCCATGTGTGTTGCCATCGTAGCCTTTGCCTCTTGCAGCGAAGATGACTACAAGGTATATGACACCACGCAGACAGACAACGTATTCTTCAGTTACACGAACCAGAAGAATGAGACCGACTCCGTCATCAGTTACAATTTCGGATTCGACCCTGCAGAGGAGCATATCGTGGAGATTCCTTTCACCCTGATGGGAATGCCGTCCACCAAAGACCGCACTGTGGGACTCCAGGCGGTAGCCGATTCCACAGAGATGGTGGAAGGAACCCACTACGTCATCGACCGTGCCGTGCTGCGCGCAGGACGCGTGGAGGACACCATCCGTATCAGACTGCTCCGTCCGGAAGATGAAACATTCCGCAAGCAAGCCATGAGACTATGGCTGGAGATAGTGCCAAGCGCCGACCTTACTGCCACCGGGCAGAAGGAGTTCGTCGTCTATGGTTCCGACATCCGCGTGGAAAGCCGTCCTGACTGGTGGAGCACATACAATAATCTGCCTGAGTATTCCTTCGGGAATGCACAGCTGTTCTTCAAGTATTTCTATGAACTTGCTCCAAAAGGCAATAAGGACATCTTCGACGAGATGATAAAGAGATACGGTGACTACTTCGTCAATGCCAAATCATTGCAGGGACCTTTCGCCATGTATTGGAACTTCCTCGCCAATTATGTCCTGATTCCTATGTATCAAGACCATAAGGATGACATCGTATGGCCTAACGGTGCACCTGGAGTTAATTAGTTTAATTGGTTGTTGGTAGTAGGTTATTGGTAGTAGGTTGTGGGTTATTGGTTATCTGTTGTCGGTTTCCATAGTCTCCATGCTTTACCCTCGGATTTCTTCCTACCAACACCACCTCATAAAAAAACAATAAAATTATGAAAATACATCATATCATAAGCGCATTGGCATTAGCAGGAACTGTGGCTTTTGGCTTCTCATCCTGTATCTCCGATGATAGCGAACTGGGCTCCAGCAATCTCCCTTCGCTGCAGATAGCCGGAGCGGGTGCCACAGAGATGCCGAAATACAATATCTATCTGGGCAATGAATGCGTCATAAAGCCACAAATCACATACGATGGAGGCAACGAAAGCGAACTGAAGTATTCATGGAAAATCGGTTCATACGCTAACGGAATGAAAGGTGAACTCACGGAGGTCAGCACTGAGCCGGAACTGCATCACAACTTTGAAAAGGGCGGTTCTTACTACGTCCACCTCACTGTGACCGACGGCAAAGTGGGTAAGGTGGTGGAATATCAGGTAAACGTAAACCGCACCTTTGAGGAAGGATACATGCTTACCTCCACCGACGCTGACGGAAAGGGCAACCTTGTCTTTGTAAAGATCATGACTCCGGAGGAAACGGCTGCCGGAATGGAGCCTGTCATCATGGAGCATAGCATGGAAAAGATGAACAGCAACGTGTCAGAGAATGGACTGATAAACGCTATTCTCTGCAAACTGCAACTCGGTTACAATGAGTACCTCACCCGTCTATGCGTTGCAACTGAGAAGTCTTGCTATATCCTTGACCCTAACAACATGACTGTCGTCTCACAATTAAACTTTGACGACCTCATCCCGGGATTCAAGGCTACTGACTTCATCCCTGATTCATACGCGCCATACGCTTATGATGCAGAGAAGAAGAAGTTCGCCCACATCGAGCTGACATACCTCTTCCCTTATACCAAGGAGTCTTTCGCCAACTGCCATCCTGAGAAATTCATCATCAGCAAATACTCTTCATGGGGCAATGATGCGCTCTGGACTTTCTATCTCAACTTCACTGACAACAAAGTCACGATCTATAGTCCATACGCCGCTTACTTCGGATACGACACCGAATTTCCTGATACCGAGAATTTCCTTGACGGTCATTCCCTTATCACCGCCTTCTATGGCGACGGTCCTGGTGCGAACTACGTCACTCCGTCTTATTTCCTGACACGAAACAATCATAACGGTGACATCACCCTGTGGACTGATGCGGAAGACAGCTACTTCTACAAGCAGGAAAATCTCAAGACGCAGGCTTTCACTCCTACCGCCGGCACCGCCGTTCCAGAGAAGGGCACCACCTTCGTGGTATCACCTAAGCAGCAGCGTTACTTCTATCCACTCGGCAACAGAGTGTATGTGTTCCTGCCAAAGTCAGACTTCGCCTTGCCGGAAAAGAGCCAGTATGCCATCCAGTATGGTGCTGACGAGGAGGTGACCTTCCTTGATGTCAATTTCACCACGGATGAACTCTATGTTGCCACCTACAGCAAGACATCAAAGCGCGGCAGCTTCTACATCTATGACTGCAAGGATGTGCGCACTGACAACAGCGGCAACGTGAAGCCGAAGGAAGCACACAGAGACTGCGCCGGCAAGATCTCAAACATCATCTACAAGCCAAGCGTACAGTAATCCCAGCACTTGGCATCCGTAAATATCAAATTCCCGACTCGGTCATCAGGATTTCCCTATGTCTTAAGGCAAGAGAAAAACCCTGATGACCGAGCTGGATATAAACTGCATTCATGGCTTTTTTCTTCTGTATTTCTTTGTCGTTTCATCAGAAAAGGCTAACTTTGCACTCGTAAATCGGAGACGGGCACCGCTCTTCGAGCGACACACCCTATTTACTTCGTGCGAGTCTTCGACAAATTTGCACTCGTAAAATGAAATGAAGAATGAAGAGTGAAGAGTGAAGAATGCGGATTACCTTTTCTTGTCCGTTTCATGAGATTGAAAACTATCAACAAAAAAGCTATGTCATAACGTCACAATTCTGCACTCGCGAATTGACACTAAGCCTGGAGAGATGATGCAAGAGGAATGTCTAAAAGAAAGGAACGACTTATCGCAGATGGAATGTCTCTATGAGACGTATTATGTGCGTCTGCATAGGTATGCCCAGACTTTTCTCGGCGATGAGGACGAGGCAACGGATGTGGTGGGGGAAATCTTCCTGCATTTGTGGGAGAAATGGCAGGCTGGTGATTATTCCAGCAGCAGTGACAATATATCCGCTTACCTTTATACCAGAGTAAGATTCAAATGCCTTGACAATCTGCGACATCGCAAAGCCATATCGAAATACAACGCCTTCCTTCAGGGCACTTCGCCTTTTACCACCGATGCGGAAGTGGAAGAGTTTGAGAAAAAAATAACCCGCCTACGGGAAGCGATAGACGAGCTACCATCTTCCGATAGGCGAGTGCTGAAAGCGATATATTTCGATCACCTCTCATACAAAGAGGCTGCCTCACGCTTGGGCATGAGCGAGAACATGGTGCACAAGCACATGGTCAAGGCTTTCCGCCTGCTGCGCGATATGTCGAAGGAGTATGATTATGCCTTGCTGTTCCTTATTTCATCAGCTTGGCTAACTCGTTGAGGAGGTTTTCGCCACGCAGATTCTTTGCTACGATGGTGCCTTGGCTGTCCACCAGCACGTTGGCAGGTATGCCCTTGACATTGTAAACGGAAGAAGCAGCGCATTCCCAACCCTTGAGGTCGCTCATGTGAGGCCATGAGAGCTTGAGCTGTGCGATAGCCTTTACCCATGCAGCCTTGTTGTTGTCGAAAGAAACTCCTACGACTTCAAATTCCTTCTTGTGGTAGAGATTGTAAGCTTTCACCACTGTCGGCATCTCTGCACGGCAAGGACCACACCATGAAGCCCAGAAATCAATCAATGTGTATTTGTTCTTTTTCACGTAGTCGGACACGCGGATGGTCTTTCCCTTTGGATTAGGCATAGCCAGATCAGTGTATTGCTGTCCTACTGCTGTCGCCATCTCTGCCTTTTTCGCATCCAGCATCTGCTGGAAATAAACGTAATGGTGACCTTCCTCCATCTTCTTTTCTATGATGGCAGCTTCCTTATCCGTGAATATATTCCTGTTCATCACATAGAGGTAGTCACTGTAAGCGGAAGGGATATGTGCCACGGTGAACACCTTTGCCAGCGAAACCATAATATTGTTGATGCTGTCAACGACGGCTTGTGCTTTCGCTTTGTCCTCCTTTGACGCAAGACTGTCAGTCACGACGCTCCAAGGCTTCTCGACTTCTTTCTCGTAAGGTGCTTTCAAGGCTTCATATTCAACCTGCAGTTTGTTGGCTGCGCCATCTGTCTTGACGACAGGTCGTACGTTCGGGTCGGCGGAGATGGTCACGTCAATGTCAGCATTCTCCAGGAGGAAGTCTGCCATTGCCACTGTCTTGCCCTTATGTATAGGCAGGAGGATGCGGGTGGCAGCTCCATCAAAATCACCTGTAAACTCGAACTTGCCGTTCTTGACAGTGGTGGTGTCGAGAGGTATTACGCTGAAAAATCCCTGCATCTCACAGAGCAGGACGGTGTCACCTTCTTCCACACCGGCAGCCGTACCAGTGACATGGTAACCATTGGCTGCATTCATAGCCAGGTCTGAAAGTGCCAGGCCTGCTGCAATAAATAATTTCTTCATTGTATTTTTTCTTTATAATTACTCGTATTTCTGCAGGATTTCCTTCACTTCCTCTGGATTTGAAGGCGAGCCAAGCACCTTGCCGTCAGGCGTAATCATGAGATAGTATGGCACGCCGTTGCCTACCTGATACTTGTGGAAGAGGTCATCATAGCCCTTGGCGGTAGTGATATACTGGGGCCATGGTTCCGGATGCTTCTCCCTCGCCTTGTCCCATGCCTCATGCTTGGTGTCAATAGAGACACCGATGACAGAGAATTTTCCCTTGTATTCATCAGCCAGCTTTCTGATTTCCGGCATTGCCCCCAGGCAGATGCCGCACCAACTTGCCCAGAAATCCACCAGCACATACTGGTTTCGTGGCACTATATCAACAAGGTGACAGATCTTTCCATTCACATCCTGTAGTTCCAGATCCACGAGTTCGCCACCCTTTGTGGTCTTCTTGGCGAACGCTATCCTCTGGCGGAATTCATCCATCCGCAAGGAGTCCTCCGGAACGTCCGCAATGGCTTGCTCCAGATGCTGCACCTGTCCGCTTGTCAGATTATATCCACGTTTCAGCAGATTGTTGGCAAGATAAACGGAAATCACGGAATGAGGATGCGAGTCGATGAAAGACCAGACTGCCGTCTCTTCTTTGCCGTTGGCAGAAAGAGACTTGAATTCATTGAAATCAGTCTGCACCTGTCCTCCTGTCACTTTCAGGTTCTTGTCCACAAAGATTTCATCATTGGAGATAAAGACATCAGTATATGTCCAGTGGATGGAGTCTGTAGGCCAATTGTTCTTGGTTACCAGGTCGAGGTTGTTCGTCATCAGCGTACCAGGGAGCGGATGATTGAGGTGACCTTTCAGCTCAAACCTGCCATCTTTGATTATGCCATCCGCCACCTCGACGGAGAAAGCCGTGTCGGTCTTGCAACACAGTCCAACAGAATAGCCATCAGGAAGGCCTACTTCGCCTTTGATGACAAAGCCTTTCTCTCCCTGGGCGCCAGCAGAAAGGGCACCCAAGAAGAGAGAGATGATTAGAAATATCTTGTTCATGAATGAATAATAAAGCATTGAGTCCGCTTACTTCAACTTGATGACTTTCTTGCCATTGACGATGTAAAGTCCTTTGGCAGGGATAGCATTCAGTCTCTTGCCGTCTATTGAGTAGATGCCTTTAGCATTACCTACAGTGGCTGTTTCCGGCTTGATTTCCTCAATACCTGTGGATGTCTCCGGCTTGTACCAATAGACGATGGAAGGAGCCTTCTCCACTTTGTGGGCAGTATAGCATTCCACTGGCAAAGCGAAATATGCGGTCTTTGGAGCGATGACAGCATCGTCAGCAAGGAGCTCGAACTGCTTCTTCTCAAGATTTACGGAATAGTATTTCTTGTCGATGGACAGGTCGGCAACATTTACTCCATTGTCTCCGCTCCATTCCAGTTCGTTAGTACTTGTTTTCTCCAGTTCATCGTCCTCGACAAAGGTCATGATTCCCTTGCCGTAAAGGATATGAGGGTCTCCCGGATAGAGATAATTACTCAGCTGTCCTGGCAGTATGTAATAAGCAGAGCTGTCTTCGGTGACATTGAGGTTATTGCTTATGCTGACTCCCCAGAAGTCAAAGGTGTTATCCACAACATTAGTTGCTGGCATTACATATCCCTTGTCGAAATACACTATCTTATATCCACCTTCCTCAGGGAACTCCATAGTGATGGCCTTATCGCTCTTGAAATGAGCTTCGTAAACAGCGCACTCCTGAATGTTCTTCACCTCAAGAGGGTTCTGGGCGATTTTCTCCTGCGTGTTCATGTTTACCCAATAGTCGAACGTCGCATTCTTGCTTTCATCCGGCGTAGCAGTCAATGTCACGTCATCGCCTATCTCATTGCAGACCTTGGAGATGGACACCGTTCCGAGAGGGCTCTGACCAATAGCGATTGTAGGCTTCACGTGGGTGAACAAAGCATAGAACTGTGCAGTCGGAGTCATCGGGAAACTGCTCCGTGCTATGGTCTCGTCGGCATCGCTGAAGGCAGCCTCCAGAGTGGTGTTGGAAGAAGGATTTTCGGTGTCGTATATGCTGTCATTGAATACGAAGACATCCTCGCCCTCTACTTCATCTCTCACGACCTTAGCCTGGCTGAAACCTGCGAATATCCAGCCTTCTGATGGAACGGCATGAGGATAGAATGAAGAATTGGTGCTGACACCATTGAGCATGAACTTGACATCCACGCTCTCAGCTGGAGTCTTCATGTCAGCATACAGGTCGCTCATCTCATCTTCGGACTCAGTAACAGATGATTCAGAAACTTCCGCATAAACGAGGCCAGCGCCAGTAGGATATGCACTTACTGTAGCATAATAATCGCCCCACTTTGTATCACCAGCATTAGCAATGCCAGTGGAAGCAAGGAAAACAAGTGCGAGAGCGCCCAATTTGATTGATGCACTCTTCAGAAAAGTAAAATTCTTTCTCATGTCTAATTAGTTTTTAAAATAGAACTTTGTAATATTACCTTGAATACGTTCTCTTATTCTTTATTTTTACGGCGACTATCAGCAGAACCGACAGAAGCACGAATATCGAGCAAGCCATTGCAGGGGAGAATGGGCACGGCTTGTCTTCATAGACGCGCGGCAGCAATTCCGTCGGCTTGCCTTTCATCAGTCTGCGGGTATTGCCCAATGAATCGACGACCACCATGCAAGGCATCATCTGCTCCATCATTTCAGGCATTATGAGGTCTTCCGGCTTTATCTGACTCTCATCAGCGGAAAAAAGCACCATGTGCATCAGGATACGAATCCATGGAGATTGCTTTGCCACATTGTCAATCCATTCTGACAGGCTGCCCTGCGTCTCCTTAGGCAGTTCAGCGACTTTCAGCATATTAGGCGAAACGGAACTGTTGATGGCATAAAGAGCCATGGACATACAGTTGACAGAAGTGCAGTCAAATGTCCATATCGACCCTTCCATGGATTCGGCATCGAGTTTCTTCCATAGATTCTGTTTCTCCGATGGAGTAAGGTTGAGTTCATACTCTCTCACTCCCCTGCCCTCCTGTCTGTAGGCATCGAGGAATTTCCCTGACGGAACAGGGATGAAGCCAGCCTTTGCCTTTCTCGTGAATACATCCAGATATGAACTCTTGTCCATATCCAGTTCAAAAGAGAAACAATAATCCAGTCCCTTCTCGGCACAGACCATTCTGATAGCAGCATGACCAGACACGGAATAGAAGGCCTTGCCGGCATCCACGATGAGCAGATAGGCATGAATGAAGTCGGGATTGGCTGCCTCCTTGTCGATGACAGCCACCTTGCTGGAGTCGGGCACCTGCTCTGCCTGCACTTTTGTGAAGCAAAAGCACAGAGAGAGCATCAGAACGCCTAACAACTTACAGTTCAACATTTTATTCCTTAGCATCTCTGACATACCTTACGCTAAATCCCATATCCGGCGCTGTGCTTGAGCGGAAGATTCCGTCATTGCTATAGAAGAACTTGCGGTAATAATAGCCATTGGCTTCGCTCTGGTCCTTGGTCGCCGTCCAGAATGCAGCATAGACACCATAATAACGACAACCGGAGAGTCCCATATTGGTATGCGGGAAATACCATCCTGCCAGCAAAGCGTTGAAGTCAGTCACCGTGCCATATATGGACAATATGCGCTTGGCGATGTTTCCGCGCCATGCATCTTTCTTTCCTGCGTCAGAAACAGACATTCCCATTGCCATCTCCAGGCTCTGCCAGTCTTCATCCGTAGGGAGTCGCCAGCCTTCAGGGCAGGCATCTACAGCGCCCTGATAGGTGTAGAGCCTTCCATAGACCTTAGGATCCAATGTTCTGGAATCACCGCTATATACCCTGCAGTAATCCTCATCTCCCAAATCATATCGGAAATTCTCTGCCATCCATTCCAGATTGCCATATCTTACCCACTGATACTCATTGCCGTCACGCTCATCAGTATAGACTCCTTTGTCAGAAGCCGGGATAAGAGAGGTAGGCACCTCGTCATCATCACTACATGATGTAAAAGCGAATGGCAGGCAAATCAGTATTGCCAAAAGCAAATTGTATTTCTTGATCATAACCATTTGTCTAATTATTAAAATATATAACCCATATCTGTCAATGCATCCCTGAACAGCTTCGCCTTCTTTACGATGAGAGGATAATCTGCATATTTGGCCTCTATCTGGGCATCGGTGTAAGTAAGAATCACTGAAGCGTATGCCTTGATGTCCTGTTCGTAAGTAGGAAGATACATTCCTGGAACGCTTATGAAGCCATACTCTCTTCCTACCTCATCCTTTGTCATTCCGTCAGGAATACTGAAGCTCGTACCGTAACGTCCATTGCTTACGCTCTTGAAGTCAGAAAAGTATGAAGAATGGTCACTGGCTATCTTGCCTACGATAATCAGAAGATGCTTGTTGGCAAACTTCTTCTTGCTTGCTGCGGTAGTCAACTTGTTCAGTTCTCCCATAGCCAGCGCGATAGACCTCTCTCCTGCCACGGCGTAAGGCTTCGTTTTGTTGCCCCACTCATCCTTGCCGGAAATCGTGTTGACCAGCAGATAACTGAACGGAGCCAGACTTCTGGTGAAATGACTTATGATATACTCCTTCAGGAATTCCACTGCCTGGCTCTGGCGTTCGAAGGTTTTCAGATAAGTATATGTATATGGTTTGGTGGTAGGGTTGGCACTTGTAGTGGAATACTCCACATCCAGCAGTTCATTGAAATACAGGAGTTCCCCATTCACGTCCTTGCCCAGCAGATAATGCTGGATAGTGTCATTGAAAAGGAGATAGGATCCGGTCTCTTCCTTGAATTGGTTTCTCAGTTGCGCTGTCTCGCTGTCATCGTCAGCCTTCGGGATGAAATTGTCGGTAGGGTCAGACAGTTCCACGTCCAGATAATCTTCATCCTTGGAGCAGGATGTGGCCAGCATTCCCATGACTGCAAGCGGCAATATGATAGTAAATATATGTTTTCTCATCTTGATTGATTCTTTAAAAAATAAAATAGATAATCCAATAATCATACATATTGTCAGGACCACCTACTCCTCGGAGTCATATCCCTCATATTCACGCTTCTGGTTGCCGTTGTTCTGCATTCCCACATTGAATGTCAGCACCTCATTAGGTATAGGCATTGTCCATGAAGGGTCATCTTCCGGCAATACGTATGTGCGGATAGCCAAAGGCGCACCGCTGTCAGTATCGCTCTTGTAGAAGCCGAAATGATGGGTGATGGATATCTTCTCCGGCTGGACTTCACATACGCGGTAGCGACGCAGGTCAAACCAGCGATGTCCTTCGCATGCCAATTCCCTTTTTCTCTCGTTTCTGATGTCGGATATGAGTTGACTACCTGTAGATGTGATGTCCGCATCCTTGGCTCCCGTGATGTAACGGTTCTCTCTAAGGGCGTTGACTGCCTTCTTTGCCTCATCCTCATGTCCCATATATGCTTCAGCTTCTGCCAGGTTGAGATAGGCTTCACCTGCCCTGAGCCAGAAGATGGAAGAGACCTCGCGCTGCGTGCCTAGGGTCTCAGTATATATCAAGTTATACCATGAAGCCTCATTCTCCTTGCTGGTATATCCGCGTTTGTCCGGGTCAGCCTTGGTAACTCCCACGAAGTTGCCATTTATCCAATACCATTGCTTCTTGCGCAGGTCATTGGCAGAATAGGTGTTGTATAGCGACGTTGTCAGAGAGACACTCTGGTAACCATTGTTAAGCGTTGTCGGCAGGTCGTCTCCACCCATCGTGAAAATCGTCTCGGTATTGTTCAGCGCAGCGAAATAAGTGGCGTCTGAATTCAGATTGCGAAGGCTACCATGATTCTTTATCACCTTTTGGGCATACTCTGTCGCCTTCTCCCAATTCTGCATATAGAGATATACCCTGCTGAGCAGAAGCTGGACGGAAACGGAGTCGGCACGATAAGTGCTCTTGCGGTTTATGATGCTGCCGGCGGCTGTCATTTCCTTCTCTGCCGCAAGCAGGTCGCTTACAATCTGGTCATAGCATTCCTTCACCGTGTTTCTGGTAAACTTGATGTCCTCCACCTCTTTGGATGTTTTCAATGGCACTGCCAGATCCGTCTCTGCCGTTTCTTTCCGGTAAGGCTGACCGTACATGTTAGTTAGCCAGAAATAGTACCATCCGCGCAGGAAATGCGCCTGTCCGTTGACGTAGTTCAATCCTGCTTTTTCCTCATCTGTGGATTGTGGAATGTTCTTCGAACTCTCCAGTACGTTGTTTGCCACGTTGATATACTTGTACATTCGTGTCCAGGTGGTGTTCTCTGCGTAGAAGCTTGTGAAGTCTTCCTTGGCACCTACACGCAGCTGCCAGGTAAGGTAACCGAACTCATAATGTATCACGCCATATCCCATATAGCCGCCACCTGATTCGTTGAAGGCATCTGCTTCGTCAGATAGCAGGTGGATAAATGTGCCTACATTACTGTTATCCTTGAAATAGCCGGAACCATTTACTGGCATATAGCAGTCACCAAGGAGAAGTTCGTTGAGGTCATTCCAGGACCTTACATAGTCTTTGTCCTGGGAATAGTCCTCCAGGAAATCGCTGCAGCTGCTCAATGTGAGCAGCATGGCAAGCAATCCTATATAGTATTTCTTTGATTTCATGATGTTGAATGATTAGAAACTGACATTGAGACCAAGGGTGAAACTTGGAGTATCTGAAAGCTGGATTTCTGTAAATCCGCCCTGTGTAGGGGTCTGTCCCTTCAAGGCTGAATCACACCAGGTGTATAGATTATATCCGCTCAGGGTTATTGCCAGACGATTCAATCCCAACTTGTCCAGCTGCTTTTGGGCAAACTCATAAGTAAGAGCCAATGATGACAGCTTCATATAGTTGGCACTCACCACGCGGGCAGTGCTGTAATCATACATCGTCCAATACGAACTGCCGATTCTCGCTCCATCCCACGACGAGGATGACCAATGATATTCATAGAGTGAATGGTTTTCGGAGCTGCGTCCCATCAATGCCGGGATATTCGTCCTGAACTCATCGCCAGGTGCTTTCCATCTGTCGAGATAGTCCTTGTTGGCATTCTTGTCGGAATAGAATGATCCGCCATCGCCAATGCCGTCATACATACGGAACAGACGGGTCTTTGCACCGAAGTTGTAGAGCAGTGTGGAACTGAGTCTCCACTGCTTGTAGGTAAATGTATTGTTGATGCTGCCTGTCACATCCGGCTCACGCTTTCCGCTTGGCACGAGCACCTGACTATAAACAGTATATTCATCCTGTCCCTGAACCTTGCCGAACCTGTCCTCATAATCGTCAATGATCGGACCTCCATCTATAGGACTCAGACCGAGGAAACGATAGGAATAGAACGTGCCAACCGGCTGTCCCTTGACCACTGCGCTTCCTGTCAAGAAGTCATTCAGCGTGTATGTCTCTGCTCCTGGAGCTGTTTCCACGCGGTTATACACCTTGGAGAGGTTGCCTGAGAATATCCAGTAGAAATCCTTTACCTTGACAGGTGTCGCAGTCAGGGTGAAGTTGAAACCCTTGTTGATGATATTTCCTGAGTTGACCACATAGGAAGTGTAGCCGTTCACGTCAGCGATGGTCTTGTTCATGAATGCGTCAGTGGTCTTCTTGTAGTAGTATTCCACCTCAAGCTGCAGTCTGTTGCTGAAGAAACTTGACTCCAGACCCACGTTGAAAGAGCGCGTCTTCTCCCATTTCAGGTCAGGATTGGCAAAATAAGCCGCAGTGGATGTGAACTCATCATAGAAGGAGTTCATGTTTCCTTTCTTGATAATCAGTTCCGGAGTCTGGTTGTCAAGCATGTTGCCCTGCTCGCCATAGGAGCCTTTGAGGCGAAGGTCGTCAAGCCACTCCTTCTGGATCTTGAACAGATTCCGCAGATTCAGGTTTCCGGAGACTGACCATATAGGCAGAAGCTTTTCCTTGCTTCGGCTGCCAAACTGGTTTGAACCGTCGTAACGTCCGTTGATATTGGCTGTGAAAAGGTCTCTGAAACTGTATGAGAGAGTGGCATACGCTGACACCATGTTGGTCTTGTTGTCAGTCAATGTCGGGACATTCGTGCGCATCCAGTTCCAATATCCCTTGTACTTGTCCGGTATATTGGAAGCGAATGACATTCCGCGGTCCTTGTAATAGCCGCGCTGCGTGTAGCTGTTGCCTGTATAATGTGATGAACTTGCCTCCAGACCTAATGCCACATTGACATTGTGGGTCATCGCTTCGCCGAAGTATTTGTTGTAGTTGCCTTGCAGACGGGCTGTCCATCCCACGTTCTTCGTGCCGCTCTTGGTCAGTTCGCCGCCATAAGGCATATAGCAGTTGCTGTAATTGCCTGAGGATATGGTTTCTCCATATTCACTGGTGCGCAGGATAGAGGAATGGTATGTCTTCTCGCCATACCATGTCTCTATGTTGGAATTGGATATGTTTGTGGAGAAGACGGCATTGAAGAACAGGTCGTCAATCGGCTGATAACGGAAATTCAGAGTTGCGTTGATGGAATTGACAGACTGGTCCGTGGAGCTGTTGTCATTCTCATTCATGATGTTATAGTTGTAGAATTTGTTTCCACTGTATCTCTGATAATAATGATAACTGCCGTCTGCCTCGTAAGCAGGGATGGCACGACTTGCCGTATAGGCGTAATTGATCAGATTGACTTCTCCTGCAGCATACTTCCTGTCATTCACATAGCCGTTCACATTGAACTGCAGCTGGATTTTCTTGCTCAGATTATAGTCTATCTTGGCCATTGCCGTATATCGGCGGTTGGTCGTGTTGTTCACCACGTCATCCTGGTCCGTGTAACCGATGGACGTGTAATACCTTACCATCTCAGAGCCACCGGACACATTGACGGAGTGGTCATGAGAGAAGGAATTGTGGCACAGCAGGCTGAACCAGTCCGTGTTCTGGTCTGCCATTTCGCGTATCTGCTGATTGAATTCGTCACGGCTTATCTCGCCTTTGTAATATTGCTGCAGTGCGTATTCGTAACCTGTCCGTGGCATGGATGACGGATAGATGTAATGGATGTCCGTCAACTCCTGCGAGAAAGCGATACGCTCGGCTGAGTTCATCAAATTGATCTTGCCGTCAGTATAGTAAGGGCGCTTGCGCATGGTAAACTGTGCTGAATATGAGACTATCGGCTTTCCCTCGCGTCCGCTCTTCGTGGTCACCACGATGACGCCGTTGGCGGCACGCGTACCATAGAGCGCAGTGGCAGCAGCATCCTTCAGCACGTCGATACGCTTAATGTCCTGAGGGTTTATGCCGGCTATCGCATTGCCGATACGGTTTACGTAGTCAGGGTCGTTCAGCACATCGGATGTAAGGTTTACCGGGTCGGTCAGGATCACTCCGTCGAGCACCCAGAGCGGTTCGCGGTTTCCTATCAGTGTGGAGGTGCCGCGGATGCGTATCTTGTTCGTGGCATTGATTTCACCACTGGTATTCGTGGCAATCAGGTCAGGAATCTGTCCTTCGAGCAGTTTTGACACATCCGTCACGCCGCCACGCATCAGCTCGCTCATGTCCTTGGACACGACTGAAGAAGTGAGGTTGCGACGGTCCAGCTGCTGATAGCCCGTAACGACGACATCCTGGAGGTTAAGGCTGGCATCCTGCATCGCAATCATGGCAAAGTCACCGCGCTTGCCGCTCCAGCTCGTGTTCTTCATTCCGATATACGACACGTCGAGCGTGATGTGGTCACTTGCCTTCAGCGAGAATCTGCCATCGGCATCGGTCACCGTGTTCTGCTTGTTGTTACGGTCACGGATTATGGCACCTATTACAGGGTCTCCCTTTTCATCCACCACCAGACCCTGCAGTCTGTCATTCGTGCTTTCCCATTTCTGGTTGGGGATATTGCTGTCCTTTACGATAACGATATACTCCCCCTTGCTGATTACCTGGAGCGGATGACCCTTTATGATGGCTTCCACAGCCTGTTCGGCAGTCTTTCCGCTCACGCTGACCGTCACCTTGAACTTGACGTCATCATAGTTGTACTGGATCTTCTTGCCAGTCTGCTTCTCCACCTTGTGCAAGGCAGAGGAAGCCTTCTCGTTGACAAACGACAATGTGACCCGCTTGACGGTCTGTGCGGCAACAGGCGCAGCCAAGGCGAGAAACATGAAGAATGTCATACACCATACTGTCATGATGCTCAACTTTCCCTTGTTTGGATTCATACTTTCTCTGTGTTTGAGTTTAGGGTGGTTAATATAAAACCACCACCGTTTATATAAATAATGTCACTAAATCAGTTTCCGATATCATCATCTTACCATGATCATGTCCTTGTCGTGCTTCATCACGATGCTGGCAGTGCTGATGAGCTGGAGCTGGCGGACCACCTCCTCCACCGGTATGTGGCGCTCTATGCTGAAATGCAGGCGTTCGTCGATGTGGCGGTTTGAAGCGAACACCACGTCCAGATTGTACCAGCGTCCTATCTCCATCATTATTTCGCGAAGGCTCTGTCCGTCGAAATAGAACATACCGTTCTTCCATCCCAGCACCTGCTCGAAGTCGGCAGACTCCACTCTGACAAATCCGCTCATGCCCACCGTGGCCATCTCGCCCGGTGCCAGTATCGTCTGCTGCTTATCTACATTCACGCTCACCTTGCCTTCAAGCAAGGTAACAGAGGCTTGCTCCTGGTCAAAGCACCGCACGTCGAAGACCGTTCCAAGGACTGTGACAGCCAGTTGCCTGCCATTGACCACGAAAGGACGGCTTTCATCATGCTTCACCTCGAAATAGCCCTCGCCCTCCAGCTGCACCTTTCTCGTGCCTTCCTTCGCGAAACGGCAAGGGAACATCAGTCTGCTGCCGGCATTGAGCATCACGCACGTGCTGTCATCCAGCACTATGCTGGCGGTCTGGCCGTGTGGAACGCTTATCGTCATCTCGTTCGCGTCATCGTCAGCCATGTCGAACATCCTGACGAGATGGTCGGAGACGAGCACCACGTCCGCATTCCTGCCGTTGCTTCGGGCAGAGAGGTCGATGGTCTTGCCGTTCATGCTCAAGCTTATCACGTTCCTGCTGTCGTCAGCCATATAGACCACGTTGCCGACCTTAGCCAACTGCCGCTGCCTTTCATCCATACTTGCGCCATCCCTGCCGTCACCGATGGAAATGACGAGGCATATCAATACGGCCACACAAGCAGCCACGGACGCTATAATATAATAAGGTCTGAATGACAGCATCCTCGACTCGCTGATGCCTATCGTCTGCTTGAAGTGCCTGAATGCACGTCCAGCATCGGGACGAGGCGCATCTTCCAGCAAGGCACGCCTCATCTCGAAGTCGAATCTGTCATCTTTATCATTTGTATTCTCATTTATGTTCATAGTGACAATATGTATCTTGTTAATGGTATTTTAGCAGTTTTTTGCTACTTTTTATTCATATTACGTATTACCATGCAATCCTGTACCCTCATTTTCCAAACTTTTTTTTCAAAAAATGTCAAAAAAAAGTTCGAACTGTACGGTTGAAACGGGCTGAAAAGCCCAATAAGCTCATAGCCCAGAGCATCGCTCTGGGCTATAATGGCATGAATACCAACGTCCTGTAAGGACAAAAGCGTAACTGACTCATTGTGTTACAATACTTTTGCCCTTTCTATTATAAATCGCAAGACTTCGTCCAGGGCTACTCTCGCTTCGCTCGGTATTGGCTTTCAGACAAAACTTATCCGTTAAATCCGTTAAATCCGTGGTCAATTAAAACCTCTGAGGTCATGTGTTTTTTTTCGAACACGGATCTGACGGATTGAACGGATGTTTGTTTATGGTGTTACACCTTTGTGCTCATCGCTTCACGACGACCACAAGCGTTCAAAGAGAAACACGGATAGCATGGATGCAACGGATCTGTTCTTTCACGGATTTTTATTTTCTATTGTCTCGGATTGTATGCGCCTGTTGGGCGCATGGATTTTGACGGATCTGCCCCAACTGGAGTAATCCAGCGCCGTACAGGCGCAAGAAAATCAGTATCAAATCCAAAAACAATAAAGAAAATCCGTGAAAGATGAAATCCGTCGCATCTGTGTTATCCGTGATAGATTTTGAGCGTGGGCGAAAGAGCCCGTAGGCTCTTGAGCTGTGTATTATAATTCATATGTTGGTACTGTCTTCCAGACAGACGCTCTCTTCTTGGCTATAAATCCCGAGACTTCGTCCCGGGTTACTCTCGCTTCGCTCGGTATTGCCTTCCAGGCAACGCTTGTCGGTTTGTTGTCTTATCGTTACGAATTATGCATTATCTCCAAACGGCATACGGTAAGTGCATCCGCTTGCCCAATTGGAGCATCCGTATGCTGTTTTTCCCTTGATGATGGTGCCTTTTCCGCATAGCGGACAGACGGAGCCTACTGCGGGAACGGCGGAGGATGGAGCAGCCGTCTTGGCGCTGGCTTTGGCTTGGCGCGATGCCTTGGCTGGCTTGACAGACTTTTTCTTCTGCTTCTTTTCCTCTTCCGGGTCGATGACCGTGACGCGGCGGTTGCTGTTGTCGGACAACACCTGATAGACGATGGCCTGTATCTGGGCTTTCAGTTCATTGATAAACTGTCCAGGATTGTACGTCCTGTGCTCGATGTCACGCAGTTTCTTCTCCCAGATACCGGTGAGCTCGGGACTCTTGATCAGTTCCTCGCGGATGAGGTCTATCAGTTCGACGCCGGTGGGTGTGGCCACGAGGTTCTTCCTTTCCTTGCGTATGTAATGGCGACGGAAGAGCGTCTCGATGATGGCGGCACGGGTGGAAGGACGACCTATGCCGTTCTCCTTCATGGCGTCACGCAGTTCATCGTTATCCACAAACTTTCCTGCCGTCTCCATAGCGCGGAGAAGGGTGGCTTCGGTGTACGGTTTCGGCGGCTGTGTCCATTTCTCAGCCAGCGACGGCACATGGGGACCATGCTCGCCCTTGGTGAATGCTGGGAGCGACGGGGATGGGGAATTATCTTCCTGCGTTTCATCGTCACCGTCCTTTGATGCGGTCTTTCTGAACACCACTTTCCATCCTTCATCCACTATGACGCGACCCGACGTGCGGAAGAGCACCTTATCACCGCCCTCGGCATAGGATGCCACTTCGGCAGAAGGTTCTGTCAGCGGTGCTTCGCCCATGACGGTGGTGGTCTCAAACTTCATGTCGGGATAGAAGGCGGCGATGAACGCGCGCGCCACGAGGTCGAAGACGTTGCGCTCCGCATCAGACAATCCCTGCGGAGGAACGCCTGTAGGGATGATGGCATGGTGATCGGTGACCTTGGATGAGTCGAACACTTTCTTGCTCTTCTTCAATGGTTTGCCTCCGATAGGCTTGATGAGTTCGGCATAGGGTGCCTGTCCGCCAAACTGCGTCTTGTAGAGTCCGTTCATGGTCTGCGGACACTTGGCATAGATGTCGTCAGAGAGGAAGGTGGTATCCACACGTGGATAGGTGGTAAACTTCTTCTCGTAGAGCGACTGGATGAGCTGAAGGGTGAGGTCGGCACTGTAACCGAACTTCTTGTTGCAGTCCACCTGGAGCGAGGTGAGGTCATAAAGGCGTGGCGGTGCCTCCGTTCCCTTCTTCCTGGTGATGGAGGTCACGGTGAATTCATTGTCCTTTATGGCATCGAGGACTGCCTTACCGGTCTCTTCCGTCTGGAATTCTATCTGGCGAAAGATAGGACCTTTGGACTTCACAGTCTTGCCTTCCTTGGCAGCGGCCTCTATCTCAGCCCTTTCTTCAGCCTCTGCGTCCTCATCATGGGCGATAGCATTAAACTTGGTATCGCGGTAAATGGTGGACAACACCCATGACTGTCGAGGCTCAAAGCATTCTATCTCCTTCTGCCTATTGACGATCATGGCGAGCGTAGGCGTCTGCACCCTGCCGATGGAAAGCACCTGTCCGCTCCTTCCATCAGGTCTATATTTCAGCGTATAGAGTCGAGTAGCGTTCATGCCAAGGAGCCAATCGCCTATGGCACGTGAGAGTCCTGCGAGATATAAAGGCTCATACTCGCTCTGATCCTTAAGGTTTTGGAAACCTTCACGTATGGATTCCTCTGTCAGGGAGGAAATCCAGAGTCGCTTCACCGGACATTTTGCACCCGCTTTCTGCATCACCCAGCGCTGGATGAGTTCACCCTCCTGCCCGGCATCACCGCAGTTGATGATGCTGTCAGCATTCTGCATCAGCCTCTCGATGATGGCAAACTGCGCCTTTATGCCGCTGTCGTCCTTGAGTTTTATGCCAAAGCGCGGCGGAATCATAGGAAGGGCTCCGAGCGACCACCTCTTCCACATAGGGGTATAGTCGTCCGGTTCCTTCAGTTCACATAGGTGACCGAAGGTCCATGTCACCTGGTAGCCATTGCCTTCCATATATCCCTGGCAGGCAGAATTGGCACCAAGGACTTTCGCAATATCCTTAGCTACGCTCGGTTTCTCGGCAATGCAGACTATCATTTCGCTGTATCTTTAGGGCTACGTTTATCTCTATGGTATGAACGATATTCGTCCAGTTCGATTTCTTTCTCAGATTCTGTCAGCACCTTATCGTGTGGCAGGTGGAACTTCATATATTTTATGTTGAGTCCTCGCTCTATCCACATCGACTCATAGTAGGTCTGAATATTCAGGATTTTCCTTGTCTCGTCGTCTATTCCTTCAGTGTGATAGAGGTCTTCGGTGCGGAAGAGCACGTCGAGGGCATTGTGTTCCACCATATACGTGGTGTATGTGAAGAGGAAATTAGAGTCGGTCTTGAGATGTATGATGCCATTATCGACAAGGAAACGTCTGTATCTCTCCAGGAAGAAAGTGGAAGTAAGGCGCTTGTGCACATTCTTCATCTGCGGGTCGGAGAAGGTGAGCCATATCTCCTGCACCTCGTCCTTGGCGAAGAAGCGGTCGATTATCTCGATGTTGGTGCGGAGGAAAGCCACATTCCCGAGCCCTGCTTCGAGTGCCTGCGTGGCTCCGGTCCACATTCTTGCGCCCTTGATATCTACTCCGATGAAGTTGATTTCAGGATAGAGTCTGGCGAGTTCGACGGTATATTCACCCTTTCCGCATCCCAATTCGAGCACGATAGGGTTGTCATTATGGAAATACATTTCGCGCCAATGTCCCTTCATTTCGAAAGGAACATTGTCAACGACAGAGAATGGATATTGGAACACGTTCTCATAGCGTTCCATATCAGCGAATTTTGCAAGTTTGCCTTTGCCCATAGTTTTCAGGTTTGGGTGGTTCTATAAATTAGCTTTGTTATATTTCGAGGCTATTTTCGAGGTCAAAGTGTAAGTGAGCGAAGAAGTTATGCGGTGCATAACGACTGAACGAACTTGCGCTTTGAACCGGAAAGAGCCCGAAAGATAACAAAACGTCATTATATAATTGATATCTATATAACGGTGGTAATTTATAGAACCACCCGTTAATGTTTTTGGGGTTTGTCAATTATGCCCACAAGACCCCCTCCAGTCTTCGTATGGGAAGACTGAAGGGGGTCCGGGTCCAATGCTATAAGGGCGTGTTTCAGCCTCTTAATCTATCACTACGCGGGTCCAGTGGTGCACATCAGGCTCGATGCCGTACTGGATATTGCGCAGTTTGGTGAAGAGTTTCTCCGACCAAGGTCCCGGTTTCTCTCCGAAGACGTAAGACTTTCCTGTCTCTACATCGTCGATTCGGGAGATAGGAGAGATGACGGCAGCAGTGCCGCAAGCGCCTGCTTCCTCAAATGTGCTGAGCTCTTCCTCAGGAATCTGACGGCGTTCCACCTTCAGTCCGAGGTCTTCTGCCAGCTGCATGAGCGACTTGTTGGTGATGGAAGGCAGGATAGACGTTGACTTCGGCGTGACGTAGGTATTGTTCTTGATGCCGAAGAAATTGGCAGCGCCTGCCTCATCGATGTATTTCTTCTCTTTCGCATCGAGGTAAAACTCGCATGCGTAGCCCAGGTCGTGTGCCTTCTTGTTGGCAAGGAGAGAAGCGGCATAGTTGCCTCCCACCTTATATATACCTGTGCCGAGAGGTGCGGAGCGGTCATATTCACGCACGATGACGTAAGGATTGGAGAAGAATCCACCCTTGAAGTAAGGTCCCACAGGCGTGACGAAGATGAGGAAGAGATATTCCTCAGACGGATGAACGCCTACCTGCGCACTCGTGCCGACGAGCAACGGGCGCACATAAAGCGTGGCTCCGCTCTCGTAAGGCGGGATGTAATCCTGATTCAGACGGACAACCTTGTCAACCATAGCATTGAACAGCTCGGTAGGCACCTCAGGCATGAGGATGCCACGGCATGTGGATTGCAGACGGGCAGCATTCTCATCTGTGCGGAAAACGCGCACCTTTCCGTCCGGACAGCGGTAAGCCTTCAGTCCCTCGAAAGCCTCCTGACCATAGTGAAGGCAGGTTGCCGCCATGTGCATGTTGATGTATTGCTCGGAGCATACTTCTATCTCGCCCCATTTCCCGTCACGATAATAACAGCGTACATTGTAATCTGTAGGCCTGAATCCAAAGCCTATGTTTGACCAATCTAAATCTTTCATATTGTTAGTGAATTAAAACCTGAAAACATAAAATTGGTGCAAAAGTACTAAGAATTATGGAAATCTGCAAGAAAAACCGCCGTTTTTTCTGATAAATTATCGCAGTCCGCGATTATTTAGTGTAAATATGACAGAAAAGTTTATTCTCATCAAGCATCCACTGACTGAACGCTGTCATTATCAGGATGGTTTTGTCAGCCAGCTTACTTTTCGAGTATCTTGGCTATTTCCTCCTCCGTCTTTGTCAGTTTGTCCTTACAGAGGGCGATAAGCTGCTGCGCTTTCTTCAGTTCTTCGGACATCTTGTCGATGTCGAGCGAACCGTTTTCCATCTTGGTCACTATGTCCTGAAGCTCCGCTACGGCTTCTTCGTATTTGATGTTCTTTTTCATTTTTGTCGTCGTTTTTGAGGTTGTGGGTTGTAGGTTGTGGGTTGTGGGTAGTATAGTACAAACCAACCAACAACCAACAACCAACAACCAACAACCAACAACCTATTCATATTTCTTCTTCACCTCAGCGAGTATCTTGCCCTCAGCCATTACGATGTCAATGCTGTCACCGGGACTTAGCAAGGCAGAATCCCTGACGGCTTTGCCTTCATGCAGCGCGATGCTGTAGCCACGGCGCAGGATATGTATCGGATTGACGGCGTCAGCGCGCTGGCTGATCATCTCCAGACGGTGCTTTTCCCTGTCGAGCCGGCTTGTGGCATAGAGGGGGAGACGCTGGGAAATGCCGTCTATCCGTGCGCTTTCTGCCTGCAATCTCCTTGCCGTAGCCGTCTGGATACGGGCAGAAAGACTGGAGATGATGTCCGTCTCGCGCGACTTTCGCCTATAAAATAAGGTGGGAAGAAGCGACTGCATGGCAGACATCCGCACCTTCTCTTCGCTCAGCCGCTCCTTGATATGAGTGACGAGGCGATGCCCCAGGTCCTCTATCGTGGCTAAAGTGTCGGCAAGATTGGAGATGAGGAAGTCGGCAGCCGCTGTCGGTGTCTTCACTCTGACGCACGAAATCATGTCGAGCACCGACTCGTCCCTGTCGTGACCGATGCCCGTGATGACCGGCAAAGGGAAGTTTGCCACATTCTCCGCCAATGCGAGCGTGTCGAATCCGCTGAGGTCTGACGTTGCACCACCACCACGGATAATGACCACCACGTCAAATTCCTCTATCTCCGCATTGATGGAATCCAAAGCCGAGATGACGCTTTGCTCCACCATTTCGCCCTGCATCACTGCGGGAAAGAGGCGCGTGCAAAACTGGAATCCGTAGGGATTGTCAGCCAACTGTCCGCAGAAATCCCCGTAGCCAGCCGCTGTCTCGCTCGATATTACCGCTATGCGCTGGGCAAACATCGGGATGCCGATGGACTTGTTGAGGTCGAACACGCCCTCTTCCTTCAAGGCTGCGATTATCTCCTGCCGCCTTCGGGCGAGGTCGCCCATCGTGTAGGTGGGGTCTATGTCGATGATGTTCCACGAGAATCCGTATGCCGGATGGAAACTGGCCTTGACCAGAAGGAGCACTTTCATGCCGGCATGAAGGCGCTGTCCCGTGATGTTCTCAAAGCGTGGGCGCAGCCTCATCCACGTGTTTCGCCAGCAGTTTGCCCTCGCCCTCGCCACAGGAGTGTTGCTGTATTCGTCCTTCTGCACCAGTTCCATGTAGCAATGGCCGTTACCCTCATGGCAATCAAGCAGTTCCGCCTCTACCCAATAGCTGTCCGGCATTGAGTATTCGATGGTTTGCCTTACGAGATTGTTGAGTTGGATGAGTGTCAGGTTCATTGTCAAAGCTTTACTTTTGGTGGCGGAAAGCGTTCGGGATGCCGTTCCAGACTGCAAAGTTAATTAAATAATTCCGTTGGCAAAACAAAATGCAAAGATAATTTTGCAAAGAGAGAAAAAATGAGTAACTTTGCACTCGCAAATCGGAGACGGGCACCGCTCTTCGAGCGACAAGCCCTATTTGCTTCGTGCGAGTCTTCGACAAGTTTGCACTCGCAAATATGCGTTGTTGTTTTGTGGTTTAGTGGTTTTGTTGTTTGCACAGCACACTTATTTGAAGTCTAACAACAAAACCACCAAACAACAAGACAACAAGACAACATATAAAAAAAAGAACTAAATGGATAATAAACAAGCCACCCTTGAGTTGGGCACCAAACCTGTAGGTCGATTGCTGCTGCAATATGCGTTGCCAGCCATCGTTGCTATGGTCGCGTCGTCGCTCTACAACATGGTGGACAGCATCTTTATCGGCCAAGGCGTTGGCCCTCTTGCTATTTCAGGATTAGCGATTACCTTCCCTTTCATGAACCTCTCCGCCGCTTTCGGTGCCGCCATCGGTATCGGATCGTGCACGTTCATCAGTGTAAAACTCGGTCAGCGTGACTATGCCATCGCCAACAAGGTGCTTGGCAACTGCGTCATGCTCAACATCATCGTGGGTCTCCTCTTCGGAGGACTGTGCCTTACGTGCCTCGACCCTATACTGAAATTCTTCGGAGCATCGGACAACACACTGCCGTATGCCCGTGAATACATGGAGATTATCCTCCTGGGCAATGCGATAACCCACCTTTACTTCGGTCTCAACGCCGTGCTCAGGGCGGCAAGCAAGCCGAGGCAAGCCATGTACACCACCATCTTCACGGTGATTCTCAATGCCATCCTCGACCCGTTGTTCATCTACACCTTCGGCCTTGGCATCCGCGGAGCAGCCTATGCCACAATCCTGTCACAGCTCGTGGCGCTCTGCTGGCAGTGGAAAATGTTCTCCAACAAGGATGAACTGCTGCATTTCAACTATTCTCTCTTCAGGGTCAATGCCCCGATAGTGAAGAACATCATCGGCATTGGCATGTCGCCGTTTGCCATGAATTCATGTGCCTGCCTCGTCGTTATCTTCATCAACAACAGCCTGATGAAGTATGGAGGCGACCTCGCAGTGGGCGCTTACGGCATCGCAAACCGCATAGCGTTCGTCTTTGTGATGATCACAATCGGAATAAACCAGGGTATGCAGCCTATCGCCGGCTACAACTATGGAGCGCAAAACTATGGCAGACTCCTGCAAGTGCTGAAGCTTTCGGTCATCACAGCCACGGTGGTATGCTGCATCGGCTTCATCGTGGGAATGTTTTTCCCTGAAGCCTGCGCAAGGCTCTTCACCTCTGACGACACCCTCGTGGGGATTTCTGTCAAGGCTATCCGCATCATGATGATGATGTTCCCTATCATCGGCTATCAGATAGTGGTGACAAACTTCTTCCAGAGCATAGGAAAAGCAAAGGTAAGCATGTTCCTCTCGCTCTCGCGCCAGTTGATTTTCCTCGTCCCTGCCCTCGCCATATTCTCCGCAATATGGGGATTTGACGGTGTATGGGCGGCGATGCCGTTCTCTGACGCTCTTGCTTCTGTGGTGGCAGGAATAATGATGTATATCTACATGAAACGTTTCAAAGAACACGAAAGGAGGAGACTCAACGATGAATAACAATATTATCATAAACGTAGGACGCCAGCTTGGCTGCGGCGGTTTCGAGATTGCACAGCGCCTTGCTGCCGAGTTCAATGCGCGTCTGCTCGACAAGGAACTCCTTGACCTTGCGGCAAAGGAAAGCGGTTTCTCACAGAAGATATTCAAATCATCTGACGAGCATCGTGGGTTCTTCCATCATTTCTTCCCTTCGCGCTTCACGATGCAGCCAGACAGCACATTCTATGACAGCAAGATTTCGCCCGAATCACTCTTCCAATTCCAGAGCGACGCCATCAGAAAGGCGGCTGAAGAGGGACCTTGCGTCATCGTGGGACGATGTGCCGACTATATCCTCCGCGACTTCCCCAATTCCGTTGACATCTTTGTCACTGCAGACGAAGAGGACCGCGTGGCGCGTGTCTCACGCAGCAAGATGTGCGACCTCAACACTGCCCGCAAGCTCATAGAGAAAAAGGAGGCGGAGCGCTCGGAGTATTACAATTACTATACCGGCAAGACATGGGGCGAAGCAAAGAGCTATGACATCTGCATCAACTCCTCCATACTCGGAATAGAGAAGACGGCAGAGTTTCTGGCAGACTTTATCCGCAAGGCTACTGCCGAACCTGCGGATGGAGTGTGCCCACCGGATAAGGTCTGAATGCAAAGGCTGGTTCGGGAAATTACCACAGTCAGGATATGACAATGATAATTTTCAGAACCAGCCTTTTGGCATAATCTCATATCTCTATCTGATTTTTCAAATTTTATCAAACCAAAAACGGATTACTATCCTTCTATTAATAATAATAACAAAACCAAACAATGAAAAAGATTCTTCTTTTAGGTTCCGGCGAACTCGGTAAGGAATTTGTCATCGCTGCCAAGCGAAAGGGCGTATATGTAATTGCCTGCGACAAGTATGACAACGCTCCTGCAATGCAGGTGGCTGACGAGCGTGAGGTATTCTCCATGCTCGACGGTGACGCTCTGACTGCTGTAGTCAACAAGCACAAGCCTGACATCATCGTGCCGGAAATCGAAGCGATCCGCACTGAACGACTCTTCGACTTCGAGAAGCAGGGCATTCAGGTGGTTCCTTCTGCACGCGCAGTTAACTACACCATGAACCGCCAGGCCATCCGTGACCTTGCTGCCAAGGAACTCGGACTGCGTACTGCCAAGTATTTCTACGCCAAGACATACGAAGAACTCGTGGAGGCAAGCAAGGAAATAGGTTTCCCTTGCGTCATCAAGCCGCTCATGTCGTCTTCCGGTCACGGTCAGAGCACCGTGAAGAAGTTTGAAGACCTCAAGACTGCTTTCGATGCTGCAATGGAAGGCGCACGTGGCGACGTGAAGGAAGTCATCATCGAGGAATTCATTCATTTCACTTCTGAGTTCACTCTCCTCACCGTCACACAGAAGAATGGTCCTACCCTCTTCTGTCCTCCTATCGGACACGTGCAGGCCGGCGGCGATTACCGCGAGTCATGGCAGCCATATCAGATTTCTGAAAAGGACCTCAAGGATGCACAGTTCATGGCTGAGAAGGTCACTGCATCGCTCACAGGCTATGGTATATGGGGCGTAGAGTTCTTCCTCACCGACACTGGAGTGGTATTCTCCGAGCTTTCTCCTCGTCCACATGACACGGGTATGGTGACTCTCGGACATACTACAAACCTCTCCGAGTTTGAACTTCATCTCCGTGCTGTCCTCGGTTTGCCTATCCATGACATCCGTCTGGAGCACGCTGGCTGCTCTGCCGTTATCCTTGCTGACAAGGATTATGAGGAAGCTCCTGAGTATAATCTCATGGATGCCCTCAAGGAAGAGTGCACCCGTGTACGCATCTTCGGCAAGCCAGAGGCTCACTTCGGCCGTCGTATGGGCGTAGTGCTCTGCTATGGTGAGAAGGATGCAGACACCAATGCCCTCCGCGACAAGGCAAAGCGCCTCGCAAAGACCGTGCTCGGCACTGACCCTTACATGGAGAAATAATTCCATCCGTTGTTGTTTTGTTGTCTTGTTGTCTTGTGGTTTTGTCGATTGCATTAACCGACAGCAGGACAACAAGGCAACATATCCACCGTGTCCGCCACTGTGTCCGCCGCGTTACCGGCGTATGTCCGCCACTGTGTCGCCACTGTGTCCGCCGCGTTACCGGCGGAATATCAGCGTTCCCCACAATCCCCGCAATCCCCGCAATGACAATCCAAAGATACGATACCACAATGCAGCAGTCCTGGGATGAGTTCGTAGCTCATTCCAGGAATGCCACGTTCCTGCATTTCCGTGCATACATGGATTATCATAGCGACCGTTTCCACGACCATTCCCTCGTTTTCCGCAATGATAAAGGCAAGATTGTGGCGCTCCTTCCTGCCAATGCCGAAGGGGAAACCCTCTATAGCCATCAGGGATTGACCTACGGCGGACTGATAATAGCCATGAAGACATCGGCAAAAGAGGTAATCGAAGCCTTCAGACTGCTCACTGATTACGCTAAAGAGCATGGCTTCAGAAAGATAATCTACAAGCCCGTGCCGAGTCATTACCACCGTTATCCGTGCGAAGAAGACCTCTATGCCCTCTTTTATGCCACGCATTCAGCCCTTGAAGCACGCAACATCGCTTCCGTAATCGACTTCCGCCAGCCGCTGACATGGAGCCAGAACCGTCGTCTGGGCGTGAACCGTGCTAAGAGAAACGGACTGTACGTCAAGGAAACCGATGACTTTGCTGCCTTCTGGAAGATACTGGAAGACAATCTCCGCGAGCGTTACGATGCCGCTCCCGTGCATTCTTTGGCAGAGATTACCATGCTGAAAGACCGTTTCCCGGACAATATCCGCCTCTTCATGGCTTACGATTCCTGTCATTGTCCGCAAGCCGGCACCGTGATTTACGACACCAATGGCGTGGCGCATTCCCAGTATATCTCATCCACCTCCGAGGGAAAGCAACTGCATGCCGTTGACATCCTCTTCTCAGAAGTGGTCCGTCATTACGCTTCCACCCACCGTTACTTCGACTTCGGCACTTCAAACGAGCAAGGTGGTACCTATCTCAATGAGACCCTTATCCATCAGAAGGAAGGCTTCGGAGCGCGTGCCATCATCTATGATGCCTGGGTCATCACTTTGTAAAAACCCGTTCGAACTGTACGGTTAAAACGGGCTGAAAGCCCAAAAAGCTCATAGCCCAGGGCAACACCCTGGGTTATAATGGCATGAATACCAACGCCCTGCAAGGGCAAAAGCGTAACAGACTCATTGTGTATAATGCTTTTGCCCTTGCAGGGCGTATTGGGCATTTTCAACCGTACAGTTCGAAACTGTTCCATTTTCCCGATTTCATCAGACTACGAAAAACATCCATCATAACACATTGATAAACAACAAGATGCAAAGCCATAGTTTTTACATCGCAAAAGCATAGCTTTTACCGCCTGATATCATAGCTTTTACGAGGCAATAACTATGCTTTTACCTCGTAATATCTTAGTAGTCGCCAAATAACACCCGTCTTTTTCCCTTTTGTTCCATTTTTCCTATCTATATCAATCGTATGGACGGGCGGGTAATCATGCCATTTCTCATTGATAACATAGCCTTTGCCAAGGTATTGTTTCTGAATTGAAGTGGTCCATGTTCTATAAGAAAGCTGAAGCGGAACATGAAACAGAGATGCAAACCACAGGAAAAAAACTAATGAAAAGATGCTTATAGAATAAAAAAAGTCATGTAAATCTTTCGACTTACATGACTTGTTGCGGAGAGAGGGGGATTCGAACCCCCGATACGCTTTTGACGTATACACGCTTTCCAGGCGTGCCTCTTCAGCCACTCGAGCATCTCTCCTTTTGCCTTCCGATTGGAAAGCGGATGCAAAGGTACGGATAATTATCGGTATTTGCAAATTTTTCCGTTATTTTTTTTCGTTGACAGGATTTAGATTGGCGGCTTTTGGCTATGGATTGTCGGTAGTGGGTTGTCGGTAGGATAGCACAAACTGGCCATTGGCATCTTCTGGAAGTCAACATCCATTGTCAGGAAGTCAGACTATAAAACCGACTACCAACGACCGACAACCAACAACCGGCTACCTGAACACATCCCCAAAGAACATCTTTTCCGCTGTGGAAGTGGTGACGGAGGCAAGGTGTTCGGGAGTGACTTGATAGGCATCAGCGAGTTTCTGGATGATGAACGGAATGAAAGATGGCTCGTTTCGCTCACCACGATGCGGCACTGGCGCCATATATGGCGAGTCGGTCTCAAGGACAAGGCGGTCGAGAGGCACTGATGCTGCAAGGTCTTCAGCGAGATGGCTCTTCTTGAATGTGCTCACACCACCTATGCCGAGGACGAAATCAGGAAACTGCATCAGTTCTTCCGCCTCATGAGTGTTGCCTGTGAAGCAGTGGAACACTCCGCCCGGCAGTTCTTTCCCGTACTGGCGAAGGAGCTTCACCATCTCGTTCTGCGCCTTGCGACAATGTATCATCAGCGGAAGACGCGTCTCGATGCTCCACTCCACCTGCCTTTCGAATGCCTTCAGCTGCTCCTTTTCATATTCTCTCGACCAGTAATAATCGAGTCCCACCTCGCCGATAGCTATCCATTCAGGGCTTTCCTGCGCCATGCTTTCCTTGAGGATGGGGTACATACGGTCGAGCACGGCTTCGTAATCTTCCTTCACGTCTTCGGGATGGAGTCCCAACATGGGGAAGATATAGCCGGGATAAGCGGCGCACACCTCCCTCATCGTGGCTATGGAGTCCCAGTTTATGCCTGGCACAAGGAGACGTTTGGCTCCTGATTCCTTAGCTCTGGAGATTACTTCAGCGAGGTCTTCCTTGAATTCCTCTCCATCAATATGTGTATGGGTGTCAATATATTGCATTCTTTCAGATGGTTTGTCCTGACTTCTAAGTGACGGTCATCACAGTATTACTTTTCTCTTTTCATCATCTTTGCAGCGTATTCACGGAGCTGCGCTTTCTTTTCTTCCGGCACAGAGACCTTTGCGAGAGCTGCGAGAGCCTCGGCATAGTATTCCTCCATCTTCGCTTTTGCCATTGTGTCAATGCCCAGTCTGGTGTAGATTTCCGTGACAGCCTTCACCTTTTCCTCGCGGTCGAAGTCCTTGGCATTGATCCATCCCATGAGGGTCTCCTTGTCTTTGCCTTCCGCTTTGCCGATGGCATTGATGAGCATATAAGTCTTCTTGTTGCTTGTGATGTCTCCACCGATAGCCTTTCCGAACACCTTAGGGTCGCCATAGACATCGAGGAAATCGTCCTGCAACTGGAAAGCAAGTCCCATTCGCTCACCGAAGCGATAGAGATTATCCACATCTTCCTTTGGTGCATCCGCCATGATGGCACCAATCTTCATGGCGCAGGCGAGGAGCACGCTGGTCTTAAGGCGTATCATCTCGATGTATTCCTCTTCACGCACATCGTTGCGGGTCTCAAATTCCATGTCATACTGCTGTCCTTCACCGATTTCGAGGGCTGTGGTGGTAAACACATCAAGCACTGCCGGGAGTTTGTCGGTAGGGCAGTTCTGCATCCTCTGATAAGCCAGCACGAGCATGGAGTCGCCCGACAGGATGGCTGTGTTGGCATCCCATTTGCGGTGTACGGTAGGCATTCCGCGGCGCACGTCGGCATTATCCATGAGGTCATCATGGAGAAGGGTGTAGTTATGGTAGGTCTCAAGTCCGATAGCCTGTGGCAGGATGCTCTCCACATCATCCTTATAGAGGGCATAAGACATGAGCATGAGCATAGGACGTATGCGTTTTCCTCCGAGTGAGAGCACGTATTTTATCGGTTCATAGAGCGACTCCGGCTTACGGTCATAAGGCAGAGAGTCGATGTAGTGCTGGATAAGTTCTAACATTTGTATTTTTATTTATAGATTGAAGCCCAGATTCACCATCAGACTGGACGAACTGGCATGATATTTTGCATAAGAGACATGGAGGCAGAAGCGGTCGATACTGAGGCCTGCGCCCAGTGAGAGTCCGGCTCCATGACTGCTTTCCTTGTCGTCGAAGGCATCATCAGGCGACAGGATGGACATCTGGTGGGCACGACGGAAATTATATCCGGCGGCGACGTATATCTGGTCTGTAAGCAGAAGGTCGGCTCCCACCGTGAAATGGCGCAGCAGTGAGTAGTCCCAATGCGTGAGGTCTGCCGCCGTGAGGCTCACTCTGAATGCCGTTCCGATGAGCCTTTTGGTCAGTCCCACCTTGAGGTCTGCCGGCATTTTCTCATATTCCTCATTGTAGGCAGACAGTTGTCCGCCAAGATTTTTCGCCACCAATGAAGCGGAGAAATCATTTTCCTCATCGTAATAATTGAGTCCGAGGTCGATGGCAGCCGCCGTACTGTGATAGTCACTGATGGAAGAATAGATGAAGCGTGCCGTCACTCCGCCTGCCAATCGTGCCGAGAGAGCATAGGAAAGCGTGGCATTCAGCGAGAAATCCGATGCCTTGAAGTCGCCCATCACGTTGCCTTCGGCATCGGTATGCTTCATGGTGCCGTAGTCGAGATACTGCGCTGACACGCCCACCACCGCCTTGTCTCCCGTCAGGAAGGCATAGCTGGCGGAGTAATCGCTCACTCCGCTCATATAGTTCATATATCCGAGGGCAACGCTCTTGTCCGACACGTTCTGCAGAAGTGCCGGATTATGGTGCATCAACGTGACGTCATCTTCTATCAATGAGACATTCTCCCCTCCCAAAGCGGCGGCATGCGAACTGGCAGGAAGACGCAGAAAATTATACACCGTCTGCGACTCTTGAGCCCTCACATATTGCCACATGATGGCGAAAAAGAGAAGAATTAGAGTTTTTTTCATTATTATTATACAAAATTATGGGCAAAGATACCACTTTTTTCCAATATCCTTACTAAATTTGCACTGGAATTTGTATATCAAACGAGAAAATCCTCGTTTTATTGTGTCAATTCCTTTGCTCTGGCATAAAGCCGGAACCGTCAAAGTAATGGAAATAAAGAAATCACATAAAGCCGACCTTGAGCACTGGCGCCCATGGATGTTCCTTGCAGGAATTGTCATTATGGTCATTGTGTTTTTCCTTGTCCTTGAGGTCAGAGTGGTGGCAAACTACATTGCCTCCATCAACCTTGATGATGAAATCAACATGGATCTCAACATCAAGCCTAAGGACGACCGTGACCTTATCTCTGCTGAAGAGAAGAAGGAGAAGCGCAAGGTGGACAAGAAAGCAGAGAAACTCCACAAAGTGGACCATGTCACTGAAGCCCCGCCTGAGATTATCGACAAGATAAAGTTCGAGCCGCCGAAGCCAGACGAGGAACTGACCGAGAAGGAACCGCCTATCAATATCAATGACGACGACCCGGAAACGCTCCGCATAGTGCAGGAACTGCCTGAGTATCCGGGCGGTATGGTGGAGTTCGTCAAATGGCTTACCGAGAATCTGAAATACCCTACTTCTGCCCTTCGCAACAAGATTGAGGGCAAAGTGATGATCAGTTTCATCGTGAACACCGACGGTTCGCTGAGCGACATCAAGGTGGAGCAGCACGTACATCGCCTTCTCGACAACGAGGCTCTACGTGTAGCGAGGATGATGCCAAACTGGAAACCGGGCAAAGACCACGGCAAGATATGCCGCACCAAGGTCGCCATCCCTATCGTCTTCGCTCTGTAAGCGCGGCTCACGCCACAATGTCCTCATTAATCCGCCACTGTGTCCGCCGCGTTACCGGCGGATAATCCCCGCCCCTACTAACCACACCCCCGCAATATGCACAGACTACTGACTACCATCATCCTATCCATCATCCATCTTTCCGTATTTTCCACCGTCAGAGTGACCCATCTCAGCATAGAGGGCAGACAGGACTGTCCTCTCGGCATCGACGTGAAAGCGCCGTCATTGGGATGGAGACTCACCGCTGACGACGGTACATACCACGTCCGCCAGACCAGATACCACATCCTCGTCGCCTCTTCCGAGCAGTTGTTGTCACAAGACAAGGGCGACATCTGGGACTCTTCCATCGCCTCCGACCAGTCGCAATGGATTCGCTTCAATGGCAAAAGGCTCTCTCCGAATGCCAGATACTGGTGGAAAGTGAGGGCTGAATATTCCTCTTCTTCCTCCATTGACGGCAGGAAAGCGAAGAAAGCATGGACGGAATGGAGCTCTCCTTCTTCGTGGAGCATGGGACTGATGGATGAATTCAGATGGAAAGGCTACTGGATCGGGATGGACCATGCCAACCCATGGGACCGTGAGGACGAGCATTCCAGGCTCTCCGCACGCTATTTCCGACGCTCGTTCCCATTGGCTTCGGAGGTAAAGCGGGCCACACTGCACATCTGCGGACTGGGCCTCTACGAGGCTTACATCGACGGAAAACTCATCTCAAAGTGCGGAAACGCTGACGGTGCACGCATCGGCGACATCGTAATGACTCCGGCTCCTACTGATTATCGCAAGAGCATCATCTACAATACTTTCGACATCACGCCCCTGTTGCAGAGCAACCGCAGCAGGCATTGCATCGCCGTGACCGTAAGCAACGGCCGTTTCTACACCATGCAGCAGAACAAGAAGAAGCATAAGATAACCAATTTCGGCTATCCTTGTCTACGTGCCAACCTCATCATCGAATATGCTGACGGCAGGAAGGAGACCATAGCCACCGACGAAAAGCTCTGGCGACTGAATGCCGACGGCGCTATCCGCTCGGCAAATGAATACGATGGCGAGATATATGATGCCAGAAAGCAGTTTGGCGGCACTGCCGAAGCATGGACTTCCCCCGACTTTGACGACTCCGCATGGCCGCTTGCCCAGCGCTCCGCCATCCCTTCCGGCTCTCTCGTAGGCAATCTCATTCCGCCGATGCGCATACTGGACACGCTGAGAGTGAAGCAGATATCCACCAATGGCAACGCTGTCGTGATGGATTTCGGGCAGAATTTTGCAGGATGGACGAGGATAAACACCACCGCTTGCCGTCTGACGAAAGGCGACACTCTGCGCATACACTACGCTGAGCGGCTGAATGCCGATGGATCTCTCTACACTGCAAACCTCCGCCACGCCGAATCGACTGACTATTACATCGCTGATGGAAAGACTGACTCATGGTGGGCTCCACGCTTTACCACCCACGGAGGCAGATACATCGAGGTCTCTGTCATCGGAAAACCATGCCCTGACCTCTCCGCCGACGATGTGATAGGCGAAGTGGTGAGCGACGATATGGCGAGAAAAGGGCAGTTCTCATGTGGCAACGACATCCTCAACAGGCTGATGCAGAATGCCTATTGGGGCATATTGTCCAATTACAAGGGGATGCCTATCGACTGTCCGCAGAGAGACGAACGCCAGCCTTGGCTCGGCGACCGCACCATGGGATGCTGGGGAGAGAGCTTCCTTCTCGACAATGGTGCGCTCTATCTCAAATGGATAAAGGATATCACTGAGGCACAGCGCTCTGACGGATGTATTCCCGACGTGGCTCCTGCCTACTGGAACTATTATTCCGACAACGTCACATGGCCTGCCGTCATCATCACGGCGGCGGAAATGCTCTACCGTCAGTATGGCGACACCCGTGCCATCGAGGCTTATTATCCACACATGCTGAAATGGTTCTCCCACATCTGGGAGGACAAGCGCGACAGCAGGACCGGACTGGTCAAGGCTGACAAATACGGTGACTGGTGCGTCACTCCCGAATCGCCTTCCCTCATCCATTCCCAGGATCCGGGAAGAAAGACGGACGGCATGCTGATAGGCTCCTGCTATATGGTGCATCTGGCAGGAATAATGAAGTCGTTTGCCTCCATCCTCATGGCAAAAGCGGAAACTGACGGCATGGAAATGGAGCGTCGCGGAATGTCAAGGAATGTACTTGCCGCTGACACCTTATTATATAATGGCGTGAGAAGCGAACTGGCCAAAGCGATAAACGAGCATTTCCTCCATGTGAAGCCCGGCACTTCAGCAGTCACTCTCTATGGTCCGGAAGGCGCTCCGCAGCATCCGCTCTATCCCGACAGCATCTTTTATGCCAACAATTCGCTGACTGCCAATCTCCTGCCTCTCGCCTTCGGCATAGTTCCACAGGAATATGAAGAGGTCATCACCAACCAGATTCTCTCCAGACTCCTGCTCAATCCCGCCAACGGACATCTCTGCTGCGGCGTGATAGGCGTGCAATGGCTTCTGACTGAGCTTTCCCGACGCCACCGCACCGACGTGGCTTACCTCATCGCATCGCGAAAGGACTTCCCTTCATGGGGCTATATGGCTGAGCAGGGAGCCACCACCATCTGGGAATTATGGAATGGCGACACAGCCAATCCGGCGATGAACTCCGGCAATCACGTCATGCTGCTCGGCGACCTCATACCATGGATGTTCCGCGACCTTGGCGGCATCTCGCCTGCCGAACCGGGATATAAGCGCATTCGCCTCGCTCCTCGCTTCGAACTGGAGGAACTCAGCCATGCTTCCGCTTCCTACGACTGCCCTTACGGTCCAATAGAATCTTCATGGCAGAAGTCCATCGACCGTCTGCATTGGGAGATTTCCATCCCTTGCAACACCGTGGCTGAGGTCAGGATGCCTCACAAGACCCTTACGCTTGGCTCGGGCCACTACGTCTTCGATGAGTCATTGCCGCTCAATTCCGTTCCTGCCGACGTGCAGAGAGGCTGCAACATGGAGGTGAAAGCCAATGAATTCCTGTATGAAAAGGCTGGTTTCCCTTCCTGCCACGCCGCAACGATAGCCGAACTGACCAACGGCGACCTCCTTGCCGCTTACTTCGGAGGGTCGTATGAGGGTTGTCCGGACGTGTGCATCTACACCCAGCGCAAGCGTCTCATCAAGCGCGATGCCAAGCATGGCAACATCTATGAAGCCGGATGGTCGGCTCCCGTGAAAGTGGCTGACGGCATAATGAACGACTCTCTCCGTAAGGCGTGCTACAATCCCGTGCTCTTCCAGATTCCGGGCGGCGACCTGCTGCTCCACTACAAGATAGGCAAGGACGTGCGCGACTGGACTGGTTATCAGATGAGAAGCACAGACAATGGCTACACATGGTCATCACAGCGCGACTCCATCCCTGCCGTTGCCGGAGTATGTCCCGACTCTCTGCTCGGCGCAATAAAGAATCAACCTATTTTCCTGCCTAAAGGATTTCGATGCAAGAATGGCACAGTGCTCACGACATCACGCATCATAGCGCCCACAAGTAAGGAGACAGCCTTTGCATCCAAGGTAAAGCCAGGGCAATGGCGATGCTATATGGAGATTTCGGAAGACGACGGACGAAGCTGGACGATTACCCCACAGGTGCCACAAAATAATAATCTCTTCCGCACCATCCAGCCCACCGTGCTCATTCATCGCGATGGCAGACTGCAGTTGCTTGCTCGCACCGCGCCTCCTAAGCATCCCGCACAGAAAGAAAACGCACGTGTAGCCACCTCCTGGAGTGATGATGGCGGACTGACATGGTCTGAGATGGAGTTTGTCAAGGATTTACCCAACAATAATTCCGGCATAGATGCCGTCACTCTCCCTGACGGATCCTTCGCCATAATCTATAATCCTTTCGGTTGCGTAGATTGGAAGAAGAAGACAGAAGCCGACCGCAACAAGCCGCTCCGCAACCCTCTCTGGGTGGCAACATCCCCCGATGGCATCCACTGGACTCCCCAACTCTCTCTCGAATCCTCCCCCATCAGCCAGTATTCCTACCCATCCATGATAGTAGGAAGCGACGGCACCCTCCATTGCATCTACACTTGGCGACGACAGCGAGTGAAATATCAGCGGATTGGCTTTCAGTAACAATACACACAATATGCAGAAAGTCATATTATTGTCTGAAGTTTTGCAAGTAATTAACATGCTACTAATCAGTAATAAAATATCAATAAATAAAAACAAACAAATATATTTTTTCTATTTTTTTCTTATTTTTCTCTATTGATATTTTACACTTCCCCACGGCAGTGGGGATTGAGGGGCGATTTATTGCTTGTGAAAGTTGAGTTATGGTCTTATGAACACTGGTCATAATTGCAATTATCTCATGTAGCATATAGTTACCAAGAACTGGTGCAAGCCACTTGCTTGATTAAGCTCATATCTTTTACCCCAAATCTGTTTAGGCTCTAATGACCGATTTGGGTTAAAGCACAGATGTGTATAAGTAGTAACCAGTTTTGTCTGGAAGACAATACCGAGCGAAGCGAGAGTAACCCGTGACGAAGTCTCGGGATTACAAGCAAGAAGAGAATAGCTGTCTGGAAGACAGTACCTTGCTGATATGCCCTTTCGCCACGTTCAAAAGCGAGGCGAAAAATGCCCTAAATATAATCACTCATTATACTTCCAAGAATCGTATCTTTATATGTGTTGAATATATTTAGTTTGACAGGAACGTACTCTGGTAATGACTGCAAAAATTCCAAATCGAAAACGAGTCTTGGGTCTTTGTCTTCACATTCAGGATGAATCTCTGCTTTATTTCCAATACGAGCAATTCTAATCAGATATAAATCTTTTACTCCTTTTCCCTTTATGTATGGCATAAAATAAAATAGTTTATTCAATGCGACTGTAGAAGGAAAGGATTTCGTCTTACCTGTATAATATATTTTGGTATGTCCACCATCTAAGAAATATTCTGTGTTATCAGACTTGACAAATCCTATTAGTAGGCTTTTTGACATATCTAATTTAAAGTTTTTCTTAGGCTTATTTATCTTCAACTCAGGCTCAAGATGAGAGAAAAGATTCAAATTGAGCATTGGTTGTGTATTGCGCTGAGTATCAATAGGGCGTGAGGATACAGGCTCTTTTTCGTATATAAAACGATACAGACTCTTTCCTATCTGTTGCACAATTCCACATACCAAAGCATTTCCCATCAAGAAAGCTCTACGTCCATCAGTAACATCCGGGTGGCAAGTATGATTGTCAGGGAACATATTGAGACGTTCCAATTCCAATGGGATTAAACGACGGTAACGACCTGAAGGGGTAAGGACAACATGTTTGAAGCGGGATGCAGACGGTCCTCCTTCTCCTGTGATAATTGTTCGAGACGGTTTTTCCAAAGAATCAGGGAATGCCATACCACCCTCAGAGAACGTATATTTAAAACCTTCCTTAGATGTACGTTCTATTTTTTTTGCTCCCTTCTCATATTCCCATTTGGCAATTTCATTTTCTGAAATGAAAAAATCTTCTGGAACAAGCGATTCATCAACAAGGTTACCACCCAACGTCATCGTAGGTCCATTGTAAATAGCCTCTGCATCTATGGAATACACACTACGGTTGCGCATGATTCCTGCTGTACCAAATGGACTATTCTTGCCATCCTTATTAAAATTGTCTGATACTTCTCTAATAGTGCCAGTAATCGTGAATTCCGAAAGCGTATTATCTTTAGCTTTAAAAGGAAAAGCTTTTGACATTACTCCATCATATAGTACCCATTTTTTCAAATCTTGTACTTGATTTGAGACATGTGAATCTTCACGATAACCGACTATATATGTACGACGACGTCGTTGAGGCATACCATATTCAGCGGCATTAAGAACTCGCCACTCTACAGTATAACCCAAATCAGCAAGTGAAGCAAGGATGATTGCGAAATCACGACCTCGCTGTTTTGCTGGCGAACCTAATAGTCGGTCAACATTCTCAAAGAATACATAGTTTGGACGTTTCTCTCCTTTTTCATCTAGGATACGATATATTTGCCACCACAATACACCTTTCTTACCCTCAATACCTCCAGAACGGCTAAGAGTAGAAGCTACAGAATAATCCTGACATGGAAAACCACCGACCATAAGGTCATGATCGGGGATTTCATCAGTTGGGATTGCGTTTATATCTTTGTTGCAATGTCCTGCAGAACCAAAACGTGCCTTATATACGAGAGAAGCATCTTGATGTACTGTAGATGGTTCCCATTGATTGTTCCAAATGGTATCGTAAGCATCAGAAGCTCCTTCCAACCCTATACGGAAACCACCGACACCAGCAAAGAGTTCTACTACCTTTATCTTATTATCGTTTCTTTTTGGCATATATTAAATGTATGGAATTTCTTGTAATTTATTAGCGATATACGACCCTTTAAGCCAGAAGAATTGAGGTAACATTCGAATGCCATTTACACATTCTGTTCTAGTTAAATCTGAAGAAACATCAGCACCGCCACGAAAAAACACATTATACTCTGAACTTTTAGGAAAATTTGGCGCACCCATATAAGCGCCACTACTATTCATTCGTTTATTGCCTTCTTGGTCATAAAGATATTCCCATTTGAGTTCATTCCTGTATATCAGATTCCTTGAATCTTCCCATGTACGACGAACTTCTGTTTCTATAAAATTATCATCAAAAGCAAATCGTTTGAATCCCTCAAATGTCGTTTTGCTTTGATTGTTTTTGTCGTGTTCGCAAAAAATAGGACAAAGAAAACTATGTTCACAAAAATAATTGTACACAGCAGATTCTTCAAAATCGGCATCTCTATCTGCCCATTCTTCAAAATCTATATGCTGTAGTTTCATGTCCTCAGTTCGACCACCTTCGGGAGTTATTGTTATTGTCTTTGAAATAATGCCTGCTTTTACAAAATCTGATATCTGATTTAGTCTTTTGCAATCAGTTCCAAACATACTAATAACGCACTTTGCAGCAACATCCTTTGTTTCAAATTGAATTCCAAGCATTTGTTTCAACTGTGGAATTGTCTTACCTCTAAAACGTAAAGATAAAGCATGGCATCGTTCATCCAATTGAGCAAAACTGGAAAAAGAATCTTTTAGTACGATTTCTGTATTTGCTCTACTTTTATTAAAATGACCTCGAACTATATAATCAACAAAGGTCTGCTTCAATCTATAGCGAGGTTTTTGATATGTGCCAGAGGCTCTGCGTTTAAAGCCAGGAACCAGCTCTATAAGTAATAAATTTGGACGCAAAAGATGTGTAAATCCTATGAGTCGTTTATTTCTATTTTCAGTATCAGGATATTCATTATACACATTTTGTAAATAATCTCTAACAATTTCCCAATCATTTTGCAGTTTTGCTTTTTCTTCTTCAGAAAAGGAATTGTAACAATAATCTATAATAGGGAACTTAGAATATTCTGAAGCTGGCACAACCTCATAAGATTTATATTCATAGAAAACTATTAACAAGTGTTCAGATTTCTCCCAGAAATGAGAAGTATTAAAATCTGTTTGTATTGAAGGTTCAAAAGTAACACCTGTGATGCTAATGCCTTCTTTTGCTCCCAAATAAAGATTATAGGCTTCTCCTTGTTTACCCTTTACATTCTTTAAGTCGCTCTTAGGTACGCGAACACCTGTCGTTTTCAGTTCTGTAAGAATGCCATCTATTTCAATGTCACACTCTTGATTACTGTCACGTTCATAACCAAAGACAGACTGCTCTATTATATCGCCAGCAATGCCAGTAATCTTATTACTTTTTTCTGTACGAGCAAATTGGTGAGATTTATCAACCTCACCAAGCGTTTTTCCTTTAGCATTTTCCAAAATGGTATAAACTTGTTCTTTAGAAAATCTTCTGTCTTCAGTTACAGCCATAGTGAAATTTTTTAATATATTAAGAATGTTGTCGTTATATAAGTTAAGGTTTTTGTCTATATCCTTACGACAAAGAAAATTGCATACAAAGGTAATATTTTCATTTGAAAAGAAGAAGAGAATAACAAATATTTATTCTCAAAAAAAACTAATACATCTCTGTTTGTATTGCAAAATCAAGCGATATATTCCGCCTTATGCTACCAGTGTCAGAAGATATAAGGATGTATAGACTATAGTCTTTAGTTTTGGCATAGACTTCGTCGGCTGGTTGGTTAAGTAAGTATTGATTAGTATAACGCGTAGCATAGCACGAGCATCCTCATTCTTTAACAGATGAAAGAGAGCACTATCTATTTGTGCGTATGCAAATTTGGAGCGTAGAGCGCTAACAGAGTATCTTCTTGCTGGCAACTCTTTTTTCTCCTTCTTTTTTATACCGCATCGCGTTTCTTCTGCCACCATCAATGATTCTTTTTCTTTGGTTTCTATTAGACTCCAGAATGATTCATGTTGCATATGAAAATATGGCTTTGATATTTCTGGATGAAAAATAGTAGAGTTGCCTATGTATCTTTGCCAAATGTCGCCAAACTTGTTTATTAACTCTTCTGAAAGTTTAATGCATGGGTCAGATATTACTCCGTCTTCAATCAGATCAATAATAGCTAATAGCAAGACTGCCTTGTGTGGAGCCTTGTGTCCCTTTATCTTCGCAGTGTGAAGGTTAGAGAATGCTTCTATATAGTGATTTATATCAGACATGAGGTATGCTTTACTTTGAGGTTTTTACCACGCCTAAACAACACAAAGAAACTATAAAGGTTTTCAAATACCAGAAAGTATGTTTGTATTGGTTATCTATCCTCCCAAAAACTAAAATCTGGGCGAAAGGGCATGTAAGTGCAAAGATACAAATAAAAAACGAAAGTGTCACGCCTTTTGTGGAATATTTTCATTATCAATGCTTAATAATGTATTTTTGTAGTTTTTGGTGGTAGCGAACTTGTTGCGTGTATAAGCAAAGCAAACAATTAAACAACGAGATTACAAGCAAAAAACAGTCGAAAACAAAAGCATAGATATTGCATTGTAATAGCTTAGTTATTACCATGTAAAAGCATAGCTTTTGCAACCTAAAAGCTATGATATTACAAACTGCCTTTTTTTGCTTTCGCTCGGTATTGGCTTATTGGTTGTTGGTAGTATAGTACAATCTAACCAACAACCGACAACCAATAATCAATAACCAACAACCCACAAAAATGCTTTCCAATGAAGTGGCAGCCCTATTTTATATTGTTTTTAACGGTTGTTAATACTTTTTGTAACTACTCAGGTAGGTTTGTCGTACTTCCCCATGCACGACTTCCCTCGT
>CAKQPF010000009.1 GCA_934256705.1 uncultured Prevotella sp.
CTCGTTGGTTGCAACGAGGGAAGTCGTGCATGGGGAAGTACGACAAACCTACCTGAGTAGTTACCAACTTTTCGGCTGTAATTCGCAAAAAAAATATTTTTCTTCAAAAGAAGTTCCACCCTTCCACCTCGGAGGTGTATAAGTTTGATAGCCAATATGTTATACGAGGTGGAATTAGGGTGGAATTAGGGTGGAATTACATGAAGTTCCACCCTAATTCCACACCTAATTCCACCTCATGCAATCCGCTGATTATCAGAACGGTAACGACACTGAGGTGGAAGGGTGGAATTACAAACCACAAAATATTTTTTTTCTGGAAATAAGGTCGGAAAAGCATCAACGACTGTTAAATCGGTGCATTTCATTTAAAAAAGACCATGCCACCAAACAATCAGACAATGAAACGACAAGTTTTATTTGGTACTGTCTTCCAGACAGCCGTCCTACTATGTTTTATGAATCCCGAGACTTCGTCCCGGGTTACTCTCGCTTCGCTCGGTACTGTCTTCCAGACAGAGGTGACTAACCGACAACCGATAACCAACAACCTTTTTTATCCATTGATATTTCCCCCTATCAGGGCTCAATAGCCTACGGACTCTTTCGCCCACGCTCAAAATCTATCACGGATAGCACGGATGCAACGGATTTTATCTTTTCACGGATTCTTTATTGTCTTTTGGATCTGAATATGATTTTCTTGCGCCTATCGGCGCGGGATTCCTCCAGTTGATGAAAATCCGTCAAAATCCTTGCGCCCGTCAGGCGCACACAATCCTAAAGCATCAAATAAAACATCCGTGAAAGAACAGATCCGTTGCATCCGTGCTATCCGTGTTTCTTTTGAACGCTTGTGGTCGTCGCGAAGCGATGACCATAAAGGTGTAACACCATAAACAAACATCCGTTCAATCCGTCAGATCCGTGTTCGAACACACACACACACACGACCTCAGGGTTTTTAATTGACCACGGATTTAACGGATTTAACGGATAATCTTTGCCTGGAAGGGCAATACCAACATTTGAATTGTAATACACAGCTCAAGAGCCTACGTGCTCTTTCGCCCACGCTCAAAATCTATCACGGATAACACTGATGCAACGGATTTTATCTTTTCACGGATTCTTTATTGTCTTTTGGATCTGAATATGATTTTCTTGCGCCTATCGGCGCGGGATTCCTCCAGTTGATGAAAATCCGTCAAAATCCTTGCGCCCGTCAGGCGCACACAATCCTAAAGCATCAAATAAAACATCCGTGAAAGAACAGATCCGTTGCATCCGTGCTATCCGTGTTTCTTTTGAACGCTTGTGCTCGTCGCGAAGCGATGAGCACATGAAATCCGGCTTGTGTTGGTACTGTCTTCCAGACAGCCCCTTACTACTTGTTTATAATCCCGAGACTTCGTCCCGGGTTACTCTCGCTTCGCTCGGTACTGTCTTCCAGACAGAGATGACCAACTAAACAACCAGACAACCAAACAACCAAACAACCAAACAACTAAATCCTACTCATTGCCGTATTCATCCCATGCCTTGATGGCGAGATCATCGAGCGTCATGGTGGTGAAGGCATGGATGAAGGCGGAGGCGAGACGGTCGTTGGTGAGGAGAGGGACGTTGAAGTCGATGGCGGCACGGCGTATCTTGTATCCGTTGGACAACTCGTGTGAGGTGAGGTTCTTCGGGATATTGATTACCATGTCTATCTCCTTGCGGCGTATCATGTCGAGGGCCTGCGGTTGGGTCTCCTCCGATGGCCAATAGACGCGCTTGCATTCCACTCCATTGTCTATCAGATAGCGGTAACTGCCACCCGTGGCATATAGCTGATAACCCTTTTCCGCCAGATGGCGACAAGGCTCTAAGAGCGCTGCTTTCTGATGAGCATCACCAGAAGAGATAAGGATGGAATGCTCCGGCACTCGCAGTCCGACGGAGAGCATGGACTTGAGAATGGCGCAGTCGGTGTCGTCGCCGAGACAGCTCACCTCGCCTGTGCTGCTCATGTCCACACCGAGGACAGGGTCAGCCTTCTGCAATCGGCTGAAGGAGAACTGTGAAGCCTTTATGCCTACATAGTCGAGGTCGAACTCTGTCTTGGTAGGACGCTCGTAAGGCACTCCCATCATAATCTTGGAAGCCAGTTGGATAAGGTTCAGTTTGAGCACCTTGCTGACAAATGGGAATGAGCGAGAGGCGCGGAGATTGCATTCTATGACCATTATGTCATTGTCGCGCGCCATAAACTGGATGTTGAACGGACCAGAGATATGCAGCTCGGCAGCGATTTTCTTTGCCACTTTCTTGATGCGACGCATGGTCTCGTAGTACAGTTTCTGCGGAGGAAACTGTATGGTGGCATCGCCGGAATGCACTCCAGCAAACTCTACGTGCTCGGAAATGGCGTAGGCTATTATCTCGCCTTTGTCTGCCACTGCGTCCATCTCTATCTCCTTGGCTCCCTGGATGAAGCGTGATATGACGACAGGATGCTTCTGGCTCACGTTGGCTGCCATCTGGAGGAAACGCTCCAACTCGTCATGATTGGAGCATACATTCATCGCTGCGCCAGAAAGGACGTAGGAAGGACGCACGAGTACCGGGAACCCTACCTGGGCTATGAATTCATCGACGTCAGTCATATTGGTCAGTTCCTTCCATGCTGGCTGCACCACTCCGATGCGGTCGCACATGGATGAGAATTTCTGTCGGTCTTCGGCATTGTCGATATACTGTGCCTGAGTGCCGAGGATAGGCACCTGTTGCTCGTCGAGACGCATGGCGAGATTGTTAGGTATCTGTCCGCCCACGGAGAGGATGACGCCTTGCGGGCATTCGAGGTCGATGATGTCCATCACACGCTCGAAGGTCAGTTCGTCGAAATAGAGACGGTCGCACATGTCATAGTCGGTGGAGACGGTCTCAGGATTGTAGTTTATCATCACGCTTGGGCAACCTTGATTGCGCACGGTTTGCAGAGCATTGACAGAGCACCAGTCGAATTCCACAGAGGAACCTATGCGGTAAGCACCCGAACCGAGAACGATGATTGGGGGTTGTTGCTGTGAAAGGGTGATGTCGTGTGCGGTTCCGCTGTACGTGAGATAGAGGTAATTGGTCTGTGCAGGAAATTCTCCAGCGAGAGTGTCTATCTGCTTGATGACAGGGAGAATGCCAAGCTCCTTACGGCGTGAGCGCACCTGCAGTCCCAGCTCACCGTCATTGAGCACGGCGCGTGCTATCTGGAAGTCGCTGAATCCCTTGCGCTTAGCCTCGAAGAGGAGGTCGGTAGGCACTGCGTTGAGGTCGTCATATTCAGCCAATAAGGAGTCTGTGCGCACGATGCCCATGAGCTTTTGCAGAAACCATTTGTCGATTTTTGTCAGGTCGTGAATCTGATCCACGGTGTAACCAGCTTTCATGGCTTTAGAGATGACGAAGATGCGCTTGTCGGTAGGCTCGCGGAGAGCTTTGTCGATGTCATCCACTTTCAGCACTTTATTCTCCACAAAGCCGTGCATTCCCTGACCGATCATGCGGAGACCTTTCTGTATAGCCTCTTCGAAAGTGCGGCCGATAGCCATCACTTCGCCAACGGACTTCATGCTCGAACCAAGCTCGCGGTCCACTCCCTGGAACTTGCCGAGGTCCCAACGCGGAATCTTGCATACCACATAGTCGAGAGCCGGCTCGAAGAATGCCGACGTGGTCTTGGTCACTGAGTTCTTGAGGTCGAAGAGACCATAGCCGAGTCCTAGTTTGGCGGCCACGAAAGCGAGAGGATAACCGGTGGCTTTTGATGCGAGTGCAGAAGAACGGGAGAGACGGGCGTTGACCTCAATGACGCGGTAATCCTCGGAGAACGGGTCGTAGGCATACTGCACATTGCATTCGCCGACGATGCCGATGTGGCGGATAATCCTGATGGAGAGTTCGCGGAGCTTGTGGTAATCACGGTTGGAGAGCGTCTGCGACGGAGCCACGACGATGCTCTCGCCGGTATGTATGCCCAACGGGTCGAAGTTTTCCATGTTGCATACCGTGATGCAGTTGTCGAAACGGTCGCGCACCACTTCGTATTCCACTTCCTTCCATCCTTTCAGACTCTTCTCCACGAGAATCTGAGGGGAGAAGGAGAGAGCCTTGTTGCCCACGGTGATGAGTTCCTCCTCATTGTCACAGAATCCCGAACCCAGCCCTCCGAGGGCGTAAGCGGCACGGATGATGACAGGATAACCGAGTTCCGCTGCCGCAGTCTTAGCCTCTTCGAGGGTGTTGCAGGCATGACTCTTGATGGTGTTGACGCCGATTTCATCGAGCCTTTCGACGAAGAGTTCGCGGTCTTCCGTGTCGATGATGGCTTGAACCGGTGTGCCCAACACTTTGACCCCGTACTTCTCCAGCACTCCGGAGTGGTAGAGTTCCACTCCACAGTTGAGAGCTGTCTGTCCGCCAAAGCTGAGCAGGATGCCGTCAGGACGCTCTTTCTCAATGACTCTCTCCACGAAATATGGGGTGACAGGCAGGAAATAGACTCTGTCAGCCACGCCTTCAGATGTCTGTACGGTGGCGATGTTAGGATTGATGAGGACAGACTTGATGCCTTCCTCTTTCAGCGCCTTTAGTGCTTGGCTTCCGGAGTAGTCGAATTCTCCGGCTTCGCCTATCTTTAATGCTCCGGATCCGAGGAGCAGGACTTTCTTTATATTATTGGTCATGGTGTTTTAAGAAAAATATAAGTGAATAGTGAAAAGTGAATAGTGAAAAGTGAATAATCGCGCTGACGCAATTGGGAAACCGCAAGCCGTAGTACGTATATAGCCTCCCCCCCCCCCTTATAGGGGGATAAGAGGGGGCTTATTCCCTATTTTCTATTCCTCTTCAGAGTGGGCTATAATAAGGAGAAGAATTGTCCGAAGATAAATTCCGTATCGGTAGGTCCGGAGCAGGCTTCGGGATGAAACTGTGCCGAAAACCAAGGGTGGGACTTGTGGCGTATGCCCTCATTCGAACCGTCATTCATATTGATGAAGAGTGGTTCCCAGTCGGCAGGGATGGTGTCATTATTGACAGCGTAGCCGTGATTCTGGGACGTGATGTAGCAGTGCTCAGTCAGTTTTCCATCCTCCAGAAGGCGCACAGGCTGGTTGTGACCACGATGACCATATTTCAGTTTCTCCACCTTTGCTCCAGCAGCCAGAGCCAGAATCTGGTTTCCCATGCAGATACCATAGATAGGCTTGCCATGTTTCATGAATTCCTTGACGTGGCTGACGGTCTCCGAGCATAGGTTCGGGTCGCCAGGACCATTGGAAATGAAGAGTCCATCAAAGTCACCGATGCTATTAAAGTCATAATCCCACGGCACCACAGTGATGGAGACGTCGTATTTCAGAAGCTCGCGGATAATGTTTTGCTTCACTCCCATATCGACGAGGCAGACCTTCTTCTTGCCTTCACCGAAATGCTCCACCACCTTTGTGCTCACGATATCCACCTGATTGACGAGGTTAGGGTCTTCAAACTCTATGTCCTCACCATCATCGAAGACAATCTTGCCTGGCATACTGCCGTGCTCGCGCAGAATCTTGGTGAGTTCGCGGGTGTCTATTCCCTCTATTCCCACAATCTTTTCCTCCTTGAGCCACTGGGCAAGAGAGCGGTTGGCATTCCAGTGGCTGTACTCTTCAGAGTAATCACTGACCACGAGAGCGCGGACATGGATGTGGTCGCTCTCATAGAAAGAAGAGAGACCGTTAGCCTCTTCCGAAGCAGAAGGGACGCCGTAATTGCCCACGAGGGGGAAAGTCATCACCAGAATCTGACCACTGTAGGAAGGGTCGGTGAGGCTTTCAGGGTAGCCCATCATGGCGGTGTTGAAGACAACCTCGCCATTTACAGCCTTCTCGTAGCCGAAGCTGGTGCCACGAAACTCGTATCCACCTTCAAGCTTCAGAGTAACTTTTCTTTTATTCATAGTTGTTTGTTTTGTTGTCTGTTTGTTTTGTTGTTTTGTTGTCTGGAAGAAAGTACCCAATCAGACTGGAGCATACAATACAAGTATCTTCTTCATATAGGTACTGTCTTCCAGACAGCCCATTCCTTCTTGTATTTATATCCCGAGACATCGTCCCGGGTTACTCTCGCTTCGCTCGGTATTGGCTTCCAGCCAAATCTTATAGTCCGTGAGAAGTGAATTATGCATTATGAATTATGCATTATTCATTATGCATTATTCATTTCCCAATTGCGGCCTCTATGAAGGACATGAAGAGCGGATGCGGATGGAGCACTGTGCTCTGATATTCAGGATGGAACTGCGTTCCGACATACCATTTCAGTTCCGGCATCTCCACTATCTCCACCAGTCCAGACTCAGGATTGCGACCAGTACACTTCATACCGTGAGCCTCGTATTCGTCAAGATACTTGCTATTAAACTCATAACGGTGGCGGTGACGCTCGCGAATGGTCTCCTTTCCGTAGATGGAAGCCACCTTCGAATCCTTCATCAGTTGGCAGTCGTAAGCACCGAGACGCATCGTTCCACCCATGTTGGAGATGTTCTTCTGGTCCTCCATCATGTCGATGACGTTGTGAGGCGTCTGACTGTCCATCTCACTGCTATTGGCATCGCTGTAGCTCAGCACGTCGCGGGCAAACTCGATGACCATCATCTGCATACCGAGACATATTCCAAAGCAAGGCACATCATGAGTGCGAGCATATTCGGCGGCAATGATCTTGCCCTCGATACCACGCTGACCGAAGCCCGGACAGATTACTATTCCGTCCTGGTTGCCAAGCTTTTCCTCGATGTTTTCGGAGGAGAGAAATTCGGAATTGATGAATGTGATATTCACCTTATGATGATGGTATGTGGCAGCGTGAGAGAGACTCTCGCTGATGGACTTGTAAGCATCCTGCAGATTGTATTTTCCTACGAGACCGATATTCACCACTTCGGTGGCAGAATTGCGCAGTTCGAGGAAGTGAAGCCACGGACCGAGCTGCGGAGTCTCGCCGACAGGGATTCCCATCTTGCGCAGAATAGCGCTGTCAAGTCCCTGACGCTGCATATTGACAGGCACCTCATAGATGCTTGGAAGGTCCTCGCTCTGGATGACGCATTCCAAATCTACATTGCAGAAACCAGCCACTTTCATCCTCATATTGTCGTCCAGATGCTTCTCTGTGCGGAGGATGAGGATGTCAGGCTGAATGCCGTAACTGAGCATTTCCTTGACGGAATGCTGAGTAGGCTTGGTCTTCAGTTCGCCGGCAGCCCTGAGATAAGGCACATAAGTGAGGTGGACGCTGATGGCATCCTTGCCAAGTTCCCATTTCAGTTGTCGGATAGCTTCCAGGAAAGGGGCGCTCTCGATGTCGCCAATCGTGCCGCCTATCTCTGTGATAACGAAGTCATAGAGCCCCGTTTCTCCGAGATACTTGATGTTATTCTTTATCTCGTCAGTGATATGAGGCACCACTTGTATGGTCTTTCCGAGGAAATCACCATGACGCTCCTTGTCGATGACCGACTTGTAGATGCGTCCCGTCGTCATACTGTTGGCTTTTGTGGTCTGAATACCAGTGAAACGCTCATAGTGACCGAGGTCGAGATCGGTTTCCATGCCGTCAACAGTGACGTAGCATTCGCCGTGTTCGTAAGGATTGAGCGTGCCGGGGTCGATGTTGATGTATGGGTCAAACTTCTGGATGGTTATCTTATAGCCTCTTGCTTGCAGCAGTTTGCCTATGGAAGCAGAGATGATACCTTTGCCTAAGGAGGAAACTACGCCTCCTGTTACGAAGATGTATTTTGCCATTGCTTTTGGGAATGTGGGGTTATTATTGTGGGAAGGATTTTTGGGAATCAACCAGTAACGTGGCTGACACGGTGGCGGTCGCTTGCGTTATCGGGGGTGATTAGCGGATGCTGGCACGGTGGCTTGCTACTTTTGTGCCGTTTCGTAGAAATCCATGTAAGTGCGATTGAGCATCCGCATTCCGCCCGGAGTAGGGTAGTCACCAGTGAAATACCAGTCACCGAGATGGTCGGGGCAGGCTTTGTGCAGTTCGTCAATCGACTGGAAGATAATCTGTACCTCAGTGCCGATGTCGGAAGGAGTCAGCAGTTGGGCAATCTTTGTGCTTATCTCTTCGTCAGAGAATGGCGCATAGATTTCCTTTACATGATTTACAGACGTGTCGCCTGATTTGATTTCCTCATATACCTTGTCGAGTATTTCGCTCATGCCACGCTCTTCCAGTAAAGCGACAGCCGCTTTGAAAGCGATAAACTGCTCCATGCTTGACATATCAATACCGTAATAATCAGGATAGCGTATCTGTGGAGAAGATGACACGATGATGGTCTTCTTAGGATGAAGGCGGTCGAGAATGCGAATGATACTCTGGCGCAGAGTGGTGCCGCGCACGATACTGTCGTCGATTATGACGAGATTGTCAACGTAAGGCTCCAGACTTCCGTAGGTGATGTCATAGACATGAGCCGCAAGGTCATTCCTGCTGTTGCCTTCAGCAATGAAAGTGCGGAGCTTTATGTCCTTAATAGCCACCTTTTCACTGCGTATTCGCATCGAGAGGATGTGGTCAATCTCCGATGCTCTGGATGGGTCGGCAATCAGTTCTTTCAGTTTCTTGCCTTTCAGTTGGTTGAGATACTTGTCCATTCCCTCTACAAGACCGAAGAAAGCCACTTCGGCAGTGTTTGGAATATACGAAAAAACAGTATGCTCTATATCACAATCAATGGCAGGAAGAATCTGATTTACCAGTCTCCTGCCTAATTCCTTGCGCTCGTGATAAATGTCGAAATCACTACCGCGACTAAAATAAATGCGCTCAAAAGAGCAAGCTCTCTTCTCTTTTGCAGCGTTGATATGTTCCAGACGTACAGTGCCGTCCTGACTTGTCAGCAAGGCTTCGCCCGGCTGAAGCTCGTGGATTTCCTCCATCGGCACATTGAGCACCGTCTGAATGACCGGACGCTCCGAGGTAAGCACGAGGATTTCATCGTCCAAATACCAGAAAGCGGTGCGGATGCCCCATGGATCACGAAGGGCAAAAGACTCACCGCTGCCAGTTACTCCGCACATCACGTAGCCACCATCCCAATAGCAACTGCTCGTGCGAAGCACGTTGGCGATGTCTATCCGCTGCTCTATGGCGTTGGTAAGGTCAAGTCCGGTCTTGCCTTCCGCGCTACATATATTATATACACGCTCCACTTCACGGTCCAATCTGTGACCTACCTGCTCCAGAAGGATATGAGTGTCAGCGTATTTACGTGGATGCTGACCATTAGCCACTATGCGTTGGAATACCTCATCGACGTTAGTCAGATTGAAATTGCCACAGAGAGCAAGGTTTTTCGCTCTCCAGTTGTTGCGACGAAGGAAAGGGTGAATGTAGTCAAGTCCGCTCTTTCCCGTAGTGGAATAACGTAGATGACCCATGTAGAGCTCGCCGATGAATGGCGGAAGTTGTCCTTCCACAGTCTCTTCGTCCTGCTCTTTGCGCACGGCATTGAAGATTTCCGTTATCGCTGTTGTCCCGGCGGCACGCTCACGAAACATATATTCGTCGCCAGGTTTGGCGCTCAGTCTGACGCAAGCCAGTCCGGCGCCTTCCTGTCCTCTGTTGTGTTGTTTCTCCATGAGTAGATACAACTTGTTGAGAGCGTAATACAGCGAGCCGTATTTTTTCTCGTAATACTCCAATGGCTTTAGCAGACGGATCATTGCTACGCCACATTCGTGCTTTAAAGGTTCCATTGTATATTTTCTTAATACTGTTATAAATGCAGAATTGATTAAATAGCAGAATTATGTACTCCAGCGACAGCGCGTCCGGAAGGCTCGTTCATATTCTTCCATGCCTCGTCCCATTCGAGGGCAATGGCAGTGGAACAAGCCACGCTTGCCTCATGAGGGACACTGCGGGCAGCGCTTTCGCTTGGGAAATGCTCTTCGAAGATGCTGCGATAGTAGTACTCTTCCTTGCACATCGGCGTATTGATAGGGAATCGCTCTGCAGCGTGAGCCATCTGTTCGTCGGTCACCAGTTCTTCAGTCATCTTCTTTAAGGTGTCAATCCAACTGTAACCTACACCGTCACTAAACTGCTCCTTCTGTCGCCATACTATCTCTTCAGGCAGCATATCCGAGAAAGCCTCGCGGACGATACGCTTCTCCATCGTCTTGCCAGGACACATCTTGGCAGCAGGATTGGTGCGCATCGCAACGTCGAGAAACTCCTTGTCGAGGAAAGGCACACGACCTTCCACTCCCCAAGCCGCCAGACTCTTGTTGGCACGGAGGCAATCATAGAGATACAGTTTGGAGAGTTTGCGCACAGTCTCTTTGTGAAACTCCTCTGCTGACGGTGCTTTGTGGAAATAAAGGTAGCCACCGAATATCTCGTCAGCGCCTTCGCCAGACAATACCATCTTGATTCCCATCGACTTGATGACGCGGGCAAGGAGATACATTGGTGTGGAAGCACGCACTGTGGTGACGTCATAGGTCTCGATAAAGTAAATCACGTCACGGATGGCATCAAGACCTTCCTGGATGGTATAGTTGATTTCGTGGTGCACAGTGCCGATATGGTCAGCCACCATGCGGGCTTTCTCAAGGTCAGGAGCACCTTTCAATCCTACGGCAAAAGAGTGAAGGCGCGGCCACCAAGCCTTTGTCTGGCTGTTATCCTCAATTCTTCGCTCGGAATAACTTTGCGTTATGGCGCTGATAACGCTGCTGTCAAGACCTCCTGAGAGCAATACACCATAAGGAACGTCACTCATCATCTGCTTTTTCACGGCGTTGCGCAAAGCCTGTCGGATGTCTTCACTGCTGGCAGGATTGTCCTTTACGGCATCGTAATCGAACCAGTCACGCTTGTACCAGCGCTTCATTCCTGGGTCTTTGCTCCAATAGTAGTGGCCAGGCAGGAAAGGTTCGTAGCGTTCGCACTGACCTTCGAGAGCCTTCAATTCGCTTGCTACATATACCTTTCCGTCGCTGTCATAGCCTATATACAAAGGAATGACGCCGATCTGGTCGCGTGCGATGAGGAAGGAATCGCTCTCTTCATCGTATAATGCGAAAGCGAAGATGCCGCTGATGTCCTCCAGAAAGTCGATACCCTTGTCACGGTAGAGGGCAAGAATCACCTCACAGTCGCTGCCTGTCTGAAATTCATATTTGCCTTCGTACTGCTTTCTGATGTCCTTATGATTGTAAATTTCTCCGTTTACGGCAAGAATCTGCTTGCCATCGACCGAGAAAAGGGGCTGCTTGCCGCTTTCCGGATCGACGATACTCAGCCTTTCATGCGCCAATATCGCTGTCTTTCCGCAGTAAATGCCGCTCCAGTCAGGACCACGGTGACGGATTTTCTGGCTCATTCGCAGTGCTTTCTGGCGCAGTTCGCTCGTCTGCTGCTGTATATTGAATATTGATACGATTCCACACATGGTTGTTGTCTTGTTGTTTTGTTTGGTTATTATTGGGGAAATCAGCCGGTAACGCGGCTGACACAGTGGTGGCCACTTGCGTTGGTTTTCTCATAACGCGGCTGACACAGTGGCGGCCGCTTGCGTCTGTTTTCTCATGATGCGGCTGACACAGTGGCGGTTAGGAAATTATCCTATGGACTTGATGTAGGCATCCACCTTCTTTGCGGCATCGCGTCCGCTTGCCATTGCCCTTACTACAAGGGAGGCACCATTCTGCGCATCACCACAGATGAAGACATTAGAAGGCTGCTCGGCGTGCTGAGGCTTGAGGAAACCCATCGCAAGGAAGCAAATCTCACACTTGATAATCTCTGGTTCGCCAGCCTCAATCATTATAGGACGTCCGCCTTCAGGATTTGGTTTCCAGTCGATAGGTTGCACTTTCACACCTGTGAGACGGCCATTTTTGCCAATAAACTCAAGAGTATTGATGTTCCAACGGCGTGTGCATCCCTCCTCATGACTTGAAGTGGTCTTGAGTACCCTTGGATAATTAGGCCAAGGATTATTAGGGTCATCAGGTCCTTCCACCGGTTTTGGCATTATCTCTATCTGTGTCACGCTCTTGCAACCCTGACGATGAGAAGTTCCGATGCAGTCAGAACCCGTATCTCCGCCACCTATCACGAGGACATCCTTGCCCTTTGCCGTAACGCGGTCTTCCTTGCTAAATTCCATTCCAGCCAATACTCTGTTCTGTTGGGACAGCAATTCGAGTGCGAAGTGCACGCCTTTGAGTTCTCTTCCCGGTGCTTTCAAGTCGCGTGCTACAGGAGTTCCAGTGCTGATGACATAAGCATCAAAGCCTTCCGGCAGTGCATTCTCCTCAATAGGAGTATTGTATTTGAAGACGATGCCTTCCTCTTTCAGCAATGCGAGACGACGGTCAATGACGGTCTTGTTGAGCTTGAAGTTAGGAATACCATAGCGAAGCAAACCACCAGCAGCCTCATTTTTCTCAAACACGGTGACGGAATATCCCATCTTGTTAAGTCTGTTAGCGGCTACAAGTCCGGCAGGACCAGCTCCTATGACAGCGACAGTCTTGCCATTACGCTCGTAAGTCTGAGGCTTAATGTAGTTTTCTCTCCATGCAGCCTCAGTGATAGCGGCTTCATCCTCACGGTTGGTTACCGGAGCATGGTCTGTAAGATTGAGCACGCAAGCCTTTTCGCATAGGGCAGGGCATATTCTTCCTGTAAATTCCGGAAAGTCGTTAGTGGCATTGAGCAGGCGATAAGCCAGTTCCCAGTCTCCTTTATAGAGAGCGTCATTCCATTCCGGCGCCTTATTGCCGAGCGGACAAGCCCAGTGGCAGAAAGGCACTCCGCAGTCCATACAGCGACTTGCCTGCATCTTGCGGTCGTGGGTATTGAGAGTTTGTTCCACCTCTCCGAAGTCTTGTATTCTATCGTGTATAGGACGGTAACCGGCTTCCAGTCGTGGTACCTCCATGAATGCTTTAAGTTTTCCCATTGTTTGTTTTTGTGTATGGTTATCTATCCTTAACTGTTGATCAACTGCATATTGGCAATCTTCTCCTGAAGCTGTCGCATTTTCTCTTCCTGCAGTACGCGCTTGTATTCGATAGGCGTTACCTGGATGAAGTCCTCGACGTATTTATTCCAGTCGTCGAGCATGCGGCGTGCCAAAGCAGAGCCGGTATAGAGATAGTGTTGACGGATAAGTTCGTGGAGTTCCTTACGTGCGGAAGCCTCTTCCACGAGGTTTATCTCCACCTGATCCATATTACAGAAGTAGTCGAAATCATGATTCTTGTCCCATACATAGGCAAGTCCACCGCTCATACCAGCGGCAAAATTGCGTCCTGTCTTGCCCAGGACAACCACACGTCCGCCTGTCATATACTCGCAACAGTGGTCACCAGCGCCTTCTATCACGGCGATAGCACCAGAGTTTCTCACTCCGAAGCGTTCGCCCACACGACCATTGACATAGAGTTCGCCACTTGTAGCACCGTAAAGACCAGTGTTTCCAGCGATGATATTATCCTCAGCCACGTAGTCAGCATTGAGGCGAGAAGGCGGAAGAATGCTTATTCTGCCACCAGAGAGACCCTTGCCGAAATAGTCATTGGTCTCACCTTCAAGGCGAATGTTGAGGCCTTTCACGGCAAAAGCGCCGAAACTCTGACCGGCAGAGCCCTTAAACTTGATATTTATCGTTGAGTCAGGCAGACCATTTTCACCATATTTCTTTGCGACAACGCCGGACAACATCGTAGTTACCGCGCGGTCAGTGTTCTTGATGGCGTAGTCGAGACTTACCTCTTCGCCTTTCTCAATGGCAGCCTGGCAGGCATGGATGATGTCTTCGTCCTTCACGCCGCTTACCTTCGTGTATTCGCCACGATCCCAATAGAGAGGCTTGTCGGTAGGTTCGGCAAAGAGAAGGCGTGAGAAATCTATCGTGCCCTGCTTGGTGTTAGGGTCGCGAGGCATTACCTCTATGAGGTCTGTGCGTCCGATGATGTCCTTCAGATTCTTCACTCCAAGTTCTGAAAGGTATTCACGCGTCTGCTCAGCAAGGAATGTAAAGAAATTGACAACGTACTCGGCACGTCCGCGGAACTTAGCCCTGAGTCTCTCGTCCTGGGTGGCTACACCGACAGGACAGGTGTTCGTGTTACATTTACGCATCATCACGCATCCGAGAACGATGAGAGGCAGCGTGCCGAAACTGAATTCATCAGCTCCGAGCATTGCCATAAGGATGACATCGCGCGCTGTCTTCAGCTGACCGTCGGTCTGCAGTCTGACCTGATTACGCAAGCCATTCATCACCAGTGTCTGCTGTGTCTCTGCAAGACCTATCTCTGGAGAGATACCAGCAAAGCGCATACTGCTGGCAGGACTTGCACCTGTGCCGCCTTCGGCACCGGATATGACGATGAGGTCAGCCTTTGCCTTGGCCACGCCGGCGGCAATGGTGCCCACACCGCTCTCCGCTACGAGCTTCACGCTTACCGCTGCTGTAGGGTTGATGTTCTTGAGGTCATAGATGAGTTGGGCAAGGTCCTCGATGGAATAGATGTCATGATGAGGTGGAGGAGAGATGAGCGTGATGCCTGGAATGGCATTACGGGTCTTTGCAATGATTTCATTGACCTTGAATCCAGGCAACTGTCCGCCCTCACCAGGCTTAGCACCCTGAGCTACTTTGATCTGAAGTTCCTCTGCATTGACGAGGTATTCCGCTGTGACACCGAAGCGTCCGGAAGCTATCTGCTTGGTCTTGCTGCTGAGGCTAACGCCATTGACAGATGAATGGTAACGTGTGTTGTCCTCGCCACCTTCACCGGTGTTGCTTCGTGTGCCGAGTTTGTTCATGGCAAGTGCAAGTGCTTCGTGTGCTTCAATGCTGAGAGCACCGAATGACATGGCACCAGTTACGAAGTGCTTGACGATACTTTCCACCGGTTCTACCTCGTCGAGAGGTGTCGGAACGGCAGCTTTCTTGAATGACATGAAGTCGCGGAGGAAGATAGGCTTCTCCTTTTTGTCCACGATAGCAGCCCATTCCTTGTATTTCTTATATGATCCCAGACGTGTGGCAATCTGCAGGTTAGCGATTGTATCCGGGTTCCAGGCATGGTCTATGCCGTCCTTGCGGTAGGAGAAGAGACCGTTGTTAGGCAGCAACTCCCCGTTGGAGTATGCCTCTGAGAAAGCATCTCGATTGAGAGAAGTGTATTCGCGTGCGATGTCTCTAAGTCCGATGCCGCCGATAGTGCTGGTTTCGGTGCCGAAATATTTCTTCAGCAGTCCCTCTGACAGTCCTATTGACTCGAAGATTTTTGCGCCACGGTAAGAACGGATGGTGGAGATGCCCATCTTTGACATTATCTTCTTCAGACCCTTGTCCACGGCCTTGATGTAGTTCTTCTCCGCTGTGGCGTATTCTTCCTGTATCTTGTGCTTGGCCACAAGGTCATTGATGACAGCAAATGTCATGTAAGGATTGATGGCGCTGGCACCATATCCCAGGAGCAAAGCGGCGTGCATCACCTCACGTATCTCACCGCTCTCCACGATAAGTGCGGTCTGTACGCGCTTGCCTACGCTGATGAGGTAATGGTGTACGGCACTTACTGCGAGCAGTGAAGGAATTGCGGCATGGCGACTGTCAATGTCCCTGTCGCTGAGAATGATGTAGTTGACGCCTTCATCCACGCTGTTCTCTGCCTGCTTGCACAGTTCGTCGAGCGCACTGCTGAGTCCGCTCTCGCCTTTCTCTATGTCGAAGAGGATAGGGAGCTTTGTCGTTTTGAATCCCTTGTAGCGGATGTTGCAGAGGATGTCGAGTTGGGTATTGGTCAATACCGGCTGTGGCAGGCGCACCATCTTGCAGTTTGACTCGTCAGGAGTGAGGATTCCGCTGCCCACTCTGCCTATGTATTCGGTCAGAGACATCACGAGTTCCTCGCGGATAGGGTCGATGGCAGGGTTCGTCACCTGTGCAAACTGCTGGCGGAAATAGTTGAAGAGAATCTGAGGGCGCTCGCTTATGACGGCGAGAGGGGTGTCATTACCCATTGCAGCGACAGGTTCCTGACCCACGGTACACATCGGTACGATAGTGCGGTCGATGTCTTCTTGGCCAAATCCGAAAGCTCTCAGTTTGCGGTCGTAGTCGCTTACGCTGTTCTCCACCTTGCGTCCGCTCTTGAGTTTCTCCAGCTGTATGCGGTTTGTGGAAAGCCATTCGCGGTAAGGATGCTCCTTGGCGAGCTTTTCCTTTATCTCTCCGTCGTAATAGATTCTGCCCTCCTGGGTGTCGATAAGCAGGATTTTACCCGGTTCGAGACGACCTTTGCTTACCACATCGCTTGGCTCGAAGTCCATTACTCCCACCTCACTTGCCACTACCATCATGCCTTGCTTTGTGATGGTGTAGCGTGATGGGCGCAGGCCGTTGCGGTCGAGCATTCCTCCGGCAAAGCGTCCGTCGCTGAACATCAATGCTGCAGGACCGTCCCACGGCTCCATAAGGATGGAGTAATACTCGTAGAATGCCTTCAGATCCTCGGATATAGGGTTCTTGTCATTGAATGATTCCGGCACGAGGATAGCCATAGCCTGTGGCAGAGAGAGACCTGACATGACGAGAAACTCGAATACATTGTCGAGACTTGCAGAGTCGCTCATGTTTTCCTCGATGATAGGACGTATATCCTTGATGTCACCGAGAGCCTCACTGCTGAGCACACTCTCGCGAGCCTTCATCCATCCGCGGTTTCCGCGCACTGTGTTTATCTCGCCGTTGTGGCAGAGCAGGCGGAATGGCTGTGCCAGTTTCCATTTCGGGAAGGTGTTGGTGGAGAAGCGGCTGTGTACGAGTGCCAGACCGGAAGTGAAGTAATTGTTGCTCAAATCCGGGAAGAAGCGGCGCAGCTGTCCGCTGGTAAGCATACCTTTATATATGATATTTTTGGATGAAAGCGAGCAGATATAGAAATCCTCATCGTCCTTCACCCTGTTTTCTATCTTCTTTCGTATCTTGTAGAGTATGCGGTCGAAGTTTTCCACGTCTTCTTCTGCCACGCCAGTGATAAACACCTGCTTGATGGCAGGCATGACATTACGCGCTGCTACGCCTGGAACGTCCTCATTGACAGGTACATTTCTCAGGTGCATCAGTTGCAGACCCTCACGCTCTATCTCTTCAATCATCACACTCAGAATCTCGCTTTGTCTCTTCTCGTCTTTCGGAAGAAAGAAGATTCCCGTGCCGTAGCGTCCCTTTTCAGGTACTGGAATGCCTTGGAGCAGAATGAATTCGTGAGGTATCTGAAGCAGGATGCCTGCTCCATCACCTGTCTTGTCGCGTGTCTCAGCACCGCGATGCTCCATATTCTCCAACACTTTGAGAGCGTTATCCACCAATTCATGGCTCTTGTTGCCATGAATGTTTACAACCATTCCGACACCACACGCATCGTGTTCGTATCGCGCATTGTAAAGTCCTTGTTCCTGTTGAGTGCTCATGATCGAATATTTTTGCTTTTACTTTACATTGTGATAATAAAATCCTGATAAAACTATCTTTTTGTCTTTTATCGTTGTTTAATTGGTTGCAAAATTACTATTATTCTGCAATATGATAAAACAAATGTACTGTTAATTGTTTTTATAATTAGCAAAAGTGATAATCTGTAATGAAACGGTGATGGAATGCTTACAGAACAACAGATAATTGATGCGATTGATGTGATGTTGAAAGTTTGGCGTAAAATTAAAGTATTTTATCCTTTATTCCGCTATTTCAAACGTATGGTTTGTGATGTGCGGGGCTATATTATATATATAATAAGGTGGGAAAATGGATGTTGTATGGCAAATGTAGGGCTATTATATGGCAAGAGCATGGATGTTGCATCGCAACATCCATACTCTTGTCAGGTTCTCACGAGGTTTCGACCTGCATCTATGCGGAGGAAAATAAAGAGGAGGAAGGTGAATCCCCATAGGCTGGAGCCTCCATAACTGAAGAATGGCAGCGGTATGCCGATGACAGGAGTCAGTCCGAGCACCATTCCCACATTGACAAAGACGTGGAAGAGGAATATGCTCAGGACGCAATAGCCATAGACTCGCCCGAATTTGTACGGTTGCCGCTCTGCCACGTGTATCAATCGCAGGATGAGGGCAAGGAAAAGGAGCAGCACTCCGGCACTTCCCACGAAGCCTTCTTCCTCGCCTACGGTGCAGAAGATGAAGTCGGTGTCCTGTTCTGGCACGAATTTCAGTTTGGTCTGTGTGCCGTTGAGGAAGCCTTTTCCTTCCAGTCCACCCGATCCGATGGCTATCTCGCTCTGATGGACATTATATCCGGCTCCGGCAAGGTCCTGCTCCAGACCGAGAAGCACGTTGATGCGCACGCGCTGGTGGGGCTGCATCACATGGTTGAGCACATAGTCTGCGGAATAGAAGAAGGTGATACTGCCGAGGGCAAAGAGCATGATGAAGAAATATTGCCTTATCCTTTGCTCAAGTCCGAGATAGAGCAGATAGCCCACCATTCCTGCGCTGAGGATGAGCTGCACCCACACTATGTCGAATGGAATGACGTATTCAGCGAACAGCAGTGAGCCTATCGTGATGCCGACACTGTAGCCGAATATCGTCTTGGCAGTCTTGGAATCTTTACAATAGACCCATACCAATGCGGAGGTAAATATCTGTACCATAAGAAGTACGGAGAAATGGCCCACAGATGTCGGTATATCCCAGATGGTAGGTTCGGCATATCGGATTCCGATGATGAAATAGATGATCATCGCCACGCCCGTGAACAGGAAACTGCCTGACATTCCTTCGCGGTAGAGCATCAGGAAGAATGCGAAATATACGAGTGCCGAGCCCGTCTCTTTCTGGCCTACGATGAATATCATGGGCAGCATGATGATGGCACATGCCGATGCGAAATCATTCCATTTGGAGAGGTCGAAGCCGTAGGTGGACATGAGTTTGGAGATGGCGAGCGCCGTGGCAAACTTGGCAAACTCTGCCGGCTGCAGTCTTAACGGACCGAGTACGAGCCACGATCGCGAACCTTTTATCTCATGGGGATTGAAGATGGTGGCAAAGAGGAGTATGAGCAGGAGTGCATAGATGGCGTAGGCGAAGGTGTCATAGAATCGGTCGTCGAGCATCAGGATGACGAAACCGAGGCAGATGGACGTGCCTATCCATACTATCTGCATACCGGAACGGCTGGCGAGAGAGAAGATATCGGTGTCGCCATAGTTGTAGCTGGCACCGCAGACGCTCACCCATCCGAACGCGAGAAGCGTGAGATAGAGTGCGATGGTGACCCAGTCGAGCGATGCGAGCACACCTTTCTGTTTATCTGTTCCTTGATCCATAAGCTATTCTTCTTCTTTGGAAATCTCCGGCTCGTGCCTCCGAAGCCGGTGACAGTTTGCCATTTATGTATTGTTCCATCATGAGCGAACCGATAGGCACGCCGTATTCGGCTCCGAAACCACCGTTTTCCACATATACCGCGATGGCTATCTTGGGATTGTCCATAGGCGCGAATCCCATGAATACGGAGTGGTCCTGTCCGCGGTTCTGCGCTGTACCGGTCTTTCCGCATACGAGATAGTCGGCGCGGTTGGCAGAACGGCACGTACCTTTCACCACTGATGAGCGCATTCCAGCCACTACCCAGTCGTAGGCTCTGCGGTCTGCCCTCGTGTAATGGCGCACGGTGAAGGCGGAATCGAGCGGTTCGCCCTTCACTCTCTTCACCACGTGTGGCGTGATGTAATAGCCTCTGTTGGCAATGGTTGCGCCGAGATTGGCTATCTGCAGCGGTGTGAGGTTGACTTCACCCTGTCCGATACTGATGGAGATGACGGTGAGTCCGTTCCATGAGCCTTTGTAAGCGTTGTTGTAATAGTCGCCGTTAGGTATCAGACCGCGCTTTTCTCCCGGCAGGTCGATGCCGAGCTTGTAGCCGAAGCCCATGGAAACCATGTAGTCACGCCATATATTCATAGCATCGTGGGGTGAATGGTATTTCTTTCTGTTTCCTATCATGTAGTAGAGTCCCCAGCAGAAGTAGGCATTACATGATGTGGAGAGAGCTTCCACGAGAGCTGTCGGTGAACTGTGTCCGTGACATCCCACGTGCAGTCCTCTGTAGGAGAAGCCGTGATGGCAGGGGAATGCTGTGTGGGAATTGATTATTCCCTCTGTCATATAGGTCAAAGCCTGTGAGGTCTTGAAGGTGGAGCCCGGCGGATACTGTCCCATTATGCTTCGGTTGAGCAGTGGTTTCCATACGTTCTCCGAGAGTTTGCGGTGATTCTTTCCCCTTTGTCGTCCTACCATCATTCTTGGGTCGTAGGTAGGAGAGGACACCATGCAGAGCACTTCGCCGGTGCTTGGTTCTATAGCCACGATGCTGCCTATCTTTCCTTCGAGCAACCGTTCGCCCAAAGCCTGGAGATTGACGTCGATGCTCAGCGTAAGGTCTTTGCCAGCCACCGGTTTTCTGTCGTACTGTCCGTTGTGATACTTGCCTTTTATCCTTCCGTGGGCATCTCTGAGCAGTATCTCCACGCCCTTTTCGCCTCGCAGCTGCTTCTCGTAATATCGCTCCACGCCGAGTTTTCCTATGAAATCGCCGAGCTGATAGTAGTCGTCGTTCTCAATGTCGCTGGTGGAAACCTCTGCCACGTCTCCCAATACGTGGGCTGCATACGGGTATTGATACTGCCTGATGGAGCGCCGCTGCATGTAGAAGCCCGGGAACCGGAACATCTTCTCGCGGAAAACGGAGAATTCCTCTTCAGACAACTGCGCCATGAAGAGCTGCTGCGTGAACCTGGAGTAGCCTGGATTCTTCGAGCGGTCCTTGATGTCGTCCATCCTCTTGATGAAGTATTCCTTGCTGATGCCGAGGGAATTGCAGAATTCCGTGGTGTCGAGACGGTCCTTTGCCTCGTTCATCACGACCATGATGTCGTAGGATGGCTGGTTATAGACGAGGAGCTTGCCGTTTCGGTCGGTTATCACTCCGCGGGAAGGGTATTCCACTTTCTTGAGGAAAGCGTTGGAGTCGGCTGACTTGCGATAGTCATCGCTCATAATCTGGAGCAAGAAAAGCCTGACGATATACACGACGACTATTATCGTTGCGATACCGCCTATGACGTAACGTCTGTATTCCAGATTGTTGTTGCTCATTGGGATAGGGGATGGGGTGATTGATTCGGGGATGGGGAACCAGCCGGTAACGCGGCTGGCACAGTGGCTCGTTCCGCTTGGGGGGCTTGCTTGAGAGGGGGCTCTTGTGGCGCATTCAGGCGCTGGGGCTCTATTTCCTTACCATTTCCAGCACCAGAATGAGGATGATGGTGAGGAAATAACTGCCCAGGACGCTTGACAGCCACTGTATCCAGTTGAAGAAACTGAAGGCTTCCAGCGAGAAGAAAGCGAGGCAGAAGATAAGGGTAAGGAAGAGCGTATAGGTGGAATATTTCATCCATCCCATATTTGAGAGCGACGGCACGTAGTCGTCTTCGTCCTCACGACCGAGGTAAAGCTCAAGCACATACGGCTGTACGAAGCCGACAAGGGTCAGTGAAGCCGCGGCGAGACCAGGGGTATTGCAGAAGCAATCCACGGCAAGACCGAGGCAGAAGCACATGACGAGTGAAGCCCAACGTGGATAATTTCGCGGAAAGAGCAATGCGAAATACACGTAGAGCAACGGTGTGGCACAGTTGAAGAGATGGATATTACCAAGCACCAGTCCCTGTGCCAGTGCGAAGACGATGATGAGACCTATGCGGCGTAGGATGTCGGTGTTCATTTGATGCGGTTTTATTTCTTTTCCAGCGAGTCTTGTGCGGCACGCAGTACGTCGAGTCGCTCCTGTATCTGGCTGTCATCTATGACGCAGACGTCGCGGAGACGTGAGAAATCGGTGTAGAGCTGCACCTGCAGACGATATGAAAGTCCGTCGGTGGAGTTGTAGACGTGGAGGATCTTGCCCACGGCTATTCCTGCCGGAAAGACGGAAGAGTAGCCGCTTGTCACCACTCTGTCATAGAGGCGGAAATGAGCATGGCGCGGAATATCATCCACATAAGCCAGCTGGCTGTCGCCTCCAGTCCAATGTAGATAGCCCACATAGCCTCTCTTTTCGATGGTACAGCTGATGCTGGACATACTGCTGAGCACTGGGATGACTACGGAATAGTGCTTTCCTGTCATATATACTATGCCCACGACACCGTTGCCGGAGACCACTCCCATGTCTTTTCTTATTCCGTCCGCCTCTCCCTTGTTGATGGTGATGAGGTTGTCTTTCTTGTCCACGCTGTTTGACACCACCTTGGCAGGTATCAGTTTGAAGTGTTCCAGCACCTTCATGCCGGCATTCTTCACCAGAGTGGTATCCACATCCTTGTCCAGCAGTTGCTCGGAGAGCATCTTCACCTGCTGTTCGAGGTAGATATTGCGGTGGGTCAGTTCCTCATTCAGCTTGACGAGGGAGAAGAACTGCGTCACGTTAGCATTCGTCTCATACACCTTTCCTGCCACCGTATTGGCAGAAGAGAACCATACCGACCCCTGATAGCTGTTGTATTGAAACAACAAGACCATGCTCATCACCTCAAGCAAGGCGAAGAGAAACCAGTGGTAATGCCGGGAAAGGAAATCGAGAAGGTTGTTCATTCCTGATAATGTGAGAATAACATGTTGTTTATATTCCAGACTTGGAAGGGCGCAGACCGGACTCTGTCAGTAGAGCAATCCACATTCTGTCACCAGACAGCGATGTCATGATGCGGGAGAAAGGCATAATTCCGCCTACCGTTCCGAAGCCAAAGCATAAAAAGTGACTGCCCGTAGAAGCAGCCACTCTTTACTGTCTTATCTCATAAGGAATGAGAAGCGGTCAATATTCTTCAATGCTACGCCTGCGCCCTTAGCCACGCTGTGGAGCGGATCCTCAGCGATATGGAAAGGAATGCCGATCTTGTTCTGCAGACGGATGTCGAGACCACGGAGCAGAGCGCCGCCACCACTGAGGTAGATGCCGTTCTTCACGATGTCGGCATAGAGTTCCGGCGGTGTGTTCTCCAGTGCGGAGAGCACGGCGTTCTCGATCTTTGCCACCGTCTTGTCGATGCAGTGGGCTATTTCCTGATAACATACCGGAATCTCCATAGGGAGAGCGGTGATGCGGTTAGGGCCATGTACCACGTAGTCCTCAGGTGCTTCGTCACCAAGGTCGGTGAGGGCAGAGCCTACATGTATCTTGATGCGCTCAGCCATACGCTCGGAAACCTTCACGTTATGCTGGCGAGCCATGTATTCCTGAATGTCGGAAGTGAGTTCATCACCTGCCACACGGATGGAGTTGTTGCTGACAATGCCACCGAGGGAGATGACAGCAATCTCAGTAGAACCACCACCGATATCGACAATCATATTGCCTTCAGGTGCCTCTACGTCGATGCCGATGCCGATAGCCGCAGCCATTGGCTCGAAGATAAGATATACGTCACGTCCGTCAGCATGTTCTGCAGAGTCGCGTACTGCACGCAGTTCCACCTCAGTGGAGCCGGAAGGCACGCCGATGACCATACGGAGTGAAGGAGAGAAGAGGTGACGACCGGAGTGTACCATCTTGATGAGGCCGCGCATCATCTGCTCGCAGGCAGTGAAGTCAGCGATCACGCCGTCGCGGAGAGGGCGGATAGTGCGTATATTGTCGTGAGCCTTCTCATACATGCTCTTGGCTCTGTCGCCCACAGCTATCATCTCGTTGGTGCGACGGTCAAGAGCTACGACCGACGGTTCGTCCACCACAATCTTGTCATTGCTGATGATGATGGTGTTGGCAGTGCCAAGGTCCATTGCTATTTCCTGTACGAAAGAGAAAAATCCCATTGTTCTGATGAAATATTATGTATTACTTACGAGGTCGAGAGACATTACTTAGTGCTCTCAAACCATGCGTTGATAGCGGTGTCGTAATGAGAACTTACACCGAAAGCGCGTGTAGCAAACTCGCGACGCTGTGCGAGAGTAGTGTTTGCGCCCTGCTCATTGCAGATGTCGAGAAGCATCTTGTACTCTGCCTTTGAAGGGATAATCACCACGTCATTGAAGTTCTTAGCTCCAGCACGGATGAGAGAGATGCCACCTATATCAATCTTCTCGATGATATCAGCCTGTGAAGCACCGCTTGCCACAGTCTGCTCGAATGGATAGAGATCTACGATTACGAGGTCGATTTCAGGAATCTCATACTTCTTCATCTGCTCCTGGTCGCCCTCATTGTCGCGGCGTCCGAGGATGCCTCCGAACACTTTCGGGTGAAGGGTTTTCACGCGTCCACCGAGGATGGAAGGATATGTGGTGAGGTCTTCCACTGCCTGACACTCAAAACCGAGGGATTCAATAAACTTCTGTGTACCACCTGTAGAAAGGAACTTCACGCCTTCTGCATTCAGTTTGGTAAGCAGTTCGTCGAGACCGTCCTTGTGAAAGACTGACACCAATGCAGTCTTTATCTTTTTTGTTTCTGACATAAATTTATGTGTATTATTTTTTACGTTTCCAAAATTGCGATGCAAAGTTACTCATTATTCCCGTATTTTCCCAATAATCATCCTATTTTTTCACCTTATTTATAAAAATAATTGACTAATGTTATTGGGGGGTTGTGGGTTGTGGGTTGTGGGTTGTGGGTCGTGGGTCGTTTTGCGGTAGGTCGTTGCGGTATTCTGCGGGTAGGTCGTTTTGTGAAATCCTAGCCAATCCGACCGGAATATTAGGCTGGAAGCCTATACCGAGCGAAGCGAGAGTAACCCGGGACGAAGTCTCGGGAATCAAATAAGGTACAAATGACTGTCTGGAAGACAGTACCTAACCATATTGTAATTGCGAATAAATCCACGCCTTATATCATGATTTGCAAGGTACTGTCTTCCAGACAGCTTTTCCCTTCGCATTTGAGGTCCCGAGACTTCGTCCCGGGTTACTCTCGCTGTGCTCGGTATAGGCTTCCAGCCTAATCTTGAAAATGTGCATTTCCAACCTGCACTTCCCAGCCCCAGCCACCGACTGGCAGGCATGTCAGAGGTCGCCGGCGAAGGCGGTGAAATACCGTCCCGAAGCAATCCCGCAGCAGAAAAGTGTTCGATTTTTCCACAAGGCGCAGATGTGCTGGCATAAAAGAAAACGCCTTTGCAACCTATTGATAATCATTAGGTTGCAAAAGCATAACTTTTAGGGTGTAATATCTATGCTTTTACACGCTAATAACTATGCTTTCACGAGGTAAAAGCATAGTTATTGCAACGTAAAAGCTTAGCTATTGCAGAATGATAGTTTCGCTATCGTCTTTTTGTCCTGTTTTTCCTTGGCTCTTTTTTTGCACAAATGAAATATCAATAAATAAAAATAGAGAAATATATTTTTTTTTCTGTTTTTTCTCTATTTTTCTATATTGATGTTTTAATATTCCCCACCTGAGTGTGGAAAATGGACATTATTTCACATTGAACGACTCAGCTGGGCATGAGGAAATCATCGGCTGCGGAGCTCCGCCTTCGCCAGTCCCTTGCGGAAATCACTGTAGAAGAGCACACCGGCGGTGGTGAGTCCGAACGGCATTCCCATCCATACGCCCACGGTGCCCCAGTCGAGGATGAAGGCGAAGAAATAGCTCATCGGGATGCTTACCATCATGTAGGCGATGAAGGCATAGAGCATCATGCGCTTGACCAGTTCCATTCCGCGCAGAGCATTGGCAAAGACTATCTGCATGGTGTCGCCAAACTGATAGAGGAAGAAGCAAGGCAGGAGAGCCAATGCCACTGAGATCACTTCGTCGTTGGTGGTGAATATGTGCATCAGAGGCATGCGTATGACGTAGATAGTCAGTATCATCACGCACACCATGCCGAGCGATAGGAAGAAGGCTGTGGTGGAAGTGCGGCGCACGTTCGCCCAGTCGTTGGCACCGCGGAAGTGGCTTATCATCACGCTTGCTGCCGCTCCGATGCCATATACTATCTGGAAGCAGAGCGTGGAGATGGTACACATCACCTGATGGGCGGCGAGAGAGATGGAGCCTAACCATCCCATGAAGATGGCGCAGACATTGAATGATGAGGTCTCAAGTCCCAACTGTATGCTAATCGGTATGCCGATGAAGAGGAGATGCTTCATTCCGGCTACGGTAAGAGTGGATTTGCGGAATGACAACGGCTCGCCGTCCTGCGTGAAAGCCGGGCGGTAACGCTTGCCGAAGGCTATTGCCAGAGCCAGTGCCACGAGGTTGAAGATGCGGGCAATGAGCGTGGCGATGCCGGCTCCGAGCAGTCCTAAGCGAGGACATCCCATCACTCCGAAGATCAGGAGCCAGTTGAGGAAGATGTTCAGCACGTTGGATGCTATCATTATCCACATCGGCATCTTGGTCTGGCCTATCGAGTCGGAGAACTGCTTCAATGCGTTGAAGAGCGCCATGAAAGGCACCGATACGAGCAGCGTAATATAATAAGGTATAGCGATAGGCAGGATTTCCTCCGGCTGGCGCAGTATCTCGATGTTGAGAAGCAGCGCTACAAGTCCGAGGGCGACAAGTATTGCCACGCCGAAATTGACCACAAGGCTCTCGGCGAGCGAACGCACCACGCTCCGATGGTCGTTGCATCCGAAGTAAGCACCTATCACAGGCGTGGAGGCATAGGATATGCCAAGGATGAAATAGACCACGAGATTGAATACATTGTTTACGAAACCGGCGGCGGCAAGCTCCTGGGTGCCGTACTGACCTACCATTATCGTATCAGCGAATTGCTGGGCTATGATGCCGAGTTGCCCCACTATGATAGGCACACCGAGCATCAGGATGGATTTTACTATATTTGAATTTTTCATAATCATCTATGTGCAAAAGGGAGTGCAAAGGTACAACTTTTTTCCCAATTCCTTGGTATCGTATTCCTTTTTTCAGTAACTTTGCAAATAAAAACATAAGATTCATGGAGATTATCATCGCATTGATAGCCGTCATAGTGGCTGTAGGATTTGGCATTTATGCCCTCAAAGGTAATGGAAAAGCTTCGGCTTCGGCGGAGGAAAACATCAGGATAAAACTGGAAAATGAATACAAACCGCAGATTGCGGCTCTGCAAAGGGAACTTCAAATGATGCGCCAGCACTCTGACTCGCAGATAGTTGAGGCAAAGGATGCTTTGGCACGTGAGCGCGGCGCCAAGGAGATGCTCATGGCGGAGAACTCCAATCTCAAGGCAGACCTGCAGACTTCGCGAAGCCTGCTCGAACAGACCAGGGAGAATGCAAAGAAGGCTGAGGCGGACAGGGAAGAGAAATTCCGCACCGAGCTCAACCTCGCACGGCAGGAGATGCGCGGACAATTCGAGAAGGAAATGCAGGAACGCTCACAGATACTCAAGCAGGAAGCCACCGAACGCATGGAGGCTATGAAGAAAACCAACGCTGAGCAGATGGAGAATATAGTAGGACCGCTGCAGAAAGAACTGGAAGGGCTGCGCAATCTCGTGGATGCAAGCCACAAGGAGCAGACCAGGCACACCTCAACTCTTGAGGCAAGCATAAAGGCTGTCTTCGAACATGACCAGAAACGCGACGAGACCACACGCGAACTTGCCAATGCTCTGAAGAATCATGGTAAGGTGCAAGGCGACTGGGGCGAGCAGGTGCTGGAGAATATTCTGCGCGACAGCGGACTCAGAGAGGGCGAAGAATACGTCAAACAGATGAATGTGAAGTCGGAAAACGGAGACAATGAGCGTCCGGACATCATCGTGAACGGTGCCGACGGGTCGCGTATCATCATCGACTCGAAGGTATCACTCACCGCTTACACCAACTATGTGGGCGCTGACGACGAGGCGGAGAGACAGCAGGCAATGCGTGAAAACTATGATTCCATCTGGAAGCACGTCACCGAACTGGCTGACAAGAACTACCCGAAGGATGTGGACAAGGCGATGCCTATCGTGCTCATGTTCGTCCCCAACGAGGGAAGTTACATCCTGGCAATGAACAAAGACCCGCAACTGGGTTCGAAGGCGTTCAAGAAAAACGTGCTCATCATCAATCCGACAAACCTCATGGTGGTGCTCAAACTCATGTTCCTCACTTGGCAGAACACCCGTCAGGAGAAGAACAACCGCGCCATCCTCGATGCAGCTGCGAAGATCTACGAGAAATATTCCACCTTCGCCGAAGGCTACGTCACGCTGGGCAACCAGCTCAACACCGCACGCAACACATACGAAAAAGGTCTCGGACAGCTGCGTGACGGAAAGGCAAACCTCTCCAAGCAGCTCCAAGACCTTCTCAGATATGGCGTGACTGCCTCCAAGCAGATACCGGAAGCGGTGAAATCGCTGGAGGAATAGTAGCCCCCCTCCTATCCCCTTGGGGGATGATGAGTTACGTTCTTCGCCTTGAGCCTTTGAACTGGCAATCCCTAACTAAAGAAAGCCCCTCCAGGGAGGGGTTGGGGAGGGCTTTTTCTTCTTATATTTTCATTTTATACTAAATGAGTAATACTCGATATTCATGTATCCATCCTCACGGATAATGTAGGCATCAGAAGGGTCGTGAGGGGCAAGACCGTGGGCAATCTCCCAGTCATCAGGTATTCCGTCGCCGTCACTGTCCCTGTAAGGCTTGCCCTTGTACTTCGGCAGACCGCCCACCTGCTGAGGGTCTGTGATGATTCCCATGCGGTAACTGTCCTCCGGAAGGCGGCGCTTCACGTAAGGCGACTCGTGCACTTTGGCATCCTTCGCATACTCGGCCCTGCCATTCCTCACCGTCCTTATGATGCGTTCATCCACATCATCACGCTTGGGAAGGATCGCTCCAGCATGCGATAGGACGTGCTCGTAAGCCTCTTCCGCCGACATCATCGATGCGAAATGAGGGATAGGGAAAGCCTCGTCCACCCTGATGCGCGCCTTGGCAGCCTCCACATCCTTCGCTTTCGGCTGCACACCGCCAGCCCAGTTGTCTGCACTCACATCCTTATAGCCCTCCACTATGTTGCCGTTGACGTAGGCAAGTCCGAAATCCTCCGGGCGGGTCTTGTCCCTGCTTGCCTCCGGTTTCAGGATTCTGTAGCAGATAGACTTGTTGATGTTGTACCCCGTCACAGGTCCCGGCTTGAGGTAATTGTTGATGATGTTGTATCTGGAATTGTCGTCCCCTCCGTCGATGGAACGGTTCCACCAGTTGTAGAGCACGTTGTTGACGAAGTTGAAGTCGCCATCCATAGCAATGGAAGGATTGCGTGAGATGTTGGAGGCGAAGAGATTGCGTGCGAAAAGCGTGTTGTGACCACCTATTGACGCCCCGAAAGCGTGGTTGTAGAGGTCCAGTCCTTCTGCGAATATGCAGTCCTGAATGGTGATATTCACTGTAGGAAACTTCTGGTAATGACCATCTTCCGTGCGGTTATACACGTGGCGGTACATCGACATCACCTCGTCAAGTCCCCATGAGGAAGAGCAATGGTCGTAGATGATGTTTCCTATGCCCTGACCACCGCACGCATCATCGCGGAAAGCCACGTCCATCGCACCGCGACGGAAGCGCATATAGCGTATCACAACATCGTGGGTGTCCACCTCCACCGTCTGTCCCGTCACCACGACTCCATCGCCCGGCGCCGTCTGACCGAAGATACTGATGTAAGGAGCCACCACATGAATGGGCCTTTCGAGGTGTATCTCGCCTGCCACATTGAATACTATGATGCGCGGACCGCCGGCTTCGCATGCCTCACGCAGCGTTCCCGGACCGGAATCTGCCAGACTTGTCACGACGAAAATCCTGCCTCCACGGCCTCCGAACGTGTATTTTCCGCCGCCTTCAGCGCCGGGAAAAGCCGGAATGTCAGCCTGGGGAAGTTCCTCCGGCTTGGAGCACCACGGCACAAATCGCTTGCCATGCAGCATTCCGTCCATCACTTCGGGCAGCGCTTTCTGCCATGCGGCATTGTCGAGGCTGTCCCATACCGCCTCCATAGCCTTGCCGCGCTGCTTCACGCTGTCAGGGATTGTAGGGTATTGGGCGAATGATCCGGCAGGACAAGCGGCGAGAATCATTGCGCATAAGATAGTCTTTATTCTCTTTTCCATAAGATGGTTAGTTAGTTTTGGACTGCAAAGTTACGCTTTTTCCCTCAATATCCTCCCTTTGGGGCATGATATTTTTTACGGTCTTGATCTGTTGTCGTGAGTTTTTACATTCAGCAAAACCACCAAACCATATAATTATGCATTATGAATTATGCATTAAGAATTGACAATTATGCATTATGCATTATGAATTATGAATTAAAAATCATCTCAGCGCCTCGTAAAGCTGGTCGATGGCAATCTGTGCATCGCCGCCGGCAGCATCGAGAAGTTGCACGAATTTACTGCCTATTATCGCGCCGTTGGCATTCGCCTGTGCTGACTTCAGCGTCTGGTTGTTGCTTATTCCGAAGCCTATCATCGTGGGATGAGTGAGGTTCATCGCGCGAACCTTATTGAAATAAGCCTGCTTCTGGGCATTGAATTCCTTCTGCGCACCAGTGGTTGCCGCACTCGAAACCATATAGATGAAGCCGTCAGTGTTCTCATCTATAAAGCGGATGCGCTCATCTGACGTCTCAGGGGTGATGAGCATGATGATGCGGAGATCGTATTTGTCGGCTATTGGTTTGTATTCCTCCATGTAATCACGGAATGGCAGGTCGGGCAGAATCATGCCGTCAATGCCCACTTCGACGCATTTCCGGCAGAAATTCTCGAATCCGAAGCGGATGATAGGATTGAGATAACCCATCAATATCAGCGGTATCTCCACGTCCTTGCGGATGTCTTTCAGCTGTTCGAAGAGCAATCGGATGCTCATTCCATTGTGCAGAGCCTTCGTAGCGGCGTCCTGGATGACAGGACCGTCAGCCATCGGGTCGGAAAACGGTATTCCCACCTCTATCATGTTTATGCCGTTGCCGGCAAGAGTGCGGATTACGTTGGCGGTGCCGTCAAGTGTCGGCGCACCAGCACAGAAGTATATGCTGAGCAGATCATGTGGTTTGTCTGCAAAGAGTTTGTTTATTCGGTTCATGTTTGATAAAATAAAGAATGGTCTGAATGAAGATTTTTCTGATGAATAATGATGTTTATTCCATCAATTTACAGTTTGGAGATAAACTGGCGCAATGCTTCTCCCGGTTCTTTTTCCTTCATAAAGCATTCGCCTATGAGGAAACCACGGAAGCCAAAGCTACGCAGTTGGCGCACGATGTCGGGGCTGCTGATTCCCGATTCGCTGACAAGGACAGGACGCTCAGCATCAGATAGATGGGCAACGGCAGCCTGCATCTGGCGTGCAATCTCGAAACTGTGGTTCACATCCGTATGGAATGTGCCGAGCGAACGGTTGTTTACGCCGAGCATATCCGGTTTTCCTGCATCGAGATATGAGAGTTCTTCCGGCGCATGAACTTCGAGCAGCACCTCAAGACCAAGGCTATGAGCCGTGCGGAGCAAGTATGAATAGTGGTCTGGAGTAAGCGCGGCGGCAATGAGAAGTATGGCATCAGCGCCTATTGCCTTCGCTTCATACACCTGATACTCATCGATGATGAACTCCTTACGCAAGATTGGAAGGTCAGGCACCGAGGCTCTCACCGCCTGAATGAATGCTGGTGACCCACCGAAATATTTCTCATTGGTCAGAATGCTCACTGCGCTTGCACCGCCTTCAGCATACTGCGGCACCACTATCTCTGCCTTGGCATCGGCATGAATCCATCCTTTGCTCGGGCTTTTACGCTTGAATTCGGCTATGATACCACTGCTGCTTTCCGCCAGACTGCGCTTCATGCTGCGTGATTTCTTTCTTGTCGCTGCCAGATCTGCACGCTTGTCGGCTATTATTTCTTCTAATATGTCTGCCATATTCTTTGGTTTTAGGGTTGTAGGTTGTAGGTTTTTGGTTGGGATGTGCTGGGAATATCAGCCGGTGATGTGGCTGACACAGGGACGCTGCTGGTGGTTGTGGACAAGAGATGAATGGAAACGGTAGTAAAAAACCGACAACCAATAACCCACAACCCACAACCATAACTATGAATTTATTTCCACAAAACGCTTGAAGGTCTCAAGAGCCTTGCCGCTTTCTATAGCCTCACGTGCCATGAGAACGCTGTCTTCGATGCTCTTGTTGCGGTCCATCACTGATATTCCGCAGGCTGCATTGGCTATGATAACATCCTTCTGAGCCTTTGTAGAGGTGCCTTCAAGCACGCTGTCGAATATCTTCCAAGCCTCTTCTGGCGTGCTTCCACCGTATATATCCTTCGGATCAAGATAGTTGAGCCCTAAGTCTTTCGGAGTAAATACTTTCTCAAAGTAATTGGTTACCAGTTTGAAACCAGAAGTAAGAGATATTTCATCATAGCCATCATGAGAGGTAATGACGCCGAAATTGTCGCCTATCGTTTGGTGAGCATTGACGTAAAGGCGCAGGATATCATAGTTTGCAGCGCCATGAAGCGAGTTTTTCGGGCGACAAGGATTGACCAGCGGACCGAGAAGATTGAAGCAGGTAGGGATTCCCATCGCCTTTCGAGTAGGACCAACAAACTTCATTCCGTAGGCAAACAGAGGCGCATGGAGATAACAGATGTTGGTCTCGTCAAGGCTCTTGCGAAGCAATGACTCGTCGGCAGTGAACTTTACACCATGCGCTTGCAGCACATTCGATGCTCCGCTGACCGATGTGGCACTGCCGTTACCATGCTTCGTGACCTTATATCCACAGGCGGCAATGACGAAAGCCGAGCAAGTGGAGATGTTGAAGGTGTTCTTTCCGTCGCCTCCAGTGCCCACAATGTCGAGCGTATCGTAGTCATCAAGGTTGACGCGTTTGCCGGTTTCGAGCAGTCCGTCACGGAAACCGAGCAGCTCATCCACCGTAACGCCACGCGTTTGCATACCCATTAGGAGAGTGGCTATTTGGCAATCATTGTATTTTTCCTCAGTGATACCTATCATTATATCGTGTGTCTCCTGGCGCGTCAGTGTCTGACCTTCTACCAGTTTCATCAAATATTCTTTCATAACTCTTAAGTTTAAGTGGATTCTTTCATAGGAAGATGTAAGAAAATAGTTAGTGCTTAACTTCTTAACACCATCCAATTTTTGATAATACGCTTTCCATCCGGAGTGAGAATGCTCTCAGGATGAAACTGTATTCCGCGGATATCATACTCCTTATGCCTCAAAGCCATCACCTGTCCTTCATTAGATGTGCAAGTAATCTCAAGGCAATCAGGCAGCGAACCCGCATCTACAACCCACGAATGGTATCTTCCTACAAGGATATCATGATTTAATCCCTTGAATATAGGGTCGCAAACGCGCTTCTCAGGATTGCTTTCATCAGGAAACATCACCACATGAGCTGGCGTCTGAACGCCATGAAAGACTTCACTCAGATTGACAAGTCTGCCTCCAAAGACCTCCCCGATGGCTTGTTCGCCAAGACATATACCGAGAATAGGCTTGACACCGGCGTAGGTACGAATGACATCAAGCAGTTTTCCTGCTTCGGAAGGGATGCCAGGACCAGGACTTAGCATTATCTTATCATAGGAATCAAGGGCTGACAGCTCGAATTGGTCATTGCGAAACACCGTCACTTCGGCTCCAAGTTCACGGACAAGGTGCACAAGATTGTAGGTGAAGCTGTCATAATTGTCTATCATTGCTATTCTCATAACTCTTCTGCTTTTTCTATAGCACGGCGCAAAGCACCGAGTTTGTTGTTTACTTCTTGCAATTCATATTCCTCATCGCTCTTTGCCACGATGCCTCCTCCGGCTTGGAACCATAGTTCGTTGTTGCGACTTACGAAGGTTCGGATGGTGATAGCCTGGTTAAGACTGCCGTCAAACGAGATATTTCCCACGCATCCACCGTATGCTCCACGGTTGTGAGGCTCGTATTCACTAATCAATTGCATAGCTCTCACCTTCGGAGCGCCGCTCAGTGTGCCTGCCGGGAAGGTGTCAATGAACGCCTTTACCGGGTCTGTCGCCTTGTCGAGTGTGCCACTTACGCGGCTGACAAGATGGATAACGTGGCTGTAATACTGCAATTCCTTATAGAAATCCACCTTCACATTGTGGCAATTACGGCTCAAGTCATTGCGTGCAAGATCGACGAGCATCACGTGTTCGGCATTCTCTTTCGGGTCATTACGCAGGTAATCAGCATTCTTTCTGTCCGTTTCCGCATCGCCAGTGCGGCGTGTAGTGCCAGCAATAGGGTCGATATAAGCCTTAAATCCCTCAGCTGTCTTCTCTATTCTGCAATGCGTTTCCGGTGAACTGCCAAATATTCTGAATCCTCCGAAGTCCATATAGAAGAGGTAAGGCGAAGGATTTATGCTGCGAAGAGTGCGGTAAAGTTTGAAATCATCACCTTCATAGCGCTGAATGAAGCGACGTGAGAGGACAATCTGAAAGACATCACCACGCTTACAGTGTGCTATTCCCTTGCGAATGTTTGCCTTATGTTCCTCATCAGTAAGAGTTGACGCCACCTCCCCTACGGCATGGAAACCATAAATCGGAACGTTCAGTCGGCAAAGTCGGTGCTCCAAGTCGGTGAGAGTAGGCTTTTCGCCCTCTGCCACGAGTTCGTGGAGGTAGAGAAGATTATTGAAATGGTCAAACTCCAGTACGTATTTGAACAGTATATAGAGCATATCAGGAGCATCATTGCGTTCCTGTGTCTCATCTTTTACAGCGATATTTTCAAAATATCTCACAGCATTGAATGACGTAAAGCCCCAAAGAGCGCAGTTGCGCAGTTGCCTTTCATCGCCTTCAAACGAGAACTTGCTCATGAATTCATGTATAAGCTCGTCGCTTTTGTAGGCTGGAGTAATCTCATGTTCGAAGGTCTGGCGGTCTGGAAAACTGCATTTTCCTGTGCCATGACCTATAGAAACCTCTGCAATAGGGTTGACTCCGATGTATGAATGCGCATTCTTTCCGGAGTGATAGTCGCTTGATTCCATCAGGATACTTTTCTCCGAACTGTCTCTAAGCCTGAGATATGCGCTCACAGGAGTCATCAAGTCGGCAAGCATCTGCTTGGTATGTACCTTGTATTTGTATTTCATAATTGTGTAGATAGTAAGGGATGGTTTAATTATTGGTGTATTTCATATATGTCTCCAGATCCTTATCACCACGTCCTGACACGGTAAGAACTACCACATCGTCAGGCTTGAAGCACTCTTTCATCTTCGGAAGCATGGCAAGAGCGTGGCTGGATTCGAGTGCCGGGATGATTCCCTCCATGCGGGTAAGCTCGAAAGCGGCACGGAGAGCTTCGTCATCATTGACCGGAAGCACCTTAGCTCGGCCTTGTTCGTACAGATTGCAGTGTATCGGACCAGTGCCTGGATAGTCCAATCCGGCAGAGATGGAGTAGGGTTCCACTATCTGTCCGTCCTCAGTCTGCATGAGTTTGATTCGACTTCCGTGGAGTATTCCGACCGTTCCGATGGTCATTGACGCTGCAGTCTGTGCCGTTTCGTAGCCGAGACCGCCGGCTTCACCGAGTATTATCTTGACTCTCTCGTCGTCAATGTAATGATATATTGTTCCGGCAGCGTTGGAACCACCTCCCACACACGCCATAAGATAGTCAGGATAGTCACGTCCTATCTTCTCTTTGAGCTGGAATTTGATCTCTTCACTGATGATAGACTGGAGTCTTGCCACCATATCAGGGTATGGATGCGGACCTACTGTTGAGCCGATGATATAGAATGTGTCTGACGGATGGCAGCACCAGTCGCGTATTGCCTCGTTTGTGGCATCCTTCAATGTCTTGTTTCCGCTTTGCACAGGATAGACTTCGGCACCCAGCATCTTCATTCTCTCCACGTTAGGGCGTTGCCTTTCCACATCGAGAGCGCCCATATATACTCTGCAAGGCATGTCCATCAAGGCGCAGACCGTGGCTGTTGCGACGCCATGTTGGCCTGCTCCGGTCTCGGCAACGATGCGTTTCTTTCCCATTTTCTTTGCTATCAGAATCTGTCCGATGGCATTGTTTATCTTGTGGGCACCGGTATGATTGAGGTCTTCACGCTTGAGAAAGAGCTGACAACCGTATTTCTCGCTCATTCTCTTGGCGTAATAGAGCGGTGAAGGCCGTCCTACATAGTCGCGTAAAAGCCTGCGAAACTCGGTCTGGAACTCGTCACTCTCAATGATAGGGAGGTATGCTTTCTTCAGGTCTTCCACTGTCTTGTACAGTATTTCCGGGATATATGCACCGCCAAAGCGACCATAGTATCCGTTCTCATCCACGTGATAACTCTTCATAGTCTTATTTATTTGAAATTGTTGTATTTACGTTTGTTGAATATAATTTATCCTGTATCTCCGAGAAGGGAGAAAAAACAAATCGGGCTTACAAGACAGTTGCGTCTTGCAAGCCCGAATATGTGCCAAGCGATACTGCGCATAAGGGTGCGTCCCACAACTGTTTAGTTATGAGTTACGCCACCACCAGTTATTTGCGCAGAATTGTATCATTGTCTTATGTTGTTGTCTATTGTTGCTAATTATTATCTTGTTACCTTGTCAAAAAAGCGTCATAAAATCATTTTATTGGCGTTATCTTTTAATTGACGGTGCAAAAGTACATATATTTTTTGAAACTGCAAACAATTTATTAGAAAATTTTTCAAATTTCTTTCATTTTCTTTTTTTGACACATTATAATAATAACGAAATGTCACCGGAAAGACAACGAAATGTCAACAGTAAGTGCTTTTCGCCCACTTTCTCCCGTATTTTGTCATGATATGCCATGAATCCCATTGTAATATCTTGGCTTTTGTTCTTCATTACCTTGCCATTTGTTCTTCATTATCTTGCCATTTGTATTGCAATGTATAGCCTTCCATCTTTCAATATTCCGCTTTTTATCTTGCTGTGTCCTGTCTTTTACAATGCGATATTATCTCCTTTTACTAACAGAAATTATGTGCTATGTGACGGTAAAAAAATAACTTGGTACGATTTGAGAGAAAAATGTACCATACCAATAAAAGGTTTCAACCTCATCTTTTTGGCTGTTTTCCTCCCTCTCATCGGTCATATAGCCCGCTATATTCCCTCTTCGAGTGAGAAAAACATCTCAAAAATCTGAGGCTCAAATCATACCAATTTATTTTTTCACCGTCACTATCATCGAAAAAGTGTAGTTTTTGTTTGTTTTCATCATCGAAAAAGTGTATAAATTTACTCGTTTCATCATCGAAAAAGTGTGTTTTCTGTTTGGTCTTATCATCGAAAAAGTGTAACTTTGCACATCAATAGACTTAAAATAAAATAATTATGAAGAGAAAGATATATGCACAACTCCTAAAATGGAAGACAAACAAAGACCGTAAACCATTGATGCTGCTTGGTGCCAGGCAAGTTGGCAAGACTTGGATTATGAAACATTTTGGAGAAAAAGAGTATAGAAAGGTGGCTTACATCAACTGTGATGATGAGCCAAGGATGCGTCAGCTGTTTGAACTTGATTATAACATTGACCGTATTCTTATCTCTATTCAGGCAATAACCGGCATCAAAGTGACACCTGATGACACGCTGATAATCCTTGATGAAATACAAGAGATACCACGAGGACTGCATAGTTTGAAATACTTTTGCGAGAAAGCTCCTGAATATCACATTATGGTAGCAGAGTCACTTCTTGGAGTTACATTGGGTCAGGGTGAGTCATTTCCGGTAGGTAAAGTAGATATACTCAAGATGTATCCTATGGATTATGAGGAATTCCTTGATGCTACAGGCAATGGAGGCTTGATAGAACTGCTTCATTCTCATGATTGGGGATTGATAGAAGTCATGAAACCCAAGATGATAGAATTGCTGCGACTGTATTATTATATAGGTGGAATGCCGGGCGTAGTGAGCAAATTTGTAGAGAATGCAGATTTGCGAGAGGTTCGCATCCTGCAACAAAACATTCTTGAGGCTTATCGAATGGATATATCAAAGCATACATCCTCTGCAGAATCCACGAGAATTCGTGAAGTGTTGGATTCTCTTCCTTCGCAACTGGCAAAAGAAAACAAGAAATTTATCTATGGAGCAGTACGTAAAGGTAGTCGCGCGAAAGATTTTGAATTGGCGATACAATGGTTGGTAGATGCAGGCATTGCGTATAAAGTATGTCGTATCAAAGAGCCTAAGGTACCATTGAAGTTTTATGAAGACATGGATTCTTTCAAGCTTTTCTTGCTTGATTGTGGTCTTTTAGCATGTATGACAGATGCTTCAGCAGACCAAATGCTTGTCAGTGGCAATGTGTTCACGGAGTTCAAGGGCGCATTTACGGAACAGTTTGTTCTTCAACAACTGCTGGCTTTGGGTGTGAAGCCGTATTATTGGAGCAACTCAAAGACGCCATCCGAGATTGATTTCATCATTCAAGCCAGCGATAGAATCATACCTATCGAGGTGAAGGCGGAGGAAAATGTACGTGCGCGCTCGTTGGTGCAATTCATAAAGGATAATCCGGAATTGAAAGGATTGCGCATTTCCATGAAAGGATATGTGGACCAGGGATGGATGGAGAACATTCCACTTATAGCCATTGATTCTTATTTTGATGAAGCAAATGAATTGTTGTATTGACTTCATCCTGTGGGATAAGGTTAGTGGGATTATGGTGGAGTTTTGTGAAAAGCGAACCGGAACTCTACTGTAATCCCACTATTTCTTGGTAATTTGCGGGCGATGTGATTGGTATTACGTTTCGGATGCGGACTTGTCGTGATGGTTTCGCTATATGGTCTGCGGATTGGAATGGCGCTGCAGTCATGAAGAATGGAGATAACATTCGGCTTTGTCGAAGCGGAGAGCGGCGAGATCCTGTGGACTTATCATGAAGCAGAGCATCCCGCAATCGTAGAATTGCAGTCGCCAGTCGTCGTCACAGTCGAGCTGCAGGAGGGCAATCCAGTCGCCATACTGCTCTTCTATCTCGTCGAAATACGGTTTTCCGAGCATTTTGAAGCCGTAAGCCCTTTCGTCGCAGCCGGAGAAAGTGATTTCTTCGGCAGGCAATCCGATGGGTTCACCGTCCTCATCCACTATCTTGTGGGTGTGGAGACCGGTGGTGTCTGGCGAATAAAGCACGCGGAAATGGTCGGCATCCCATCGTCCCATGCCTGGAGAGGGGGCTTCGAGATTGCCGAGGAAATAGTCTATGTCGGCGAAGAAATAGAGCATTCCGGTGTGTGGGAGGAGGTTGGCTTTATCGAATGGCGCAATGTCCTCCAGCCTTATCTGGCACAGGAAGGTGAGGGGGTCGTGGTATTCCTCGCCCTCATCTTCGTAGGGGATGGTGGGATAGTCGAGGGAATCGGGCATATCGGCATAGCCCCACATCTTGGAATGGGATGTGAGGGGAGCGGATTGCTTTTGGAATGAGAATTGTATTGACATTTGTTTTCTTTGTTTTTTGTGGGAGAATCGGGCGGTAACGCGCCCGACACAGTGGCGGATTGCTGGAGAGTGAAAAGTGAAAAGTGAAGAGTGAAAAGTGAAAAATCGCACTGACGCATGATGGAATCCTACTCATATCGGGCGGTGAATGCCTTTATGCTAATCGAACATCACCCTTGGATTCATCATGTGAGGGTCGCGCCACTCGACTCCTAAGCGCATGAGGGCATCTCTTAGCTCAGCCCAGTATGCGAAGCAGAAGCCCATTCCGCGTGGCTGGTCCTTGAGTCTGCTGCAAGCTATCCGCTCTGCTTCATCAATGACTTCCGCCCATTTGGCGGTCCACTCTACGGGATCCTTGCGTAGATGCCCAGTCTGCGGTATTTCGTCAAGGCGACCTTCGTCAGCGAGAGCTATGCTCTTTTCGAGAAGAGCGATGTCTTTCCGAAGGTCTTCGGTAAGTCCGAGGTCATGGTCTTCACGCACTTCGATGGCTGTAAGGACATCGAGCTGGAAACGATAAAGGCGCAATTTGAGTCGAGGACGGTCGTATATGAGGTCGAGGAGCCTGTCGCTGGTGCTGTAAAGTTCATCTACATACATCTCCATATCGAGCAGTTGGACGGCAATGTCCAGGTATTTATTCACTGTCTGAGAAACATTCCAGTACTGTTGCTCCCTTATCCTCTTCTCAGCCGTTTCCACACACTCGCAGCAAGTCTGGAATCTGAGGTCGATGTCAGGGTCACTGCTCCAGTCATCCTCTCCTATCTCGCATTCATGTTCGTCTTCCATATCGTCGATAGCCATGATTTCATCACGCTTAGGGATGCAGACATTCTCGATGATATCGGCATATCGCGCCAGATGCCCATTCTCATAAGCTTCGCATACGGGCGCAAGCATATCCTCATCGCCGAGCTGGTAAGCCTTGAATTGGCATAGATAAGCGTATTCCTCGTCCGCATCTTCCACTGAAACAAGCCCATCGAACATCAATTCAGCCATGCGGGCATAGCATGACGGTTCCCTTAGAGCGGCACCACGTGAATACCATATCCATGCCTGTGCATAGTCCTGCTCAAATCCGAAGGAACCATCAGAATAGTAATTACCGAGCAGATAAGGGCAGATACTTTCGCCCAGAAGCCATCCTCGGGTGAGTTCATCCTTGATGGCGAGTGAAGTTCTGCGTCTGGTGTCTTCATCGAGTTCATCGAAAGTGGAGTGGTCTATCTGTATTACATGCTGTATAGCGGATTCCGAAGCATTGACATCATGCGCTTTGTCCATGATTTCATTGAATCCCTCCTTGTCGGTTATCGTTCCGTCAGCATCGCAGCAGAAGAGGAAAGCCATCTGATAATACGCTCCGCTGTCGCCATATCTTACGGCTTGCTGAAATAATTCCCATGCCTTTTCATGTCTGCCAAACTCAAATTCAGCATTGCCCATGAGTCGCAGGATCATCGGATTGGGCAGTTCGTCGGTATTTTCCACCTTATTTATAATAGAGGAAGCCATATCCAGAGCGAGCTCGGGATCCTTCCGTTCGCCCTCCGTACCGAAGACGACATTGCGGATATGCTGTTCGCGGGCTTTCTCGCTGCCTTCATTTTGGGCAATTTCCATTTCCTGAACGTAGCGTGCATGGTCAAATTCATCCAAGTCGCCGTCACGGAAGAAGAAAGCCCTGTAGGTGCGCGCATCAGCAATGCCAGCCTCGATAGCCTTGCTGTAGTAGTCCCATGCGATGGCAGGAGAGTCCTTTTCAGGCGCCAGACAGTCATGAAAGCGTGCGTAAGCATACTGCATGAACGGGTTTCCCTTGTCGGCAAGCGCATGTATCCAGTCCATTTCGTCACGCAGTTGTCCGATATTGTTTCTGAGTCCTACGAGCCTGATGAAGTATTTCCTGCACTTGAGGTCGTCTTCCAGTCTTTCAGCGAGAGCCCAGAAGGCTTCCACAATCTTGTAATCGAGTATGAGATTTTCCATTGTTTGGGGCGGGTGTTATTAGTTCGGGTACAAAGATAGTGATTATTTTTGATTTCCAGACATAAACGATGGAAAAATCTGACGGGCATGGTAAAGAAATGGAAAGGCAGTTTCCGTAAATCTGTAAGCAAACGCGACCGTTTTCCTTACATAATCATGTGGAAAAACGGGGCAAAACACGTGATTTGTAATAATTATTTATTATTTTTATGCTTTTTGTCAATAAAAACTTTGTAATGTAAACAAAATGTTATAACTTTGCAAACAGAATTTACAAATAAGGTAAAAAGAAGTATTACGGACATCCATTTGTTAAGTATTCTTTCATTTATGTTACTTGTATTTTCAGGACAACAACATCACTAACACAAATACACTATGACAGAAGTTCGGTTCACCAAGATGCACGGATTGGGCAACGATTACATCTATGTAGATACAGAGAGTAACGCAATAACTGAACCTTCCGCCTGTTCGGTGGAGTGGAGCAGATACCATACCGGCATCGGAAGTGACGGACTTGTGCTGATAGGCAAGAGCAAGGTGGCGGATTTCTCCATGCGTATCTTCAATGCCGACGGTTCAGAGGCGAGGATGTGCGGAAACGCTTCACGCTGCATAGGCAAATATGTCTATGACAAGCATCTGACTACCAAGAAAGACCTTACCCTGGAGACGAAGTCCGGAATCGTAGGACTGCATCTGATCACAGACAAGAGTGACAGAGTGGAGAAGGTCACGGTGGATATGGGAGAGCCCACACTTGCAGATGCCACACTTGTGGCAACGACAGACGGCACGCTGAACGGCGTGGCAATAGATACGGACAAAGGCGAATACACGGCCACATTCGTCAGCATGGGCAATCCCCATACGGTCATTTTCACCGATGATGCGGAGCATATTGACGTGGCTGGTATCGGACATCAGATAGAATTCTCCAAGCTATTCCCTGAGCGCACCAATGTGGAGTTTGCCACAGTCATTGCTGACGGCACTGTCAGAATGAGGGTATGGGAGCGCGGAAGCGGCATTACCCAGGCCTGCGGCACAGGTGCCTGCGCCACGGCAGTGGCATCCATCCTGCATCATCTCTGTCCGCGCACGGTGAGAGTCATCATGGATGGCGGTGCACTGGAGATAGAATGGCGCGAAAGCGACAATCATGTCTATATGACGGGTCCTGCCTGCATCGTCTTTGAAGGCACTATAGAAATGAACAACCATACAGAAAAGAAGAATGGGGAATGAAGAGAGACAGGTCGGTTTGCCTTGTATGAGTAGTCTTCATTGGAGCAAACCGGCTGAATTGCACTAACATTTGAAATCCTTTATTCAGCATTCATAATTTATCATTACAGTAAACTATGACATTAGTAAACGAACATTTCCTGAAACTGCCAAACAATTATCTGTTTGCAGACATAGCCAAAAAGGTGAATGCGTTCAAGACTACGCATCCTAACGTCAAGGTGATAAGTCTCGGTATCGGAGACGTGACCCAGCCATTGTGCCCTGCCGTGGTGGAAGCCATGCACAAGGCTGTGGATGAGATGGGGCATGAAGGCACGTTCAGGGGATATGGTCCGGAGCAGGGATACAAGTTTCTGCGTGATGCCATAGTGAAGAATGACTACCTTGCACGCGGCATCCACATTGATGCGAGCGAGGTTTTCGTCAATGATGGAGCGAAAAGTGACACCGGCAACTTCCAGGAACTCTTCCGCTGGGACAACTCCATCTGCGTGACCGACCCGATATATCCCGTATATATCGACTCAAACGTGATGATAGGCAGGGCCGGCGTGCTGGAAAACGGACGCTGGAACAATGTCATCTACGTGCCGAGCAATGCTGAGAACAATTTCACTCCGCTGCCGCCGGAACAGCGTGTCGATGTCATTTACCTCTGTTTCCCGAACAATCCTACCGGCACCGTCGCCACAAAGGAGACTCTGAAGAAATGGGTGCAGTACGCATTGAAGAACGATACGCTCATCCTCTTTGACGCAGCTTATGAGGCTTACATCCAGGACCCGGAGATTCCTCATAGCATCTACGAGATAAGAGGGGCGAAGAAATGCGCTGTGGAATTCCGCAGTTTCTCCAAGACGGCAGGCTTTACCGGCGTAAGATGCGGATATACCGTGGTACCGAAGGAGCTGACGGTCTCCACACTTGACGGCAAGCGCATTGAGCTGAACAACCTATGGAACCGCCGCCAGTGTACGAAATTCAATGGAACGAGCTACATCAGCCAGCGTGGTGCAGAGGCAACTTACACTCCTGAGGGCAGGGCACAGGTGAAGGAGGTCATCTCTTACTATATGACCAATGCGCGCATCATGAAGGAAGGCTTCGAGAGTGTCGGCATACAGGTGTTTGGCGGCGAGAATGCGCCTTACCTATGGCTGAAGACTCCGCACGATATGCCTTCGTGGAAATTCTTCGAGCAGATGCTCTATGAGGCCCATGTGGTCTGCACTCCCGGTGTGGGATTCGGTCCGAGCGGCGAGGGATACGTGCGTCTTACCGCCTTCGGCAAGCGTGAAGACTGCCTGGAGGCTATGGAATGGATCCGCGATTGGATATAGGGTGGTGGTGCGTTGCTATAATCAGCCGGTAATGCGGCTGACACAGTGGCGGATTGCTGACAGGAGAGATGATGATGGGAGAACGTGCGGAATTGGTCTGTTTTTCCGTCTTGGGGTTATGAAAAGGAAAGGGCTTTGTAATGCGCTGATAATGACGGTGTTGCAAAAGCATAGATATTGGAGGGTAAAAGCATAGATATTGGAAGGTAATAACTATGCTTTTACCCTCCAATATCTATGCTTTTGCGTTGTAATAACTATGGTATGGCGAAATGATAGCTTCGCCATCGTCTTTTTGTTCTGTTTTTCCTATAGCGGAAAAGCAGGCTGAAGTCAGAATCTTATCATCACTTCGCAGACCAGCTTGTCCTGCTCGCTCTCCTTCGCACCGCCGTTCGGATACCAGTATTTCTCGTAGTTGAGGCGTATGTCGGTAGGAAAATAAGCGTTGCGGACGGAGAAAGTCATGCCCAGAGTCATGCGGTGGCGCTCGGCATCCGTCAGTTTCAGTTGGGTGGTATTCTCATTGAATCCGCTTTTACCCGAAGAATGATCCTGCATATAGTCGTAGCGACCGAGGTAGGAGATGCTCTCTATGAAAGACTTTTCCGACTTGACGGGCTGTTTGTAGATGACCATCGCATTGACAGCGCTGCAGTCGTCGAAGGCATCGTCAGCGTAGAACTTGTGCAGATACTCCGCTTCCACGTGCCATCCGTTGGCATCATAGTAGGATCCGAAGTCGAGGGAAGTGTAGGAAGCCTTGCGGTCTGCTATCTGCTGATGCTGGATGCTCGGGATGAGAGCGAGGCTCCTGGTGGGGAAAAGCTGCACCCTTGCAGAATAACCTGGGGACGAGAACCATGCAGTCTTCTGATTGTCGAGGTTGGAACCGTTGAAGAGTCCGGCGTCAATGGACACCACCTTGCGCTTGTCAGCATTGACGAAATCATATCCAGCCTGAAAGCCTACGTCGCGCATATCGCCCACTTGCTTGGCGATGAAACTGCGGTTGGCGAAATATTGGGCAGAAGGATTGCGGTGGGCATCAATGGAGAACGGCATACGCTGCTGGCCCACGGTGAGGCGGAGCGAACTGTAAGGATTGAGTCTTACCCATGCGTCCTTCATCTTGATGGATGATTCGTCGCACAGGTCCACCTCCATCTTGTATTCGGAGCGCTTTGCCAGTTTGCCATTGACGGAGATGCGGGCATTTCTCACCTCAAATCTGGAAGCCTCAAGGTCTGGCTCATATTCGTATTTGCCACGGAGGATGCCGTGCAGTTTTGGCAGGTTGTCGTTCTTCTGTGTCTCCTTGTCCAGTTTCTTTTCCAGGGCGGCGAGCCGTTCTTCCACGGTCTGCGCCTTGCTATCCATACTGCATGTGAATGTCATTGCAAGCGCCATGATGGCAGTGCAGGCGCAAAGGTTTTTCATTTTTTCCATTCTATTGATATTTCTTTTTGGGAAAAAGTATCTTGTTAGTGTGGTCAGTCCATGAGTTTGACAGCCAATTCATTGATGATACCGTCGGAAAGACCGATGGTAGGCACGATGATGTCAGTCGCAGAGACTGCATCGGCAATGCAGAGGAAGATGTGTGCGGCAGGCACTATCACGTCTGCACGGTCTGCACGCAGGTCATATTCCCGCATTCTCTGCTCCAGTGTAAGTGCTGAAAGGCTCTTGTAGAGTTTCTCCAGTTGTGCCACTGTGATGCGCTCCTTGAGTCTCTGCTTCTTCGGCACAAGGCGGAATAGCTTGTTGATGTTGCCGCCCGAACCGATGATGGTGCATCCTTTACCCTCCTGCAGGAAAGTCTTCACCTCCTGGCACATGGCATCTATGTCGCTGTCGCCCACCGTTCCGCCGAGTAATCTGAGCGTTCCCACATTGAAACTGTGGCTCGCTTTCAGTGCACCGTCAGCGATAAAACTCACCTCAGTGGAACCTCCGCCCACATCGACATATAGATATGACATATCCTTTCCCTCGCCGTTGGCAGACATGGCGAGCAACCGCTCGATGTGATTGTTGTAGATGATGTCGGCTTCCTCTTCGCCAGAGATGATTTCAATGCTTATGCCCACATCCTTCCTGATGTCCTTGATGATCTTCTTTCCGTTCTCCGCATCGCGCAGAGCCGAGGTGGCGCAGGCACGGTAGGAGGCGACGTCATAGATGATCATCAACTGTCGGAATGCTTTCATCATGCGCTTGAACTGTCCTTCGCGCATTTCGCTTATCTTTCCGCTGCGGAAGACGTCCAGTCCGAGGCGCAGGGGAAAGCGCACGAACTGCTGTTTCTGGGAATAAAGAGAGCCGTCTTCCTGTCGGACAACGCTCTTGATGAGCAGACGGGCGGCGTTGGAACCGATGTCTATGGCTGCTATGTTGCAGCTGTTTGTGTTTTTGTCGTTATTCATTTCTATTACTTCTTGCAGTAATGGTTATACAATTCTTCCTGAGAGCGGAACACGTTGCGCTCGTTTCTCATGCCATATTCCACGATGAGCCGGGCTTCCCTCTTCAGCTGGGCATCATAGACAGGAGCATAGACCTCAATGCGATGGTCGAGATTGCGCGGCATCCAGTCAGCCGAACCGATGAACACCTTGTAGCCCTGCAGCGATCCGTCCTCGTCTTCCACCCGTGAATTCTCGATGGCGGCGCCGTTGGCGAAGATGAGAATGCGGGAATGCTCCAGGTAACGGTCGATGATTGCATTGATGTGGAGGTTGCCTCCCAGTTCGGGAAGGTCGCTGACGAGCGAGCAGTTGCCACGCACGAGCAGGTCAACCCTCACTCCTGAAGCGGCTGCATCATAGAGTTTGCGGACGATGGACTCGTCAGTGATGTGGTTGAGCTTGCAGAGTATGCGAGCCGGAAGACCGTTGCGATGATTGACAATCTCCTGCTTGATGAGGCTTTCCAGCTGGCGTCGCATTCCGTTAGGCGAGACTATGAGTTCCTTGAAGCGGACAGGGAGGAATGGTTTGTCGATGAAATCAAACACACGGGCTACGTCATTGACTATCGGACGGTTTGCAGTAAACTGCAGGAAGTCGGTGTAGGCATTGGCATTGCCTTCGTGGAAATTGCCCGTAGAGATGACAGCGACGTCACCGCAGCGTGCCTGGATGAGAGTTATCTTGGAGTGAATCTTTAGTCCTTCCACGCCCATCACGACGTTTACTCCGGCATCAGCCATCTTTTTGCTCCAGTCTATGTTTGATTTCTCATCGAAACGGGCGAGCAGTTCGATTACCACAGTGACCTTCTTGCCGTTGCGCGCAGCGGCGATAAGGGCGCTGATGACCTTGGAATCCTTGGCAAGACGGTAGAGAGTGGTCTTCACCGATTTCACTTCAGGATTGATGGCAGCCTCGCGGAGCAGGTTGATGTAAGCGTCAAATGAATGGTATGGCACGTGGATAAACCTGTCCCTCTGGCGAATAGCCTGGATAAGGCTCGGACAGTGCACCCATTCCGGCATTATCTGAGGCCACTTCGGATAAGCCAGAGGCATGCCTTCATCGTCGGGCTGCATGGCAAACTTCGGGAATTTCATCAGGTCCTTGTGGTTCTGATAGCGTCCGGCAGGCAGCACAGTGTCGAGGGCAGGAGTGCAGAAACGCTCCAGCAGGTGCTTGAGCACATTGCGCGGCATCTGCTTGTCGTAGATTATCCTGACCGGAAGACCGTTCTTTCGGCTCTTGATACCTTTGGAAATCTTCTGCAGCATTCCGCCTCTGATGTCGGTGTCCAGTTCCATTTCAGCATCTTTCGTAATCTTGAACGACCATGCTTCAAAGTCATTGAAGGCAGTTCCCGGGAACATATACGGCAAGGCGCAGCGTATCATGTCGTCGAGGCACATCACGTTGTGGTGCGTCACATTGTCTATATGTGTGTCAGGCAATACGATGAATCTGCCAAGCTCGCTCACCGGCAGCTCGATGATGGCGTATTCCTTGCGTGCTTTCTTCGTCTCCTTCTTCTTGTCCTGCAGACGCACTACGAGGAAGATGGTATCGTCGCTCGTGTTAGGAAGCGTCTTGATGGAAGAAAGCCATACGGGAGAGACGCTGCTGATGACGTTTTTCAGGCAATACTGATGCACGAAGTCCTGCTGTTCCTCGGTAAGGTCGTCCTGAGTAAGCAGATGTATGTGGCGTTTGCCTAACTGTTCGGTGACGTCGTTCACGGTTTCCTCAAACTCTTTGGCGTATTTCGCATTGAGATGGTTCACCGTCTTGAGCGTGCTTTCGCATCTGTGGCGCAGGTCCTTGGATGCTTTGTCGGCATATTTCACGATATGATTGAGCGCGGCAACGCGTACTCGGAAGAACTCGTCAAGGTTATTGGAGTAGATACCGAGGAAATTCATGCGCTCCATCAATGGTATCTCCTGACGTTGTGCTTCATCAAGGATGCGTCTGTTGAAGTACATCCATGATACATCGCGCTCAATGTAAGTCTTTTCGTTGATTTTTATCATTGCTTGTACGTTTTGTATTGTTGTATATCAGCCGGTGATGCGGCTGACACGGTGACGCCTTATTCATGAGAAAAGAGGGGTGGGGGAGGGGGAAAAAGAAGAATGATGAATGAATCTCCCGACTGCGTCAGCGCGGTTTTTCACTTTTCACTCTTTACTTTTCACTTTTCACTAAAGAAGAAAACGTAACTCCCATTCTTCACTCTTCATTTTTCATTCTTCATTTAAAGAATTCTTTATTCTTCATTTTTGAGGAACTCCCCTTTCTCAAATATACCTTTTCATATCTTCACCATCCACTCCGGCATGCAGTTCGACGAGGTTTTTGGCAGGACTTGACAGGATCTTAGGGATAAGGACCTCTTCCACCTGGAAGAAACCTACCTCAGATTTCATGTGGATTTCTATCTTTATGGCACGCTCTTCGCCCCGAAGAATCTTCACTTTCTCTATGGAATGGGCGGAATATTTATGTATATCGCCTTCCATAGGCTTGGTGGGACGCTCCAGAGGAATCCTAGCTCTGCCCTTAGTCATGTCGCAACCATCGGCTATCAGTATCAGTCCAGCCTCAAGAGAGTGGATGGGATTGGTGCCCATATGTCCGAGTATGCCCTCCATAGCAAGGGAACGGATGACCGTTCGGTGCATTATCTCCTTGTCGTCAGGCAGCAGTTGGCGGAGAATGTCGCTGATGAAAGAGTAGGAAATGATGCCGGAATAGAGCTCATGGTTCTTCCTTCCTATCGTCATGCCGCTGTCATGGAGCAGTGCAGCGAGCATCACTGCAAGCACACTGTCGGTGAAAGTGCCGGCTTCCTCTTCCTCCAGAGACGTCTTTATGCCCGCTTCATGCAGGATGCAGAGCATCTTCAGCGCATTGCGACACACCGTTTTCATGTGTACCGGACCGTGGTCATTGAGCCCGATGCGTGTGATTGACACAGTATTGGCATAATCCTGGATGGATTTCAGTTCGGCATTGCTCAGCAGCAAGTCTATCAATTCCCTCGGAAGCGTGTCGCCTCCGATGTGCTTGCTGACGATTTCATCTACCGTCTTGATGATCTTTGACTCTACTATTTCTTCTTTTGGAGATTTCATGTGGTACTAATCTGAAAGTTGTATCTTTTCGGTGGCAAAGGTATCTCAATGGTATTACACCGTTATTGCCTTGGTGTTACAAGGTTGTTACAATGGGTTTGGGGTTGTTGGTTTGGGGTTGTTGGTTTTCGGTTGTTTGCTAGGGTGTCCAGTTCTGTGTTCCTATTTTTAGTATCAAAAACAGTATAATAACCATCTAAGCCATTGATAATCATTCACTAAGTAAACTATAATCTTGTGCGAATCTACATCAGTTTTTTTGATAGCAAAAATTGCCTTGCATTTTGCACTTAGTTTATTGATTCTTAATACTTTAAGTTGCTAAAACGTAATCAAAAACTAGAACATGGAACTGGACACCCTAGTTGTTTGCCTTCAGATATACAATAACCGATATTTATGCATGAAAAACGCTCATGCAAGAATCTGATAGCTTTTCTCCCGAAATACCAACAACCCACAACCGACAACCCACAACCATCGTCCAGAATAGACTTTTGTACCATTATTTCGGACAATATTTATACGATTTGTCGGATATTTTTAGTTATTTTGCACCCGAAAACAAACAGAAAACCGAAACTAAACTTAATATGAACAGAAAACTATTACTACTCTTATCCTCAGCATTGCTTCCTGTGACACAGGTAAGCGCACAAAAAGCATTGTACATACCTAATGAATGGAAAAGTCCATCCTACTATTTCGGGAAGGATTCCACTATATACAAGGAGTCAGACCCTGAAAACAAATACACATGGTCGAAGTCAAGAAGTAAGGAATCCGAGAACTTCATCGTGTATTGGGACAAGAACTACGGCAATACAAACCCGAGCGATGCTCCAGCTACCTATCGTGTGAACATCGATGAACTGCTAAAAAAGGCGGAGCAATACTACAAGACACAGACGGAAGAACTCGGATTTGCCAATGCTTCCGACTCTTACGTCACCAAATACAAGAGCATGATACTGCTGAATCATACCACGACATGGACCTGTTACGGTGCCGGATATGACTTTACAGTGCCTGCTCTCTGGCTGAACCCACAGCCATGCAATCCTATAGGCCATTCGGTGGCGCATGAAGTGGGACACTCTTTCCAGTATATGTGCTATTCGGATGCGTCCAAAGGCGGCACTATCGCAAACGTAAATGTAGGCTTTCACGACCCGATAGGGCAGGGAGCGGGCATCTGGGAGCAGTGTGCGCAGTGGCAAGGACTTATCTCTTATCCAGAGGAAATGTACAGCCAGAGCATCAATCTCTTCCGAAACACCCACAACTACGCCTTTACTCATGAGTGGCATCGCTATCAGAGCTATTGGTTTCTGTACTATCTGACGCAGTATTACAATGACCAGACCGTCATATCACAGGTCTGGAAGCACCCGATGACCAAGAAAGCACCCGACTTCAACGAGACTCTCATGGACCTGAAGGGGCTTACTTCCGATGAACTCTACAAGATGTATTTCGACTATGCCTGCCGTATGGTGACGTGGGACCTTGATGTCTGCAAGCCATATCGTAAGGGATATGAAGGCGATTTCAACTATAGATGCTCGCAGATAGGTGACAATGAGTATCAGGTGGCACTGGCAAGCTGCCCTCAGAGCACTGGTTTCAATGTCATTCCGCTGCAGGTTCCGGAGGCTGGAACTAAGGTCACAACCGAATTTACCGCCCCTTTGATGCGTGCAGGAGTCATCAAACTGGATGATGCAGACCCGGGAGAATACTTCAATGGCGAACGTTTCGTGACCTATGACAAGCGTAATTATGTCAATAATGCGAACGGAATATACAGAGGTTTCCGCCTCGGATACGTGGTATTGCTGAAGGATGGCACCCGGAAATACATCAATGACGGTGAGATCCACTGCCTGAAGAATATCAAAAAGACTGAAAGCATCTCCATGACAGTGCCGGAAAATGTGGACAGAATGTGGCTTGTAGTAGCCCCGACTCCTACAAAATATCTCGTGCATCTATGGGATGAGAACATCGCTTCCAATGATGATATGTGGCCATATAGCTTCAAGCTCGAAGGCACAGACATAGGTTCAAGCGCAATAGTCTATATGGCACCGAAGATAGATGACAGAGCTATAGACGACGCTACGCTCACTTATGATGTCTATTTCCCTGCTTCCAATACGTATCAGGGCACAAGTGTCACCGTGGGAGGCAAGGCTTGCGCCACTATGGGCACTGCTTTCCAGCTCCAGACTGCCGACCTTACGAGCAAGATAACCAACTATTCTTCCGCTGGTCCGCAAGCAGGACAGATCATGTTTTATGCAGAAAACAGGGGAGGAGCATTGGTAAAGCAGAGTCCTACCGCCAATGGCTACGGCTATTGGTATGCTGCCAACGGCAATGTGGCAAGCTATGCCAACGGTTATACATTCGCAGAGTTCTCTCCTTCCTCACTTACTTTCACCATAGGTCAGTATCCTGGCAGGAACACAAACGGGACATCACGCACCATCAGGCAAGCTTTGAAATACCAGAAGAGTGCAAATGAGAGCGCCACAATATCGTTTGTATTCAATATTCACTTTGATGCCAACAGGACAGGAGCCGTGCTTTCCAGCATAGAATATGACGAACAGCATGCCACTGACATAAAGACCGTCAGCCAAAAGACCGATGATGGATGCGTGAAAGTGTATAATTCGATGGGACAACTGGTGAAATCAGGCGTTCAGCAAAAGGATATCGCAACGCTATTGCCACGCGGTATGTATATAATAGGTAACAAGAAAGTGTTCCTTCCTTAGGGTTTCATAGCGTTAGTCCAATGCCGTTACCCTTCAATATATACGATTTCATGGTCAAATCAGTCACCTTTCCGATGAAAATTTTTATGAGATAATCCAACAAATAGGATATGATTGCCATTCAAATAGAATGTGAAAGTCCTGCAAAAGGAATGTGATTGACATTCAAAAGGAATGTGAAAGTCATTCGATAAGCCCCATGTCAGAGCATTGTTTGCTCTGTCATGGGGCTTATTATGTGTGATATATGTGTCCTTTCTGTAGTCGGAAAGGGCGTGACAGGTATCTATTCCTGATCTATGAACTCTCCCGGCTTCATGCCAAACTGCTTCTGGAAGCATTTGGAGAAATAGCTTGGACTGCTGAATCCCACCATATAGCAGACCTCATTGATGCGGTATTTGCCGCTCTTGAGCAAGGTGGCAGCCTTCTTCAGCTTCACTAATTGAATCATTTCATTAGGCGTTACATCTACCAAAGCCTTGATTTTGGCAAACAAAGAACTACGGCTGATGTTCATCTGTTCGGCAAGGAAGACGACGCTGAGGGAAGGATTGGTGAGGTTGTCCTCAATCAACTGCTTCATCTTGAGCAGGAAATCATTGTCCACCTCATTGCTACCAATCTCTGTAATAGGCTCCAACGGCATGTGGGAGTATTTGCTTTGCAGCAGTTTACGCATCTCCAGCATATTGCGTATGCACGCTTCGAGATACTTCATGGAGAAAGGTTTCTCGATGTAGGCATCGGCTCCGCAGTTCATTCCCTCTGTCTTGCTGCCGTCATCAGTCTTTGCAGTGAGCATGATAAACGGTATATGACTGGTAGAAGGGTCCTTGCGGATGCGGCGACACAGTTCGTCTCCGTCCATTTCAGGCATCATCCAGTCGCTCACTATCATGGTGATAGAAGGGTGAATGCGCAGCAATTCCATACCTTTCACGCCGTTTTCTGCCGTAAATACCTGATAGGTTTCGGCAAAATTGGAGGCGATAAACTGTCGCATATCATCGTCATCCTCCACTATGAGCATAGCAGCCTTGCTGGATTTAGCCTCGTTTCCTGCGGCAAGGGCATTCTCTTCATTCCTTTCAGTCTCGTGGTTTTCGGCATCAAGCACCTGATGTGTCAGTTCGCTTTCAGCCTCTTCGCCTACAGCAGCGTCCTGCTGATGTATCGGAAGCGTGACTATGAACGTCGCACCTTTGCCTACTTCCGACCTGACTTCCACCTTACCATGATGTGCTTCCACGAGATTCTTCACGATATTGAGACCTATTCCCGTGCCCGGCTTGTTGTCCTTGGCCTGATAGAAGGCGGAGAATATCTTCTTTTGCTCGTCAGAATCTATGCCATCTCCATTGTCTGTCACGATGATGCGGAAGTGTTCGCTGTCAGCAATCTCACAACTCAGGCACACATAGTCCTTGGTATATTTGTTGGCATTGGTCATCAGGTTGCTGACTACCTTGGTGATGCACTCGGTATCAATGACGGCGGCGAAGTCATCCTTAGGATATTTCACCTCAAGAGTGGTGCCGTTCTTGCGCAATGTCGGCTCAAATCTCTCCACTACGGCAGATATGAGCCTGGAGATGTTCTGCAATTTGAAATGCACCTGCATGCCGCTTTGCTGCACTTTGTTGAAGTCGAGCAGCTGGTTGACCAGATTGAGCAGTCGCTGCGCGTTCCTGTCAATGACATCAATGGTGGCATTCATGGCGCGACTGTCCTTTGTCGTGCCACTGAGCTTGGCCCATTCTCCCTTCAGATTCTCCAGCGGACCGATGATAAGAGATACTGGAGTCCTGATTTCATGGGCAATCATGGTGAAGAACTGCAGTCTGGCATCCCTCACTTCCTGTTGCTGCTTTTCCTCCAGAGCATCGAGTTCGAGCTGATGGCGACGCTTTTCGCGCTTCACTCTGATGTGGGTGTAGAGCCATACAAGGCCGATGATGATCAGCAGATACAGTGCTTTTGCCGGCAAGGACCACCAGAACGGCGGATGGATTCTTATTCTCAGTTGGGCATCTTCCTTGCTCCATACACCGTCATTGTTGGCTGCTTTCACGCGGAAAGTGTAAGTGCCGTATGGAAGGTTCGTGTATGTGGCTCGGTGTTCGTGGGTTGTGGTCCAGTCTTTGTCGAACCCTTCGAGCATGTAAGCATACTGGTTCTTCTCAGGAGAGACATAGCTCAGTGCGGCAAAAGAGATGTTTATGACGTTGTCACTGTAGGAAAGTTCCAGTTGTTTGATAAGTCCGAGCGACTCAGGCAGTTTGTCCGAGCCCACTTCCACGTGCTTATTGAATAGTTCGAGCGAAGTGATGGCCACGGGAGGTGCTACATGATTGACCTTCACCTGATATGGATAGAAGGCATTGAAGCCCTGTGTGGTGCCGAAATAGATGCGTCCATCCGATGCGAGGAGTCCGCTGTTGGGCAGGAACTGGTCGCAGGTGAGTCCGTCATAGCGATTGAACACCTGCACAGGTTCGCCGGGAACGTATCTCACTATGCCCTTGCTTGACGACAGCCACAGTTCGCCTTGCACCTCGATGATGGAGGTGAAGTCCTGTGAAGGCGCATTTACGTCGGCTTTGGAGAACTTACCAGTGGCGACATTGTAAGTATATAGTCCCACATTGGTGGCAATATACATCCGGTCTTTGCCATTGAAATGCAGACAGTTGATCTGACTTCCTGGCATGGTGGCACTGCCTCCATCGCCGTGCATGAACTGTTTCCACGCCTTGTTGGCACCATATCGCCACAGTCCGTTGCCCTGCGTGCCGAACCATACGTTGCCCTGTCTGTCTTCATCGATGTCGATGGTGAGGCTATTGAGTGTCTTTACCATGTCAAAGGCATTCTTTCCTTCATTGAATATGAAAGCCTTGTTCATGGAAGTGGCCCACAACCTGTGCCTGCTGTCACGGAAAAGGCAGTAGCAACTGCTTCCTGCCGGTGCATTTTCGAGCCGGTATGTCTTTGTGGCTCCTGTCGTCATATCCATGCGGATGATGTCAGAACCGTAAGTTCCGAGCCACAAAGTGGACCCTTCAGCGAGCAAGGCGTGGACATTATATTTCCTCATGGCAGCCTTGCCGGGGAAATTCACGAACTTTCCGCTGACGGGATCATAGCAGTCGAGGCCAGCATCATCGGTGGCAATCCATATACGGTGGAGGGCATCTTCGACGAATCTGCCCACCACATTACCTTTGAAGTCACCCTCATTGTCGCCGAAATAGGCTTTGAACCTGTTGTCGAAAGCCGCGGAAGGGATGTATCTGACGCCGCTATAGAATGTACCTACCCATAGTCCGCCTTCGCGATCGGAGGCTATGCTGTAGATAAACCGGTCGAGAGGGTTGCTGGATGATGCGCTCTTCTCTGAGAGAATGCGCCATGAATTCTTCTGAAAATCATATTCTACCAGTCCATCGTCACTGCCTACAAGCACCTGTGAACCGCTGACGGAATGCAGATTATGGATATGGTGCATGGCATTGCTCAGCGAAGCACTGACAAGGAGCTTTGCACTACCGTCCACATTGACCTGATAGAGTCCGTCTTCCCATGTTCCGATGAGGATGCTTCCGTCAGGATTAGCCGCCATAGCCATGCCTCCGATAGGCAGATTGGGGTCTTTCAGCTTGAAAGGTTCAAACTGATTTGATGACTTGTTGAGCCGCATCAGTGCCTGTCTGGCCTTTGAAGGACGACCGGACAGTGCCCAGACCTGATTGTTTGCGTCAATCAGGGTGCAGTTGACGTTGCCTGAACACTGCTTCATGGGATAGTTGCGGCATTCATGAGACGAGAGATTATAGCAGAAAATTCCCTTTTGCGATGTGGAAATCCATACGTTATGGTTGGCATCTATGGAGAGATGCGCCACATGGGAGTTGATGCTTTTGTCGATAAGAGTGAACTGCTCAGTCTGGAAACTGAAGAAATAAGCACCGCTCATGGTTCCGAGCAGCAATCCTTCATCGCAGGCGGCAAGGGTGGAAATGAACTGGTCCAGCACCTTGTTGTTGTAGAACGTCTGCACTGTATAGCCGTCATAGCGGCACAATCCGTTGTCGGTGCCGAACCATATATATCCGTTTTTGTCCTGTACGATGCTGCGCACGGCATTGCTTGGCAGTCCGGAATTCATGGAAATGGAGCGTACCAGCGATGCGTCTGCGATGTTCATAGCCGAAGAAATGGCGGGCATCATCATCATCCACAGGATGGCAGTCAGGATAGTTACGGTTTTTCTCATGTCGGGTGGTTGAGGATAAAATAAAATATCAATAGATAAAAATAGGGTTGTTGGTTGTGGGTTGTTGGTTGTAGGTTTTTTTGGCGGAGTTTGTTTATGGGCATAAATCTCTGGTGAATATGAAAATATCAACAGATAAAGAAATAAAATATCAACAGATAAAAACATGCAAATATATTTTTTTTATTTTTATCCATTGATATTTTATTTTATATCCTACCAAACCGGGTGATAACCGATTATCTTGTCTTTATCAGGTTCCACTTAGGCGGGTCAATGCCGAGGAGGTTCTTGACGAAGAAATCGTAGCGTTTGTGCTCACCGAAGTCCTCTCCCATGGTGTGGTCAGCGCCAGGAATGATGACAAACTCAAACTCCTTGTTGGCCTTGATGAGAGCATTGACCAGCTGATAAGTGCTTGAAGGATCGACATTGTCGTCGATTTCGCCGAGCACGAGCATCAGAGGACGCTCCAGTCTGTGAGCCATCTCCACGTTGCTTGACTCCACATAGCTGGAGTCAACGGGCCAGCTCATCCACTGTTCGTTCCACCATATCTTGTCCATTCGGTTGTCATGGCATCCGCATGAGCTGTAAGCGGCCTTGTAGAAGTCGCCGTGAGTCAATACGGCAGTGGTGCTTTCCTGTCCTCCAGCCGACATACCATAGATGGCTACATTGTTTATATCCATGTAAGGATACTTCTTTGCAGCCTCCTTTATCCAAAGGATGCGGTCAGGGAGTCCGGCATCCTTGAGGTTCTTATAGCATATTTCCTCGAATTTCTTGCCTCTGTAAGATGTGCCCATCGCGTCAAGCTGCACCACGATGAAGCCGAGTTCGGCAAGCGAAGTGCTGGTCCAGTTGTGCGGACGGAAGCTCTTTGGCACGTAGGCATCGCCAGGACCGGAATATATATACTCGATGATAGGGTACTTCTTGTTAGGGTCGAAGTTTGTAGGGCGGGTGATCATGCCCCACATATCCGTCTTTCCGTCGCGTCCTTTCGCCACGAACACTTCCGGAGCTCTCCATCCGTACTCCTTGATCTTGGAGAGGTCTGCAGTCTCCAGCTTTGTCAGGAGTTTGCCGCTGCGTGCATCTCTCAGCACGGTGACAGGAGCAGTGTCAATCTTTGAGTATGTATCCACGAGATAGCGGAAGTCGTAGGAGAAGAGAGCGCTGTGGGTTCCTTCCTCCGGAGTGAGGTCAATCATGTTGCTGCCATCCATGTTGATCTTGTAGCAATGGATGAAGTAAGGGTCCTCATTCTTGTTGACACCGCTTGCGGAGAAGTATATTTCGCCCTTTCCCTCATCGACGCGGAGCACCTTTCGCATGAACCATTCGCCCTTGGTGATCTGCCTGATCGGTTTGCCGGTAGCCACATCATAGAGATATATGTGGTTCCAGTTGTCGCGTTCGCTGGTCCATAGGAGCTGTTTGCCGTTGTTGATGAACTTTCTCCACAGTCTGCTGTAGTTGACAAAGGTATTCGCTTTCTCCTCCACGATTACGCGTAGAGCCCCTGTCTTGGCATTCATTGCGAGCATCTGGTAGAGATGATGTCCGCGCTGGTTGTACTCCATTGTGACTTCCTTGCTGTCAGGAGTCCATTGGAGCCATTCCAGTTCATACTGGTTTTCTATCTGGTGAGGGTCAGCCTCCACCTTTTCGCCCGTAGCTACATTGATGATTACGGGGTAATGCTGCGGCACCATGTCGCCCGGCTTTGCGTATTCCTGCTTGTGGAGGATAGGCTGCAGCTGGTCTTCAGGCGATGATTCCACATAATATACATATCTCTTCTCCACTGGAGTGCGCTTGCATACGAGGATATACTTGCCGTCCGGGCTCCACTGAATGCGGTTGCTGTAGTATTTCCCGATGGTTCCATCCTGCGTGAGTATGCGCTTTGCCTTGTTGTAAGGCTTACCTGCCTCATGCACCACGACGTTGTAGCCCTCGATGTATGCCTCTGTCTTGCCGTCAGGAGAGAGCACGGGGTAAGCCTTGTTCTCTTCATCCACCTCCATCCAGTGAGGCTTCTTCACTCTGCCGAACTGCGGTTTCTCCGCCACATAAGGCTTTATGCCGAGAGCTTTGCGCATGGCCTCATAGTTATCGTATGTCTTTTTCTTGCCCTTGTCGGCATTGTAGGAGATGTACTTCTTGCCCTGTGGAGTGGAAATCTGATAGTGCAGCACGTGGGAAGAGTCGCACCACGCCACATATCTCGCCCAGTTATAGACCGAGTCGGCCTGGAAGTATTGGTTTACGGCATACGCTCTGTTGTAATCCTCCACTGTGCCCTGTGCGGAAGCATTGGCAGATGGCATCATCAGAGCCATGCCCAATAGCAGCGGAAGGCGTGAGAAAAGTCTGTTTTTCATACGATAAGTTATTTTAGATGGTGGTTGGTTTTGGGTTGTTGGTTTTTGGTTTTTGTTGTCGGTTTTTGGTTTTGGGTTTTTGGTTTTTGGTTGTCGGTTGTTGATTATGGTGTATAAACCAGAAAGAGGCAAAGCATACTAACCGATAACCAACAACCGGCAACCCACAACCCACAAAAGTATAAATATCTGAAATTGCCTACAAAGATACATCTTTATTTTCATAATAAAAACTAAAAGTCACCTTTTTTCATCGCAGACACATCTTTTGTGCGGAAATGCCATTTACCATGTGTAGAATAGCGGCTTTGCAAGGCATATCCAATAGCCGTCATGCGTATTCATGAAGCCTTTCTGATGCCTGTCAGAGTATGGCGGAGCCTTGCATGGGAAACACGTCCGGATGGTAGGCGGAAGAGTGGGGTAGCGATGGCTTTTGCCGTCAGGAATTGTCCGATTTTTCCGATAAATGCCGATGGTTTTTGAGTGGTCTTGTAACTAATTGATAGTTAACAGGTTGTAAAAGCTATGTTTTTAGGGTGCAAAAGCATAGCTTTTACAGCGTAATATCATAGCTTTTACGATGCAATAACTATGCTTTTGCGTCGCAATATCTCAGCTATCGCTTTGCGAAAGCATTTTGTTCACGTTTTTGTTCTGTTTTTCTTGTTGCAGAAAATAAAACATCAATGGATAAAGTATTGTTGTTGTCTTGTGGTTTTGTTGTTTAGTGGTTTTGTTGTTTGTTTGGTTGTATTGCTCTTACATCCAACAAAATCACTAAACAACTAAACCACTAAACAACAAAAAATCAACGCCCAAGAGAGCTGAGAGGTGTGCAGTTGGTCTTCACTTCGTATGGGAAGAGGCGGGAGGAAGGGTCGAGCGAGTGGTTGGCAGGGGCACCCATCACCACGAGATATAGTGCTTTCAGCGGATGGGACGCAGGAGTGTCGAGGGCGACCTTGCCGTTGGTGGCATCACACATCGGACTGTAGATGCACTCGTCAGTGTCTGCCGTTATGCCGACCAGTCCGTAGCGATAGCCGATGGTCCGTGCCATCCTGTCTCTGGAAGCCTTAAGCGGTCTGCCGTTCTCGTCGAGACCACGGAAACTGACCGTCACCTTCCTGCCTTGCTCAGGCACCTGGAGCTTGATGGCATTGAAACCGTAGTTCTCGGGAATGAGGGCAGTGTCAGGACGGAAACAGCCGTTCTTCTGCCTTGTCATTCTTGTGTCGAAAGAGCATGCGTAAGGGCGAGTCTCCTTGCGGGCATAGTCCAGGTCGAAATTCACGAGGTGACGATAGCATTCGAACATCTCGTCGTTCAGCTGCTTCTGGCTCATAGCGTACTTGCGCTTGTAGGTGATGACAGGGTCTTCGCCCCTTTTTCCCTCGCGATAGAGCTGCGCGATGCTCTCCAGCCCATGCTTCTCAGCCCACCATTCTATGACGTAAGGCGAATGGTAGATGTTGTCCATGTGGAGGAAACCCTTGTGGGTGAGCTGGCGGAAAGCGTCGAAATGAAACCTTTCATCAGTCAGCCAGTCGGGATTCACGCGCCAGAGCATCCATTGGGAAGTCATCTCATAGAATCCGCTGCCACCCCATGCCTCGCCTTTGCGGTCAGCAATGATCTGCAGTTGGAAACTATGTCCCAGTTCATGCGCCAGGCAGTTGAGCTTCCTGTCCTGTATCCGGTTTGGCGTTACCCACAGCGCACCGATGAAATCATCGTATGTGCCGCCATAGGCGGTGCCTTCCAGGGAATAGTTTATCATGACCATCATCTTGTATCTGTCGCATATACTGCCGGGCAATGAGAATTTCAGCGTGTCACGGAAGAAGCGGTAGAAGTGCTCCACCTTGGTCTGGAGATTGCCGAGGTCGAAGTTCATCGGCTGACCTTCGAGGGAAGGAGCGTTCCGCGTGTCGTCGCCGAACGGCTTCTCCCAAAGGTATATGATGTTCTGTGTCTGCGAACTGTGCCGCCATCCCCATCTCGCATTGTCGTCATTGAAGTCGTATGGCTTCAGGGAATCGGGCATGAAGATGAGTTTCTGCCGTGCTTCGCATCTCTCCTGTGTCTGTGCCAGGCAAGGCAAAGATGAGGCAAAGATGACCAGCGGAAGGATAAGTCTCGTTCTCATGGTCGCATCTGTTTGCCATCCAGGCTGAGGAACCAGTTGGATGTGTTGTTCAAATCCACCTTGATGAGGCTCTTCATCTCGTCCACCTTTGCGGCACCGCGGCGTGAATAGATTCTGTCAGCCAGATAGGAAGGGGCGTTGCGGCGCAGAGCCACGCGCATCAGGTCATAGAAACGCACGCCTTCGAAGGCAAACTCCAATGCGCCTTCATCCATGATGAGGTCTTCCACGGCATCCTGCTCTTCGGCATCGGAGCCTCTCTCCGGGTAGATATAGAAGTCATTGTATTCCGTCCATCCGGAGCCTTTGGAGTGAATGCCGATGGTATTCTCTTCCGATCCTTCAGCCTTTGTGCGGAGCTTGTATTTGGCAGTAGGGAAATCAAACTGGCGCAGGAAAGCTTCATCCGCAGGATAATAAGGCAGGATGTCGCTCTCCATCACGCTGTTGTTCACTCCAGTCTTGAGGATGGCGAAGGCGAAGCGGGGGAAACCGGCGCGGTTCAGAGCCTCTGCCATGCGGAGATAGACCATGGTGCGGCGATAGATGTGCACATTGCGGGTGGCATATTTGTCGTTAGTCACGTAGTTGTCCACCTTAGTGCCGTTGATGGTGAAGTTGCCGTTGTTCTCGGAAATGCAGGAGCGGAAGCGAAGGTCGCCGGTGCTGCTGCCAGTAAGGTTGTCAGGAGCATAGGATATCTCGTTCTCAGAGTTGAGGTGGCAATATTTCTGCGCCTTGGAAAGGTCTCTGAGAGCCTGTGACGGCATCAGTGACACCTGATAACTGTTGTTGACAGAAGCCGAGAAGAGGTCCTTCAGTTCGCTGTAATTGCCCTCGGAAGGGATTGAGTCGCCGGGGATTTCGGTGATGAGTTCGGAGAGGGAGTTGCTCGTTTCATCGCGGAACTTGCCGCTCCAGCTGTCCGATGAGAAAGTCCATTTGCTGTCCGTCTTGCTCCATCTCGTTATATTCACGTCCGTAGGGTAGGCGGAGTTGGAGCCGTTGCGTGTGGAAATGTAATTGTAATAGCAGAGAGCCGCATCACGATAATTGCCAGCCCAGAGGTTCAGGTCGCCCATCAGGAGATAGACAGGGAAGAAGAAGAGCTTGGAATCATTGCCTCGGATGGAGCCATATCCCGGAGTCTCTGTCCTGGCATACGGCGCAATGTCATTGACGAAGTAATTGCATATTCCCTGAATGTCCTTCATCTCATACTCTCTGTCGGCATCATCCTTGGTCAGGATAGGCGTGGTGATGAAAGGCACCTTGCCGTAGTTGATGACCAGCTGCAGATAAGTCCATGCGCGGAAAGCCTTCACTGCAGCATATTCCTTGCCGAAGATATACTCGTTCTTGCTGTTCTTGATCAGAGTGTCGGCCTTTGCAAGGAAGTAGTTGCAGTTGTTGATCACGGCATAATAGTCGCGAGGGGAATTGTATTTGTTGTCGGCAGAGATGTCGAAATTGGAAATCTCGCGCAGGTCGGCAGAAGTCTTGCTGACCACATCGGTGAGGTCGCCGCGCAATTCTCCGAGAAGGATGGTGCGGTCGGACAGCGCCTGCATCTTGTTGATGATGCCTATCACGGAATAGAGCGTGTCGGAAGCCGTGTTGAGATGGTCTTTGTCTGCCGAAATCACTCGGTCTGACTCTTGGTCGAGGAAGTCACCGCAGGAGACGAACAGCGAGCTCATCCCTCCCATCAGCACCATTATGATGATATATGATAACTTTTTCATAACTAATATCTTTAATATAAACTTAGAGATTGATCTTTACACCAGCCAGGAAGCTGCGGCACTGAGGCAACTGACCGAGGTCAATGCCCTGACCTATCACACCCGATGTCATGGTAAACTCAGGGTCGCTGCCGATGTACTTGCTCCATGTGAACAGGTTGTTGGCCTGAATCCAGAACTGGAATCCCTTGATGAACTTGGTGTCCATAGGCAGTGAGTAGCTCAATGTGACGGTCTTCAGGCGGAGATAGCTGCCGTCCTCTATCCAGCGGTCGCTGAAACGGCTGTTGCCCATCGGGTCCTGGAAGGTGGCCTTAGGCATATTCGTCACCTGACCTTCGCTCTGCCAACGGTTGTTGAGCGCAGTGGTCTGGTTCATGTATCGGCTTCCAGACTCCAGCTGCTGGCGCATATAGTTATAGACATCATTGCCTACGCTGTAGTTGAAATTGAAATCAAGGCGGAAACGCTTGTAGGCGAACGAGGTGAAGATATTGCCATAGAAGTCAGGATTAGGGTCGCCTATCACCTCACAGTCCTGACTGTTGATGATATGGTTGCCGTCCTTATCCACAAACTGCATGTCGCCGGCGCTGAAGTATTTCCTGTCAATGCCGTTGGCACCGATGATGTAGAGGGCGGCATCCAGTGCATCCTCTGTGCTCTTGAACACACCCGCCGTGCGGTAGCCATAGAAGAGGTTGGCAGGTTTGCCCACCTGAGTCCTGACAGTAGCGCCATATACGGTGTTGTCGATATACTTCTTGCCTTCCGGCAGAGAGACTATCTCGTTCTTGTAATGGCCGATGCTTCCACCGAGTTCCCATGAGAAATCCTTTGAAGTCACCACTTTCGCCAAGGCGGAAACGTCGAATCCGCTGTTCTTCAGCGAGCCGCCGTTACACCAGTTCTTCTCAAGGCCGGACACATAGCTGAGTGACTGATAGGTCAAGAGGTCGTCGGTACGGCTGTTGAAATAGTTGAAACGAAGGTTCAGACGGTTGTTGAAGAGGTTGGTTTCCAGTCCGACGTTCCATTTCTTTGTGGTTTCCCATTTGAGATGGTTGTTGCCGATGTTGTCAAACACGAGGCCGGAGACGGTCTGAAGGAACTTCGTGGCAGTGAAATAGCTGCGTGCGGCGTAAGGGTCGATGTCGTCATTGCCGCTCACATCGTAGCCGGCATTCACCTTGAGGAAATCTATTGCCGGCACGTCAAACCAAGGTTCGTTGCTCACTACCCAGGCAGCCTGCACGCCAGGGAACACTCCCCATGCGGCATCAAGGAAACTCAGTGCGCCGTCAGCATCCTTGCCAAAGCGTGAAGAAGCCTCCATCGTCAGGTTAGCCTGCAGGTAATAGCGCTGGAGATAGTTGTATTCAGCCTGTGAATACCATGCTATTGAAGTCCAGTTGTCATTGGTTCCGCCGGTCTTCACATTGAGAAGAGAGCTTGATATGAACGGAGTCTTGTCATTGCCCGTGTTATATCCCAGCTGGCTGTTGAGCGTATAGCTTTCCCAATTTATGCGAGCACCGCCGAAGAGGTGTATGGAGTGCGCGCCATAGCGGTTGTTCCAGTCGATGCGGGTGTCGCTCATCACGGAGTTCTGCTTTGAGAACAGGGAGCGTACCTCATTCTCACGGTATGCGCCTACGCTGCTGACGTAGTAGTCAGGCACGCCGCTGATAGGGATATAGTATTTCTCGTTGGTGTTGACAAGGTTGTAACTGAAATGCTCGGTCACGAAGAGATGGTCATTAAACTGATACTTCGGCTTGATGGCAAGGTTGACCATTGAGTTTTCCCATCGGTTCTTGTTCTCGGCATCAGCATATTCATTGATGGCGTAAGGATTGCCGAGCTTGTAGTTGTAGTTGGAATAATTGGCCAAAGCCTCGTCCAGATAGCTCTCGTCGTTGATGTCAAGGTAACTGCTGCTCAGCGTTCCGTTGGCATAAGCGTAAGGACTCAGCATCGGGCTCTTGACGTAAGCCAGGAACGAAGGGGCAGTAGGAGTGCCCTCATCATATCCCTCCGGTGCGCCGTCATTGCGGATATTGCGCGTCTGATTGGCAAAGGAAGCGTCGAAAGCCACGCTGAAAGCCTGCGTCAGACGTATGTCGGCATTGAATCGGATGTTCAGCCTGTTATGGTCATTGTATTCCAGTGGAGTCTGGTTTGCCATGTATCCGAGGCTCAGATTGTAGTCAGCCACGTCGTCACCACCTTCCACATTGATGTTGTATTTCTGCGTGATTGCAGTGCGATAGACCTGGTCCTTCCAGTCAGTGTTGTTGTGATACTGTGGATAATAATAATAGGTAGGGTCTTCGTTGAGGAACTTGAAGTTGGTGATCTTCGTATTCGTGGTGGCAAGCAGGTCGGAAGCGTAGCTCTTGTACTGCGTTGCGTCCATCATGTCATAGAACTTTGGCTTGGTGGTGATGCCGGTGGAGAGGCTTGCGGTGATGCGTGTCGCCATGCTGTGGCTGCGGCGTGTGGTGATGATGATCACGCCGTTGGCACCCTTTGCGCCATAGAGGGCGGTGCCGTTGCGCAGCACTGTGACGTCCTCGATGTCATTAGGGGAGATGTTGGCGAGGATATCATTGTAGAAACCGTCGTGCAGCATCAGTCTGTTGTACTGCTGGTCGAAGATGACACCATCCACCACGATGAGCGGCTGGGCATTGATGTTGAGTGAATTGAGACCGTTGATGAACATCACACCGCCTGTGCCGGAGTTGCCGTTGCGCGATGTGGTGTGCACTTCAGCGCCCAGTTGCTTCTGCACTTCCTCCTCGATGCTCGTGGCATTCGAGTAACTGAAGCCGGAAGCCTTCTGGCTCGCATTGACGTTGATGCCTTTGCTGTACTCGGAAGTAAAGGCAGTGGAATAGAGAGACGCCTTCTTCTGCATCTCATCGCTTGCCAGTCCCATCTTTGTCATGTTGTAATCAGGCGCAGTGATGATGAGGGAAGAAGCAATCAAAGGCACGTCCAGCGAATATTCACCTTTGGAATTGGTCAGCACACTGTAACCGGGAATCTCGCCGACGCTGACCAGTGCTCCCGCAACAGGCGAATTGGTGGCGGCATCGACCACGCATCCCTTCACCTTGCGGGAAGGATAACGCTTCACCGACTTCACCGCCTTGGCAGGCTGGCTTGAGACTTTGGCGTCCTCCTGCGCAGATGCGCCGTTGACACCAAACAGCAAGGCTGACAATCCGAATAATATATATCTGTTCATTGTTTATACGTATTAAGAAGGATTAATAAGAAATCTTCATTTCATCTGACTTCACTTACAGGAGCATCATGCGGCTTGATGATGATGCAGTCGATGCGCATGGTGGTCTGATACTTTGCGGTCTGGTTGGAAGGCACGTCGGTAAAGATCTTTATCTTTGCCTGAGGCTTTGCCAAACCGTAACCGGAGGTCTTGAACTTGTAGTTGCTCTTCACCTTGACAGTATCCACCACGTCAGGCTTTGTGGTGGAGGAAACAGGGCGTTCCCATACCGTCGCACCGCTCGACTGATAGCCTATACGGGTCTTGAACTTGACCGGCAGACGCTGTTCGGCTGTGGCCAGAGTGTCGTATGCCAAAGCAGGGGCGAAGACCACATAGATGTCATAGCCCACCTTCGACAGGATGTTAGGCAGATTGAATGTCACTGTAGGCTGGGAACCCAGGCTCTTAGGAGCTATTTCTGCAAAGGCATTGCCTGAAATCCTGCCATAGAAAGGATTGCTGGCAGGCACATTGCGCACGGTATAAGGGTCGATGGCATTGTCGAGAGTGTCAAGACGGAAGGTCGTCTCGGTCTCCACTTTCACCGGAACCAGGAATGTCTCGAATGGAGAGATGCGGAAATCGGATGCCTTGCGCACGTGGCCATTGCTCAGGGCGATGTCCTCAGTGCCTTCAAAGATGCCGCCTGCATCGAACGGACGATAGAATCTGTTGGTGCGCATCTCGTCAGGATTATACGTATAGTATGACTCCGGCTGTGCCGATGTGGACAGGGCAGAGTCGCGGAAGGCTTCATCCTTGTTGGAATTGCGATTGAAGATGGTGGCTCCAAGTATCGCCATACGGGTGTTGACATACTGGAGAGAGTCGCGATTGTCCACCTTCGTGTCATAATTGAAGTAAGGAGTATAGGTTTCCACCATGCGATTCCACTCAGAATCGGTAGGGGCGAGCATCCAGTATGTGGAGTCCTCCTCGTTCAGACTGCCGTAAATGTCGAAGAATTCATTGCGATACACCATCACGGAGTCGAGATAATGTGTCTTGCCGTCGATGATGCTGCCCGGCACACTCTGGCTGGCATCAAACTTATACTGCCCGAATTTCTCGATGAAATGGCATACACTGTCCAGATCATTGTCCATGGCGAGATACTCGAATACGTTAGGTTCGTAGTCTATCTTGCCTTTGAGGGTGTATAATATGCCGTTGGTGTGAAGGTCATTCCTGACATCAAAGGCTTCACCTCCTATGGCAGAAGACGTGAGAGGCTGGTATTTGCCGTTCATCATCACCAGGGAGTCGGACGTGACGGAAGAGACAGACTGCCTGTAGAGGGCGATATGATTCTGCAGGAACTGCTTTACCACAGGGTTTTCAGCCGTCTTTACGCCAGCCGCTTTCTTCTCATTGTAGAGATTTATCATGCTGTCGGCCTGCTCAGAGCTTAGGCTGCTGTTGGTAGGGGCAAAGACGGTGAAGGTCTGGCTGCCGTCAAGAGTGAGGTCATATCCGCATGCCTTTGCCACCTTGGCAAAGTTGCTCAAGTCCGCATTGCCGTCGATGGCCTCCCAGAGGGTCGATTTTGCCACGCCCTCGGAAGCATCGCCGTAATGCTCATCCCACTTGTCAGAGCAGGAAGTGAGGCATAAAGCCGCTGTCATGGCGGCCAATGCCTGTATCTTGTAAGCTTCTATTATTTTCATTTCAGTTGGGGTTTAGTGGGTTTTTACAATGGATCCTCCATGCTGCTGCCGTCAGATACACCATATACACTCTTAGGAACGAGCTCCAGATAGTCGAGGTCGAACTCCGTCTGACCGGTAGATACGCATCTGATGCGCAGGTAATGGTCCTCCTTAGGGTCGATATGCACAGTGCAGAGCACGCGGCGGAGAGTCATCTGGACAGTGACAAACTGGCGGAATGTGCTTGCTCCGGCACCGTCATATCTGTAACCTCCCATGGCACCACGGTAATATCCCTTGTTCTTCAGGTTCTTATAGTCGGCTGACTTCTCAGCATCGCTCATGCTGTTGTAGTCCTGCACCCACTCAGCACCGAGCAGGGAAGCGTCGGTAAGGTCCTTTGTCATGTCGAGAGGGATGCCCTGCGGCTTGCCGTCGAAATAGATCTGGGCGATACCGCGTGAGAATTCAGCGGCATAACCGAGGCGTATCTGCCAGTCGCCCTCATAAGGAACAGGAGGAATCTTGAACTCTATATCAAAATTACCGAAGAGATTAAACTCATCGCCCTCATAAGAGTCATAATAGTCATGCGGACGGCGATAGACAAAATAACCGGTGCATTTCCTCACGCCTTTCAGGTAACCGCTCGGGAAATAGTAGTTGCGACCGTACTTTCCAGTCTCGTCATATTCCGGGTCCTGCTGCTTCACGTTGCCGTTCTGACGGATGCCGTTGGTCTCAAGTTCAGGGAAGATGGTGGAGAAATCCATGCGTATGCGGCAGTTGTCCACGATGTCACGGGTGGTTTCATCGAATGCCAGGATGTCATCCACATAGAAATACCATCCGTTTATCGCCTGGTTGGAGTATTCGTTCTCCACATTCTTCTGGATGAGAGCGCCGCGTATTCTGTATTCATCATCGCGTCTGCGGTTGATGTAACGCTCACGCATCGGGTCAGCATCAGCGTATTTCAGCATCGTGAGCTTCTCTATCTTCAGCATGGTGTGCGGCAGGAGGGTCTCATACCAGTCCACGGGATTCATCAATGTGGTCATGATGCCGATGTCATTGAGCGGAGTCAGATAGTTCCAACCTTGTATCTTGCGGTCCATGATGTGGTATTCGATGAAGCGGCGGAGAGGGTTCACGCTGTCGGAAAGGTTCTCGAAGCGGTGCCCTTCCTTGTCCACATCCTCCGGATACATCACGTCGTATATCTCACAAGCCTTCCTGTAAAGGTCCTGAAGGGAATGTATGCCGTACTTGTTTGCCAATATCGAGTCGGTAGGCACGAAGGCAGTGAAGCCATATTCCTTTGTGTCAGGCGCTGTGGCGGTCTCCTTGTTGACGTGGGAAGTGTATTTGTAGCGCGGATATTTCGTAGGGTCGTAAGAGGCGTCACGGTAAGTGTTTCTCATCATAGCAGCCAGACCAGTGGCCTGGAGGGCTTCGGAGAAGAGCGAAATCCTCTTGTTCTCCTCCATGATGTCCGGCAACATGCGGTTACTGTTCTCCAACACCTCGCTCACAGGCTGCATTATTCCGTTCTCCACAGAGTCGTCCTGCAGTTCGAAGATGATGTGTGAAGTCCTGTTGAGCATCACCACAGCATTGCTGTCCTTGTCCAGTCCGTGGGTCACCTCTATGTATCGGCGGTTCATGTTCGGAGTGGAGATGACGCCAGTGTTCATGTCTGACGTGGCATACATATTACTGATAAGGTGTGTGCGGGCGATGGTGTCGCAGTCTTCCAGTGACAGGTCGTTGACGGAAGAGATGCCTTTCCTGCTCAGGTATCGCTCTATTGCCTCGTTGGTAGGGGCAAAGCAGGTGTAGGCACCATAGGCTGACATCTGCTTCATCATGCCGGCACGCTCCAATATCCGTGAGAATTCACTGAAATCCTGATTGCCCAGCAGGTAATCACTGATCATCTGCCCTTTGAAAGTATAAAAATTGGACTTGTCCGGCTCGTCCGAACAGCTTGAAATGACAGACACTGTGGTCCACAGTCCTATCAGCAGCATCAGTCCATATCTCATCTTGCTCTTCATATTCATATTGTTTATCGTTTGATATAGTTGTGGGAACGGGTTTCCACGGTTTGTTTCTCCTTGCTTTTATTTCTCGCTTCCGGTCGTGGCACTGCCAGAACCGTAAGAAGGATTCTGCACGAGATTGCCGTTTACCTTGAGTTCATCGTTGTTGTAAGGCCAGTACAGTCCGTCCATCTTGGCGAGTTTGCTCTGCACCACGCCGGCATTGTCGGAACCTTTCTGCTGGACTTTGTTCACGAGGAAATTGGTCTTGCCGTCTCTGCGTGCCTTGCGCACAAGGTCAAACCATCGCTTTCCTTCAAACATCAGTTCGCGCTGACGCTCCATGAGCACGAGTTCCTCCATCTGGTTTCTGCTGGAATAGCTCTCGTAAGCTATGTTCTCGTAGTTTCCTGCTATGGAAGAACGCTTCTCAATGACATTGACAATCTCATAAGCAGCCTTGAGCAGCGAGTCGTTCTGTGCCTTCGCTTCCTCCGTCTGCGGGTCATTGCTGACCATCTGGGTCAATGCTTCCGCCTTCATCAGCATGACATCAGCCGTGCGATAGATCACCCAAGGGGCGTAACAGTTGCTCTCCGTGTGTCGGGTTCCCATGGTCTTGATGTCAGCATTGCTGGATGTGACGTAGATAGAGATGTTGGAATACTTGCCTATACCATAGATGGAAGAGCTCACTTTCTCTATGTTTTCGTAGTAACGGATGTCATATTTGTCCTTGAACACCTTGAACTGCTCGTCTGCCACATCGCTGGCGATGAAGTCGGCAGGCTTTATGATGCCAGGGAAGGTGGTCATATTGCCGTACAGATAGGAAATGCTTCCATTGGAAGGCATGGTCTCCGATGGGTCGAAAAGCAGTTCGAAGATGTTCTCCTTGCATCCTTCGTCACCATAGAGATAACCATATACGAAGCCGTAAATGGAGCCGCTGCTCGAATTCTTCTCGCTATACAGAGGATAACCTTCAAACAGTTTGCTGTCCATAGTGCCGCTCTCATAGCCGTATGACTTGTCATTCCTGAAGTCATTGGTCTTGCTTTCCAGCACATAGTCGGCATATCGCACTGCGTTGGCATAGTCCTGCTTCCATAGATACATGTCGCAGAGCATGGCATCAATGCAGTCCCGGGTGATGCGGCCATACTGATAGAGCGGCTTTGTCTCAGGATATTTCCTCACGGCGTATGGACGCACGCTCTCAAGGTCGGCTATCAGATTGTCGAGCACCACATCGAATGGAGTGGCAGGGAGGTCCATCTTCTGCGTGTCATCCACGAAAGCCTCGGTGGAATAAGGCACATCACGGAAGGCGCGGATGAGATAGAAGTACATCAGGTCGCGGATAGCGGACACCTCGGCCCGTGTGGCGTTCAGTTCGCTCTCGGAATAACTCGGGTCTTTCTGAGCCACTTCAGGGGCATACAGCAGCACAAGATTGCAGCGATTGATGATGTCATAGAACTCGCCCCATGATGTATAGGCGTTCTTGGCATTGATATTCTCCTTGAAGATGTTCTGCAATCCTTCGTTGTTGGCTATGTTCGTTCCTCCCACCATATTGTCGGAGCGGGATTCTCCCCATATTATCATGCGGTCGATGACGGTCTGCGACTGCATGGCGGCATAGCAACCCATCACTATATTCTCGACATCGCTCTTGCTGTTCCAGAACTTGTCCTGCACGATTTCGTTGAGCGGGTCGATGGTAAGGAAGTCGGAACAGGAAGAAAAGCCCATTCCCAGCATTCCGGCTACACCGATTGTCAATATCTTATTTTTCAGTTTCATAATCTTGTAATTAAAAATCGACTGTTACACCTAATGTATATGATTTCGCACGAGGGGTCTGACCAGTATCCACAGAGGCACCATAACTGCCGTAACCTATCTCCGGATCGGCACCGGTATATTTGGTAAGGCAGAAGAGATTGTTGGCACTCATGTAGAAACGCAAGCCCCGCAAGCCAATGACTTTCTTCACCCACTTCTGGTCGAAGGCGTAAGAGAGCTGCAGATAGTTGAGACGCAGAAAGGAACCATCCTCCACGAAGCGGTCGCTTATCAGCGTGTTGTAGTTGGATGCGCTGCCATACATGGCTCTCGGGATTGAGGTAATGTCGCCCTCTTTGCGCCATCTGTAGTTGACGGCTTGGCTCTGGTTGTCGTTGTTCACCATGGCTTCAGCGTCCAGTCTGTTAAGGTTCAGCACCTTGTTGCCTATACGGTAGTTGAACTGGGCATTGAGTTTCCAGCTTCCGTAGTTGAAGTTGAAACCGAAACCGCCGGTCAGTTTAGGCAAGGAACTGCCCAGATAGACGATGTCGAGCTCATTGATGTTACCGTCCTCATTGATGTCTTCGTAGATGGCATCGCCTCCTCTGAACTTGTAGTTCTTTGCATTGGCATTGTTTGAGTAGTTGTACATCATGCGTACAGGCTTGTCCTTGTCGTCATATATGATGCTTCCGTCGTTCTTCTGTGCTACAGGAGCAGTCTTGCCGGCAGCGAGGAAAGCCTGCTGTTCCTCATGTGAAAGGTTGGCAAAGGTGTCATATTGATACTGATATACGCCCTTGAAGCGGAATCCGTAGATAGCTCCGAAAGGATTGTTGACCTGCACTCGCTGGAGTATCTCGCGGTTTCCATAGGTGAATGTGGAGTTGAGGGTCTCCAGAATCTGCGGATCCATGGTGAGGATTTCATTCTTGTTGTTGCCCAATGTCACGTTGAAGTCCATCCATATCTTGTCTGCGAATCTCAGGAGTCTGTTGGTATTGATGTTCAATTCCCAACCGGTGTTGCGCATGGAGCCTACATTCTTGTAAGCCAAAGTGTAGTAACCGGTGTTGGAAGGGATGCGAACATTTGACATAAGCATATCGCGTGTGGTCTCGGTGTACCAGTCTATGGTGGCAGTCAGCTTGTCCTGCCAGAAGCCGAAGTCCATACCTACATTGTATGATTCCTTCTTTTCCCATCTCAGGTCGGTGAGTTTCACGTTGACAGGGCGCATGGTGGAGACGTCGAGATAGCGGTCGCTGGTGGCATATTTGCTGACGTAGAGATAGTCAGTGGAAGGCTGGTTGCCCACGATACCCCAGCTCGGACGGATACTGAGCATGGAAAGCCAGTTCTCAGTGGCTTTCATCCAAGGCTCGTCTATCACGTTCCAGCGCAATGAAACGGCAGGGAAATATCCCCAACGGCGGTCTGGACCGAACTTGGTAGTGCCGTCAGCACGCACGGAGAAGTCGAACATATATCGGCTCTTGTAGGCATAGTGGGTGGAGAAAGTGTAGAACATGGAGCGCCACTGCGTGAAACTGGAACTCAAGCCGGAGATGATTCCGCCGGCACTTGGACTGTAAATGCCGCCAGAAGGCAGTCCGCTTCCGTCTGTGCCTTGACCGTTTGAACTGCCCGAAGTTAGTTCAAAGCGTGCCAAAGCCATGAGGGAATGGTCCTTGTTCTTGAATGCCGGGATGAATGTCAGGGTCTGTTTGGTGTTGAATGCCACGCTCTTGTTGCTGATGGAATTCGAGAGATTGACGCCGCTGGACCAAGGGACAGTGACCAGTTCGCTCGGATAGAACTTGTCAATATACTCATTGAAGATGTTCATATACACGCGTCCTTGCCAGTTGAGCTGCGTATGATCCTCGTCCATACCCATCAGACGATAGTTCAATTCAAACTCAGGAGTGATGTCATAAGTCCTGTCATCGAACTTTGCAAGATTGGCACTTGCCACAGGATTCACGTATCTCTTCTGGTCATCATTGAACACTGAGGATGCAGACTGGAGCATGGTGTAGTAACGATTGGTGTTGACACCTGTCACAGCGTCCTGCTCATAGATGCTCATGTTAGGCATCTTCTTGTAAGCCAGTGCCAGAAGGTCATCGTAATTCTTCTGGTTTTTGGTGTAGGTCAACGCGAAGTTGGTGGAAATCTTGATACGGTCGCTGACGTAATAGTCGAGAGCCACGCGGGTGGCAAAGCGGTCCAGCTGCTGCTTGATGACAGAGCCGGTCTCATGGTCATAGCCTCCGGCGATGCGGAAAGTGGCCTTTTCGCCGCCGCCTGTCACTGAGAGATAATGGTTCTGGCGCAGTCCAAACTGTGTGACAGCGTCAATCCAGTCGGTATTGTTGTTGTATTGCTCGTATTCAGAGTAGGTAGGGTCGTAGTTCAACTCAGGGATATTGGATGCCTTGTCGCTCTGTTCCGGGTTGAAATAGCTTTCCTTCAGCAGCATGGTATAGTCGTCACCATTGAGCAGTTTGTAGCCTTTTGGCTGGTAAGTGCCTGTAAGACGTAGTGAATACGTGAGCTGAGGCTTGCCTCTGGAGCCGCGCTTGGTGGTGATTTCGATAACGCCGTTGGCACCCTGCGAACCATATATGGCTGTGGCGGCGGCATCCTTGAGCACAGTGATGCTGGAGATGTCCTCCGGATTGATGTTCAGCAGTTGTGAGAACTGCTCGTCATTGGCATTCTTTATGTCGAAATTGCTCATATCGACATTCCATGTATTGCCGTTGACCACGATGAGAGGGTTGCTGCTTGTCAGCGAACTTACAGACGAAGAACCGCGGAGTCGCATGCTTGTTCCGGCTCCCAGATTACCGGAAACCGAAACGATGTCGAGACCGGAGATACGTCCCTGGAGGGCTTCATCGATGGTATTGAGTCCCAATCCTTCAAATTCTTTAGCAGAAATGGTCTGTGTGGCGTAAGAGACCTCACGTTCCGGAATGGCAAGTCCGCCACCGTTCACTCGGCGTTTGGCAGTGACAGTCACCTCGTCGATTTGGGTGTCAGACACCAGTTTGACGTCATATTCCGTCTTGTTTATCGCCAAAGAGACCGCCTTGTAGCCTACATAGCTGAAGCGTATCTTGTTCTTCGGGTTACGTATCTTCATGGAGAAGTTGCCGTTGATGTCCGTAATGGTGGATTCCACGATACGTCCGTTGGCATCAATCTCGCAGACGGATGCTCCGATGATGGCGCCAAGTTCATCATTCACCACACCATGCACGGCGGTGATGTCCTGTGCAGACACTCGCAATGCTGAAAGGCAAAGCAGTGCCAATATTGCAATTCTGTAATATATCTTGTTCATAATTTATCTCCTTCTGGCTTTACTGTTCGAAGTGGACAGTCCTACAGCCTCTCTCCAGCTGTTCATCTGTTCCGCCTGATTATAGATCAGGGTACCGTCAATCTGGTGAACCACCACGTCAGATGCGTTGTATATGAGGTCCATGTCGGTGTCTTTGTTTTTTATCCAGTACTCACGTCCCTGTATGTTGTAGAGTCCGGAGGTCTTGGTCACGGAGTGACGCTTTCCTGTCTGGTCGGTTATTTCCAGGCTGTTGTTGTCGGAAGTCACCGTGACACTGTAGAAACGCTTGTTTGCCGGATTGTTGGTGAAGGTCTCATATTTCACGTTGTTGTTGTCCGAACCGCCTATGATGACCGAATTATCCTGGATATGATACTTCAGGAAATTGATGATTCGGGCGGACAAAGCCTGCTTTGCGGTCTTGAAATTGTTGTTGTTGCCTCCGAAATCATTGACAGTGAGGTTTTCTATGTCAGTCCAGTAAGGCAGATAGCCATCTTCATGAAGTTTTTCGATAGCCTCATTGGTAGGGATATACATTGTATAATTATAGGCATCGAATAAGGATATGTTCATGTCAGCGCAGGTATTGGAACCGCTTTTGGCAATCATGAGCGCGTCCTTTGTAGATACCGAACCGGAGCCGGCTATCAATTCATAGAATCTGGAGAACTCAGGATGAGCCTTCAGTATAGCGTAAGCCGACTTCTGGCTTGTCATCGGCATGGCTTCATTGAGGATATATGACTTTCCGTTGCCGTCCTTGCTCTTGTCGGTGATGCTTTCTATCTTCAAGGCATTGCCCTGTTCCACCTGCAGACCGCCGGCTACTGTCATGCTTCCAGCCTTTCCGGCGTTGGCAATCTTGAGGTAACCACCGCTCTTTGTCTTGTAGAACACTTTGCCATCCTCTACATTTCCCACCACAATGAGATTGTTTATCATATCGACCAGTCGGTTCTGCACCTGTGAATCCGTAGCATCCGTGAGGCTTTCACCGATGGAATGGTTGGCAAGGTCGTACTTGTATCTGTGTGCCTTCACCGTCTTTGAGTCATTGTCAAAGTAGAATTGATAGAGCACCTGTGTGGTATTGCCATACGAACATGGATCTACATACTCCAGCATCGCCGTATTGGTAGGGATGAAGAAGCTGTAGTAGGAATCCATTGAGTTGAGATAAGGCTCGAATGAATTGTTAGGAATGCTTGATATGCCCCAATAGATCACGTTCATGGTCTTCTCGTTGACCAGAGCCGGGAATGATACTGAAGAATAATCAGCAGGAGGGAACACCTTGTTGGTGAGATATACCACGCCGTTGCATCCCATGAAGCAGCTGTCCACGTCGGCAGGAGTGATGCCTATTGACACCTTTGTGGTGTTGTCCACGATGTTTTCGAACTTGGAAGGCACGGTCTCCGAGAATGAGTTTATCATGCCTATGTTGAGCAGTTTCACCAGTACTTTCACCGGAACATTGTCCCATGAGCCGTACATATCCTGCAAAACCTTGCCTCCAGCGTTCCACCATGCCTCCAGAGCTTGATTGGAAGGCACGAGCATAGCGCCGCAATCATAATGCAGATCCTTGTCGGAAGAGCCGGAAGGGAAGTATTGGTTCCAGCCCGGGTCGAAGAGCAGCTTCGCCTCTACGTTGATTCCGTTAGGGTCAGAGCTGACCTCTCCAAGCTTCTGCTCTCCGTAATAGCCTGTATTTCCCGATGCGGAGAAGTATTTCAAGGTAAATACCGAGTCGCTGTTGTTGTAGAGTCTGTTGTATTCCTTTGTGGCAGCATCATCATAATAAGGAGCGGAGAATCGGTTGATCATGCGTGCGAAGGTGCTCATGTTGGCGTGATTGTTGATTATCTGCGCCATATTGTCCGACTGCACCATTACTCCGTCCACCTTATGCAGGTAACCGTTCTTGCAAGTGATGTCGCTTTCGATTACCTTCTTGCCGTTTACCCATGAATCGGACGTGGATTGTGAAGCGCCGTTTGTCAGGATGCTGAGGTCATTGGAAGTAATCTTGTTGTATTGCATATAAGCCGGCAGGAAGTGGATCATCGGTTTTCCCGTGTTGTCCTGCAGCAGTACGATGCCCTTGCCGTTGCCTCTGTATTTGTCCCAGTATTCTGTGGCAGGCATATCTGCAGGCATGATGCGTGACACGGAGTCGAGTACGGAGACAGCAGTCTCTCTTCTCATGCACAGACCTTCCTGTGGCGGATTGCCCTGGAGATTGCTGAGCAGTTCGATGAGGTAAGCGTTATTGATCATTGCACTGTTGAGCAGTATCTTCTTCTGTCCGGTGGAGAGGTCTTCATATCGTCTTACTCCCCAGTCATTTGATTTGAAGAACTCCTCGAAAGCAGCGTCATCAGCCACGAAAAGCGTCTTGCTTCCCGTGCGGTTCAATACTGCTGTCTGTCCCAGGTCGTCGATCAGACGAATGGTGTATTTGTAATTGCCATAGTTCTGGAGCCGCTCATAGATGGAGTTGCCAAGCCAGGACGGCTGCCCCTCCAATACGTCTTGAGTGCAGGACTGTGTCAGTCCAGCTCCAGTGGACAGGACCAAAGCCATCAAAGCCGTGATGCCTGTCTTTCTGATTCTCGGTTTCTTGTTTATCATAAACGGGTATTTTTTTGTTTTTATTTCAATCATTTCCGGTGGGTTCTATTCCCTTGATTATTATTTTTCTTTATGTCGGCAGTATGTGATGCCCACCTTATTCTATAATAATCTTCGCTGTGGAACTCTCCCGTCCATTATAAGCTTTCAGGATATATATGCCGGCAGAGAGATGATGCGGCAGATGATAGTCGCCATCGCGCATGAAACTCTGTGAATAGACCTTGCTGCCGTTGGCAGAATACATCACTACCGGTATCTGGTATCTGCCAGCCGCCTTGATGCTGATAGGCAGGTCTTCGCCCGGCTGTGCAGTCGTCTTGCCCAGGACGATGGCAAACTGGGCTGATTCCTCAGTCTGGTTGACATCATTGATGCCTGTAGCAGGATTCTTGAATGTAGGGTCTGTGAGCCTGTTGGTGTGCATATACCATTTTATCTGTGCCTTTGCGGGCTGATAGACGTTGTCTCCCATCTTCAGGCGATAATCGAAATGGCGCTTGCGTGTCTCGTCGTTCTCATATATGTAATCGGTGTTTGTCACCACTGCGATGACGACATTGTTTGCAGGTTCTTCCTTCAGCGTCATCGCCACGTCGCCTTCGCCCTGCACAGGTTGTGAATAATGTATCTTGCCTCGCTTGGTGCGGTAGCACAACTGGCATACCATATTGGTGCCGAGAGGCTTGAAATGTATGCTGATGGTATTGCCTTTGGTTCCGTTGACGTGCAGAGGAATCTGGTTGGCACCGCTCCATCCCGGTGTGGTGCGGTATTCCGGATAGTACCATCCTGCGCTGTCCACCTCATTACATTTATACATATTGGCATACGGAGTGGCTTGCCAGCTCTTCACTGCCTTGGAATATGGGGACCATTCCTGCTTTATGTCCACCAGCCAGTTGTCGTTGAGCAGTTTTCTGCAGGCTGATGACCACATTCCCACGTCGATCATGGCCTGTCTGGCGCGGTATTCCGTAATCAGTCGGCGCATCTGTCTGTCGCCCAAAGCGCTGGCCATGCCTTCCAATACCCTTGTCTTGCAATTACGCCATATCCACGGAATGCTGCCTTTGCCGAGGATTTCACTTACGAAATGAGGGAAAAGTTCGCCATATTGCACGCCTCCCAGGAGGTTTCGCCATGTGCAGATCTGCTGACTGCCGTTATACATGTTGACTCCTTCTGCGCTCGGACCGCCGAAAGTGTCATCGAGCAGCCAGCCAGAGTAGCATTCGATAGGCATGAAAGGTGCGATCATGTTGCCTGCACTGAGATAACCCATGCTCTCAGGAGCCTTTCCTGTCTTCATCACTTCAGCCTCTGCCTGAAGCCAAGTGTTGCCGGCTTCCTGATACCAGGCGGACTGTTTGCATCCTTCCAGGTCGGCAAAGATGGCATGTATGCCTTCATGCACGCAGGCATTCTGCTGGAATGTCTGGTCAGTCACGGCGCTGCTGTAGTATTTGTCGTAGGTGAAAGCCGGGTCGAAGCAGGCGATAGGGTAGTAGCTGATGTTGACCATCGGCCAACTGGAGTTATTATAATAGGTGGCACTCTGCCATCCGCCCTTGGCTGTAGAGTCTGCCGGGTCGCTGTGGAGTCCGCTTCCATAGACATACACCGTGCTGTAATAGCCGTTGCGTGCACGCTTGTCCGGTGGCCATCCCATGACATCGCGGAAATAAGCGAAGTCTTCATTCATCTTCTTCAGGATGTTTCTCTTGGCAGTCTCCGTGACATAGGAGCTGGTCTTGGGTCCCCAGGCGATAGCCCACCAGCCATCTGCCATGTAGCCTTTCTGGTTGTTGTCCTCCGGAAGAAATTTTGTAGGAGCCTGCAGTGATGGATATTCGCTGCGGTAGTCATAGTCCAGGGTAGGAGAATATGCGGGCCACTGATAAGCCAGCGAAGGGTCATAGACCACTTTGCCGTAGATGTTCACCTCGCGTATGCCGCAGGTCTTGTCGCTCTTCATGTATATTCTGACCTTTTCGGATGTCACGTCGGTCGTGGTGCTTGAGATTCCTCGCTTGGGGATGTTGGTGATTTCGGTCGCCTTCACCCATTCCGTGCCGTTCCAGTATGAGATGTAGGCTTCGGAAGGCAGGGCTATGTCGCCCGAAGCCGTAGCCCAGAACACCTGGACCGTGCTCACGTTGACCTTGGTCTCCCATTGCATTTCCACATATTCATATTTCCCATAGGAAGCCTCGCCTTGCTGCGTGGACCAGTAAGGTGCGTTGTTGGTGGCATTGCCGTCATTGATCAGGCTTACAGGTTTGCCGACAGGCTCCACTGATGCCGTGATCTTCAGGACTTGGTCCGTGATTTCCGGGTCTGCCGCAATGGCGTTTGATGAAAAGAGAGCCAGACATAGGAATACGAATGTTCGGTTCAGGCAGGTTAAAGAAATGACTTGTTTCATTATATTCAGGTTTTGTTATTCTTGGGTGCAAAATTATAAAGAAATGTAAAATGATGCAAATTAAATGATAGCAATATAGTCCATTAACTAATACATATCTCCAACCGGAAAACGGCATGAACAAAATTGTCCAATTTGATGCAAAAATCGTCCAACTATCATATTTTCAGACTATTTTTATATCGTGTAAACGCTTTTTATATTACATTTGCAGTGAATTTCAGAAAACGTGTTGCAAGGCCTCTACACTTATGCTTTGCATGCCTAATAACTAACATATTAGAATTATGAAAAAATTTACTCCAAACGTCAGACAGCTTCTGCTGACAGCCGTAGCAAGCCTTTTGGGTTTGTCGGCAAATGCACAGTACACCAAGACTGTGACGCAGTATCCTAACAGTTCTTATGAAGCGGTGCAGGCGTCATTCAAATTGACTGAGGTGGCACAGACTCTCGGCACAGACACCACGACTCTTGTCAACGCATTGAAGACATGGTATGAGACCAACACCGCTGAAGGTGCTACTCCAAGCGGCGACGCTATGTTCCAGGCTTATGTGGATGATGCCCTCGTGCCTGGCGATGCTTCCGCTTATAATGGTAACTTCAATGGTATCTGGTTTGGCAAGGACGGCAGTCTCCAGCCTTATGGCGAGAACGCCGCTTATCATGCTGAGTCAGCATGGGATGCCACAGAGGATGCTTTCTCCATCTATCTCCTGCAGTATCCTAACGCATTCGCCGGCGGCGAAAGCAACACGAAGAAGTTTGCTCTTACCTTCGGCGGCAAGACTGCTACCTTCGATATTACCTATAATATCAATACTCCTGCTGAGGTTCCTGCTCCAGCTACATTGCTCCGTTCCGAGTTTGCCGAGAAGATGACAAAGGCTGGCGAGGCTACAGTGAAGGCCGTTCGTACCGATGTTCAGGGCTATGAAGCCACTGCATTGAAGGTCAATGCCAAGGAAATAGCTGAGAAACTGGGCGTAGAATACGAGAAATTCGCCACGATGGACATGAGCAAACTCATCTACACCATCAATTATGACACCTATAACAACGGTATTGCCAGCGACACATTGACCAATGCTTACACTGCCAATGCTCCTGGTTTCTGGTTCCGCACCACCATTTACGGTCAGGGCGAAGAGCATCAGGGCGAGGATTCTCCTGTATTGGGAGCTGCCGGTTACGGTGACACAGACAAGATTTTCATCGAGCAATTCAAGATTGACGGCGACTCCATCACCTGTAATCTCGGACAATTCCCTGGCAAACTCATTGCCGGCGACGACCTTACTGCCTATATATATATAATGTATGGCGACAAGTATTATCTCGTAAATTACAACGTGAAGTGTGAAGCTGCGGCTACTACCAGCATTTCAGAGATGGAAAATACGGGAAATGTCGATGTAGAGCTTGAATTCAACCAGTTTACCGGCGACTACGGAGTAGTCTATACGGAACTGGATCTCGAAGCCATCAAGACAGCCCTCGGCATTACTGACGAATCCGCAATCCAGTTTAAGGTGGCTAAGGATGAAGACGCATTCTATCCTGGCAACACAGATGCCGGCGCTTACGGCTACTGGATGGACGGTGAAAGCCACAAGACCAGCTGGAAGGATGGCGAAACAAGCCCTCTCTTCGTCACTTTAGAGAAGGAAGGCGAGCCTGGAAAGATTGGCGTAGGTCTCTTTGCCGGACTGCATCAGAAGGCTGGAACATCCCACACCACCAAGGTTTACTATGTAGCAGGATCAAAATATTTCACCATCACAATCAAGTGTAACGTGGTGGAGAAGGAGCAGAAAGACCATAGTACATGGAACATTGTGGCTACAAAGAAGGTGGCCAAGCAGGTGATTGCCTCTACTGATGTTTATATCGCTGACAATAACCAGACCTCTTTCACCATCACAGCGGAAGAGTGTCAGCAGCTTGTAGGCACTGCTTCTCCTACACTCTACTGCGAACTTGCAGACACCCTGCAGAAGGACGGCAAGCTCTATGCCCCTTATTCAGTGTATGCTTGTGATCCAAAGCCAGGCGTATGGCTCGGCACGAACGGCCAGGGACACCTCTGGAGCGGCAATGCTGATTGTCCGGTAGGTATCTGCTGGCTGCAGAGCACCACAAATGGTTTGCCTGTAGGTGACTTCGCTGTGTTCCAGGTGCCTAATGTAAACAAGGCTGGCGACGTATATAAGGCTAAGGTTTATCTCGTCAATGAGGAAACTTACGACATGGTGCAGGTGGACTTCAACATCACTTTCGTAAGCGCAATCGAGTCTGCCGAGACTGTAGGCACTGAGAATATGACCATCGCTTCTTCAAAGGATGAGGACAAGCACTTCACCATCGACCTCACCAAGGCTGCTGAGGCTCTCGGCGTTACCGCAGAGGAACTCCTCAACGATGACAGCGGTTACTTTAAGGTAATGACTGCTTCCGGCACATTCACCAATGTCAATGTCACCCCATCCAGTGGCTATACCTTCGACAAGGACGGCTCATACAATGCTGGTGGCGACGGTGCCTTCGGTATCGGTTACAATGCTGACAATGCAGAGTGGGACGTTTACGGTGTCAGTGCTTCTACAGCCATCGAAGAGGAAACATGGAAGATTGCCACTACATTCTGCTTCGAGGTCAACGGCAAGCAGTATCTCTTCAACATCACCGTGGTGGATGAAGTCACATATACCGGCATTGAGGACGTTAAGGCTGCTGACAGCAACAAGCAGAACAAGATCTACAACCTCCAGGGCATCGAAATCACAAAGCCTGTAAAGGGACAGATCTACATCCAGAACGGCAAGAAGCGCATCTTCTAATCGAACGATTTCCAATCCATAGGTCTGGCATGGGATTCCCCAGCCCGACCAACACACACCATAAAGCGGTGGCACTTCATCAGTGTCACCGCTCTTTTATTTCCAGCCCGAGCATTGCTTTCTCTCCCTTTCCTCAATGCTTTCTCCCCCTTTCCATAATGTCTCATCTCCCTTTCTATAAACAGCCCTCCTCCCTCCATCTATCCCAATTCAGAACTGTCCTTGGTTCTGCACCCCCTCATCCCCTCATCCGCCCCCATTCACATTCCTTCACATTCATTAAAAAGCCCCCATTCCTGCCCCATCTCTCCCCAACGGAAATCCCATCCCCAAGCCCCTGGAAATCCGGAAAATAGGGATAAAAGAGCGAAAACCATCCCCCGAAAAAGCAAAAGCATAGATATTGCAACGCAATATCTATGCTTTTACCTCCTAATATCTATGCTTTTACCCAGCAATATCTAAGCTTTCACCTCCTAATATCTATGCTTTTACCCCGCATTTCCACTGCTTTCAGCCTCTTTTCTCTCCCCTTTCATTCTGCGTGCTTTTGCAATATTCTGACCTTCAGCGTATTACAAAAATGGCGAGAATCGCATATTTCTGACCGAGAATGCGTTTCCTGAATTTCAAATGTTAAAATCGGGGCTTCATTTTGTTGATTTGCCGTTAGAAATGGTTGTTGGTTGTTGGTTTTCGGTTGTTGGTCGTTGGTTGTAGGTTATCGGTAGAATAGTAGTAACTTACCAACAACCAACAACCGACAACCGACAACCAATAAC